>JAIXVE010000127.1 GCA_027483175.1 Verrucomicrobiaceae bacterium | reverse complement strand
TGCCGTGCCATGTGGTGGCGGATTTATGGCGGCGGCGGATGAGATGGCCGGTGTGGACGGTGTTCGGGGTGGTGCCGGTGCTGGCGTATCTGGTGTATTTGGTGGGATTGCCGGGCGGGATTGGCGAGAGGCTGACGAGTGCCGAGTTCAGCAGGTATGGGCCTCCGGGGCGGGAGACTCTGTCGTTCTGGATGATCTGGGCGGCGACGCTGCCGGTGAGTGCCGTGGTGAGTTGTGCGAGTGTTGCGGGGATTGAGATCGGGCGCGGTTTGGGAGGGAGGTTGGGGCGTTGGGGCGCTCGGTACGGGGCGATCGGGCTGGTGAGTGGCGTCTTCTGGATAGAGGTGGTGCTGTTTGAGGGATGGGCGTGGATGGCGGACAGTTCCGGGAACGGCACGGTGGTTTACGGGATGCTGGCGTATGCGGTAGTGGGGGGATGGGTGAATGGGGGGTGGATGGGGGTGCTGGCCATGATGGGAATGCTGCTTGGTGGTAAACTGGCATTCGGACTGCCGTGTGTGGCGGCGGGTGACTTCATCCGGCGGCGACGGGGATGGAGGACGACGGCGATACTGTGGCTCTGTCCGGCGGTGGCGATGGTGCTGATGTTTCTCTGGCTAGCGGTGGCGACTGGTGGTGCGTTTGGGTTTTCGAGGGGTTCTCTAGTGGCTGCTGCCATTAGAGGGTTGTACATTTTTCCGCTGAGCCTGTCGCTGGTGGGAGCGTACTGGCTGATGCCGTCGGCGGAGGTGGAGGCGGAGGCGGAGGCGAGCGAGGGGGGAGAGTGAGAAGGGGGAGTCAGCGGCGGGTGGCGAGGAGGTGCTTGAGTTGAGCTAGGATGTCGGCGTTGGCGGGCAGAGAGGAGATGTCGTGCCACTCGCCTGGGTCGGTGTTGTGGTCGTAGAGTTCGGTGGTGCCGTCGCTCCATGAGATGAAGCGCCAGCGGTTGGTGCGGAGACTGAAGCCGGTGATGTTGCCGCGGGAGATGTGGGTGAGGGCGGATCCGTGGAGGGAGAGATCCGGGTTGGCGAGGAGAGGCTGGAGGTTTTTGCCTTTAACGGTGGCTGGGAGAGGGAGGGCGCAGATTGAGGCGATGGTGGGGTAGAGATCGAGGAATTCGACGAGACTGCGGCAGACGGCGGGTTTGGTGCCTGGGGCGGCGATGAGGAGGGGGGCGCGGCAGGAGCGTTCGAAGAGCGTGTTTTTGTTCCACCAGCCGCGTTCGCCGAGATGATAGCCGTGGTCGCCGACGAAGATGACGATGGTTTTGTCCCAGAGGTTGAGACGGTCCATGGCGTCCATGAGGCGACCGACCTGTGCGTCGGTCTGGGAGACTCCGGCGTAGTAATGTGTGAGGAAGTCCATGCGGTCCTTGTCGTCGAAGCGGTTGAAGGCGGCTTCGAAGGCACCGCCGCCGAGGGCGTGTTTGTTGAGAGGCGAGGCGTCGGCGGGGTCGCGGTGGAGGGAGAGCGAGCCTGCGGGGAACTGGGCGACGTATTTTTTTGAGACGACGAAGGGGTCGTGCGGGCGATGGAAGCCAGCGGCGATGAACCATGGTTTGGCGGCGAGTTTTTCCATGGCGGCGATGGTTTGCTGGGCGGTCTGGCCGTCGGACTGGTCGTTGTCGGTGCCTTCGAGGTCGGCGACCTCGCACCATTTGAGGGAGCCGTTGGTGAGATTGCGGCGCGGGCCGGAATTGCCGAGGGCGGTGGGGCGGAACATGGAGGCCTGGTCCCATGATTTACCGATGTCGAGGAAGCGGTTTTCGGAGGTGCCTTCGACGAGACCGGCGTGGTAGATTTTGCCGAAGGACAGGGCGGTGGCACCGTGCTGGCGGAAGAGCTGGGGGAGGGCGATGATGTCCGGCATTTTGTCGCGGAAGAACGTGGCATTGCCGGTGATGCCGTTGTGTTCCGGGCGAGTGCTGGTGAGGAGGGAGACCCTGCTAGGGTTGCAGACGGGGTACTGGACGTAGGCGCGGTCGAAGCGGACGGCGCGGGCGGCGAGCCGGTCGAGGTGGGGCGTTTTTGCCATGGAGTCCCCGTAGCAGCCCATGGCGGGACGGAGATCGTCGGCCATGATGAGGAGGACATTGAGGGATGGGGCGGCGGCGGCGGGTGCGGCGAGCGCGAGGATGAGGAAGAGGGATTTCATGGCGCGGCGCGGTCACTTTGCGGGAGCCGAAGGTTTGTTGGCGTCGGGTGGCGGCGAGTAATCGGCGGCCTGCATGAGCGTGGTGAGTTCGGCGTCGAGAGTGGCGGTGAGGGAGGCGTCGGCGGCGAGGTTTTTGATTTCGTAGGGATCGGTGGAGAGGTCGAAGACCTCGGTCCATTCCGGGTGGTTAGGGTAGCGGACGAGCTTATGGGTGGCGTTGCGGAGGGCGTAGCAGGTGGGGACATCGCCGAGTTCCTTGTAGTACTGGGCGAGGAAGGACGAGCGCCATGAGGCGGGTTTGAGTCCAGCGGCGAGCGGTTTCCAGCTAGCGCCCTGCATCTGGGATGGGACGGGCAGCCCGGCGAGATCGAGGAAGGATGGGGCGAGGTCGATGTTGAGGACGAGTTGGTCGACGACTGAGCCCTTGGGGAAGAGCCGTGGGAAGCGGACGATGAAGGGGATGCGGAGGGATTCGTCGTAGAGCGAGCGTTTGTCGCCGGAGTTGTGTTCGCCGAGGTAGTAGCCGTTGTCGCTGGAGTAGACGACGACCGTGTCGTCGGCGAGGCCGAGGGAATCGAGGGATTCGAGGAGACGTGCGATGTTGTCGTCGACGCCGGCGACGTGGCGGAGGTAGTCGAGATGGACCTCATTGGCGGAGAGGCCGGTGGCTTTGGAGCCGTCGGCGGCGGGTTTGTGGAAGATGGCTGGGACCCCGCAGTTAGGGGTGGGGCGACTGGATTGGCCGTCGTAGAGATTGCGGAGACGAGGTGGGAGATTATTGCCGCCGCGCGGGCTGTGAGGGCTTTTGTAGCCGAGGACGACGGAAAACGGCTGGTCCTTGTGCTGGCGGATGAAGTCGATGGCGAAGTCGGTGGCGACATCGTCGGTCCAGCCCTTGGTGGAGGTGGTGGTGCCGTTGACCTCGAACGGGCAGTTCTGGTGCTGGCCCTGGCCGATGTAGCTGGCGGAGTAGGCGAAGCCTGGGCGGATGCGCTGATTGCCCATGTGCCATTTGCCGATGTAGGCGGTCTGGTAGCCGGCGGCGCGGAGGAGGGAGGCGTGGGTGATGGAATCGGCGGGGAACGGGCGGCTGTTGTTCGTGATGCCGTTGAGGTGATTGTAGCGGCCGGTGAGGAAGGCGGCGCGGCTAGGGGCGCAGAGGGAGAGCGTGACGAAGGCGTTGCGGAAGCGGACCCCTTCGGCGGCGAGACGGTCCATGCCTTTGGACTGGATCCATGGGAAGCGGGCCTTGTCGCCTTGTTCGCGCTGGACGGTGCCGATGGCGTCCCAGCGGTGGTCGTCGGAATAGATGAAGAGGAAGTTAGGTTTGCGGTCGGCGGCGCGGGCTGGGGTGATGCCGAGAGCGAGGAGGAGGAAGAGGAGGGTGGGGAGCGGTTTCATGAGGGAGGGGTTATTTGAGGAATCGTTGCCATTTGACGGGCACGTCGTTGGGGTGGGCGTTGACGAGCCGCTGCATGGCGGCGGTGAGATCGGCGACGACGTCGGGGTGCTGGTTCCAGAGGTTAGTGGATTCGGAGGGATCGGATGCGAGATTGTAGAGCTGGCCGGAGGAGGCGATGGGAGGGGCACCGGAGAAACCGCCGCCGGATTGGCCGAAGATGATTTTCCATGAACCGCGGCGGAGGGAGGGGAGACCGGAGCTGGCGTGGCTGATGGCGAATTCGCGGACGGGGTTGGTGCTGCCTTTGAGGAGCGGGAGCAGACTGACGCTGTCTTCGGCGGCGGTGGAGGGAAGGGCGGTGTGGAGGGAATCTGCGAGGGTGGCGATGATGTCGGCGTGATGGACGAGCGCGTTGCAGGTCGAGCCGGGAGCGACGGTGCCGGGCCAGCGGACGATGAACGGGACGCGGTGGCCGCCTTCCCATGCATCGGCCTTGTAGCCGCGCCATGGGCCGCTGGGGAAGTGGCCTTTGGCTTCGAGGTCCTTTGCGCCGATGTAGGGGGCGCAGCCATTGTCGCTGGTGAGGATGACGAGAGTGCGCTGGGCGGCGCCGGTTTTTTCGAGCGAGTCGAGGATGCGGCCGACAGCGGCGTCGGTTTGCATGACGAAGTCGGCGTAGGGGTTGAGACTGCTTTTGCCGCGCCAGTCGGCGGTGGGGCTGATGGGGGTGTGCGGGGAGGTTAGGGGGAGGTAGAGGAAGAATGGTTCCGGGTGCTTCGCGGCGTCATCGATGAAGGTGCAGGCGCGGTCGGTGAGGGTGGGGAGGATGTTTTCGAGATTCCAGTTGGCGAGGGCGGGGCCGCGGAGACTGGCCTTGTGATCGAGGAGATCGGCAGCGGGTAGCAGATTGGAAGGGATGCCGACGGTGCGGGTGTTTTCGATGAAACAGAAAGGCGGCCAGTTAGGGACATCGGTGCCGAAGTAGGAATCGAAACCGGCTTCGGTGGGACCGCCGAGGAAGTCGCGCGAGTAGATGGTGTGCCATGCGGCGCGGTCGGCGGCGAGGGCGTTCTCGTCGGGGGAGGGATTGGCTTTTTTGCGATAGCTCAGGAGGAGCTTTCGTTCCGGGGCGGAGAGTTGGAGGTTCCAGCCGAGGTGCCATTTGCCGATGGCGGCGGTGCGGTAGCCTTGTTGTTTGAGGAAGTCGGCGACGGTGAGCCTGTCTGGGGCGATGAGCGGGTCGCCGAGATAGGGGACGATGCCTGATTGGAGGCGGGAGCGCCAGTGATAGCGGCCGGTGAGGAGCGCGTAGCGGGAGGGAGAGCAGACCCCGCTGGAGGAGTGGGCGTCGGTGAAGCGCATGCCCTGAGCGGCGAGGGCGTCGAGGTTTGGCGTGGGGATCCTGCCGCGATCCGGGTTATAGCAATGGACGTCGCCGTAGCCGAGGTCGTCGGCGAGGATGACGAGGACATTGGGCTTCTCGACGGCGTGGGAGCGTGTGCAGACGAGGCAGAGCGCGCAGAAGAGGAGGGCGCGGAGATTCATTTTTAGGGAGATGGCTTCTGGTCGTGCGGGATGAGAGGCTTGGGATTTTCGACCTTACCGAGCGGGCGGCAGCCTGGGCCGACGCCGTCGCTGGCGAGGTCGGATTCGTTCGCGGCGATGATTGCCTTGATCTGGGCGACGATTTCGGGGTGCTCGGCGGCGACGTTCGCGGATTCGCTGAGGTCGTTGCGGAGATTGTAGAGTTGGGGTTCGAAGGGTTTTGAGAGTTTTTTGTTGGCGGCGGGACCGCCTGCGGCGATGACGAGCTTCCAGTCGCCGTGGCGGACAGCGTTGAGATGGAGACCTTGATAGTAGAGGAAGGAATCGTGGGCGGGTTTGGCGTCGGGGGTACCTGCGAGGTGGGGCCAGATGTCTGCGCCGTCGAGTTTGCGATTGGGTGGGAGGGCGGCACCGGCGAGGGCGGCGAAGGTGGGGAGGATATCGAACATGCCGGTGATGGCGTCGGTGGAGGTGGCGGCGGGGATTTTGCCGGGCCACCATGCGATGGTGGGGACGCGCATGCCGCCTTCGGTGGTGGAGCCCTTGTGGCCGCGGAGGGGAGTGTTGAGACCGCGGGGCGTGCCGCCGTTGTCGCTGGTGAAGATGACGAGCGTGTTGTCGGCGAGATGGTTTTCGCGGAGCGTGTCGAGGATGCGGCCGGTGCTCCAGTCGACTTCCTCGCACCAGTCCGAGTAGATCCCGTTCGGTGATTTACCGGCCCATTTCTTGCCGGGGTAGATGGGGAAGTGGACCGCGTTGTGGGGGAGGTAGAGGAAGAAGGGTGAGGATTTGTGATCGGAGATGAATCTGACGGCTTCGTCCGTGTAGATTTCGACGAGGGACTGCTGGTCGTCGGGGAGGACCCGTTTCACGACCTTGCCGTTGCGGAGGAGCGGGAGAGGAGGTTGGCCTTTGGCGTTGCCCTTGGCGGTGGGGATGGGTTTGCCGAGATCGCTGCGGACCCCGTCGCTGACGGGGCCCATGTCATTGGAGTAGGGGAGCCCGAAGTGGAGGTCGAAGCCCTGGGCGTTGGGGAGGAATTCCGGTTGGTCGCCGAGGTGCCATTTGCCGATGATGGCGGTGGCGTAGCCGGATGGTTTGAGGACTTCGGCGACGGTGACCTCGTCGGGCGAGAGCCCGGTGGGGCCTTCGGGGAAGAGGACGTGGGGGATGGGCAGGGCGCGTTTTGGATAGGCTCCGGTCATGAGCGAGGCGCGGGAAGGCGAGCAGACCGGAGCGGCGTAGAAGCTGGTCAGCTTGCGGCCTTCCCTGGCCATGCGGTCGAGGTGGGGCGTGCGGTTGAGGGTCGAGCCGAACGGGCCGATGTCGGCGTAGCCGAGGTCGTCGATGCTGATGATGATGAAGTTAGGTTTTCCGGCGGCGGCGAGGGGGATTCCGGAGAGGGCGAAGGCGGCGAGGATTTGGAAGAGAGGTTTCATGATCGGGGGGAGAGGTGGGGATAAAGGAGGTCAGGGCGGGGATTTCGGGAGGAGGGGCAGCATGGCTTTGCCGAGGGCGTCGCCGACGAGGAAGATGGTTTCTGCGTTTCCGAATTCGTGGTGGCCGTGGCCTGGGTTGGGGGAGTCCTCGGGTTTGCGGACGAAGGAGCGGGTTGGGGCGAAGGCAACGGAGCCTTTGAATTCGGGGCGGTTGGCGGTGGTGGCCTGGGCTTTGCGGAGTTGTTCCCATTCGGGCGGGGCGTCGACCCAAGGGCCGGTGATTTCGCCGATGACGACCGGGAGGTTTGGGGTGCGCAGGTCGCGGCGGACGTCCTTGATGAGATTGGCGAGATTCTGTTCGTATTCGGGGACGGCGGTTTTCGGGTCGACGCCGTCGTTCCATCCGTGGTACCAGACGAAGCCTGCGAGTTCGGGGGTGAGGTCCTTGTAATCGGGGAATTCGGTGGGGATGTTAGTGAGTGCGGTGCGGATGTCGGCGAGCATTCTGGTGTAGTAGGGGCCGGTGGTGCCGCCTGACGAGGGCGGGCGGAAGTCGCGGTAGAGACTTTTGCCGCCCCATGCGGTTTTGATGAGGAGGACAGGGTTGTCGAGGGCATTGCCGACGACGTGACCGAACTGGAGTTCGGGTCCGAAGTGGTGGGTGCCGCCGTAGACGGCGAAGCCGACGCCGAGCGGGCCGTGGAGGAGCGGTTGCTGCTCGCGCTGATAGCGGACCCAGACATCATCGCGGATGGACCATTTGCCATCGGCGTTGCGGAGGTGGGCGAAGGGAGCGGCCTTGGCGGGGTCGGCGAGAAGGGCGGCCAGGGTGCCTTTGCCATCGTTGTAGTCCTTGCCGGTGAGGTCGACGACGGCCTGGCCTTCCATGTTGGACTGGCCGGCGAGGATGAAGATTTTGAGGGAACTGCTGGCTGGAGCGGTTTTCAGCCAACCGATCGAGGCGAGGAACTGGTGTGCTTCCCTGGTGGTCTGGGAGCGATTGGGTTCCTTGTTGAAGAAGCCGTGGCCGACACCGTGATAGACGTGGGCGTCGCAGCGTGCGCCGGAGGTTTTCATGGCGGCTTCGTATTCGCGGAGGACGGGGACGCCGATGAGTTTGTCGGCGTCGCCGAGGAAGACGCAGGTGGGGGGAGCGGCTTTGGAGATGTGGTGGGCGGGGGAGAATTCGCGGTAGCGATTGCCGAGCCGCTGGTGGCCCCATTGGCCGGGGCCGTTGTTGAAGACCGGGTTGAAGAGGATGAGGGCGTCGGGCTTGCAGGAGATGGACGTATCGTCGGCGGGGTCGTCGAGACCGGGGACGAGGGCGGTGAAGGCGGCGAGGTGGCCGCCGGCCGAGCCGCCAGCGGCGGCGATGCGGGTTGGGTCGATGCCGAGGTCGGCGGCGTGACTGCGGACGAAGCGCATGGCTGACTTGGCGTCGGCGCAGCAGACGACGGGCGGGCCGGGATCGCCTTTGGGGATGGTGCGGTACTCGACACGGATGCCGACGGCGCCTTGATCGGCTAGGGACTTGCTTTGAGGGAGAAACTGCTCGGCGGAACCGCCGACCCAGCCGCCGCCGAAGAAGAAGACGACGGCGGGGCGTTTGTCGGTGGGTTTCCAGTCGGTGGGTTTTTCGATGTGGAGGTGGAGCTGGCGATTGTCGGTGGATTTGTAGACGATGGATTCGGCGGCCGTGAGGGGTGAGGCGGCGAGGAGGAGGAAGATGAAGAGACGGCGGAGCATGGCGGCGGGGTCAGTTAGGGGCGGTCGACGGATTGGCGTCGGGAGGTTTGGGGGTGGGGCGCTTGGGTTTCGGGCGGTTGCGCTGATTGGCGCCGCCGGGGCCCCAGTCTTCGTTTTTGACCGAGCTTCCGGGGAAGACCGGGTCGATGAGTTCGCGGTTCCACGAGTCGAGAGTGGCGGAGAGACGAGTGACGACGTCGGCGTTTTGGGCGGCGACGTCTTTGGATTCGGAGGCGTCGGAGGCGAGGTCGTAGAGTTCGGGCGGGGTGTTGCCGGTGCGGATGAGCTTCCAGTTGTCGGAGCGGATGGCGAGGGACTGTTTGCCGTGCATGCGCCATGTCAGGTTAGCGTGGGGTGGGGTAGAGACCTCGCCGGCGAGATGGGGGATGAGGTTGACCCCGTCGAGTTTGCGGGCGGTGGGCATGGGGATGTCGGCGGCGGCGAGGGCGGAGGGGAGGACATCGAGCGAGGAGACCGGGTGGTGGTAGAGCTTGCCGGCTGGGAGTTTTGCGGGCCAACTGACGAGGAAGGGGACGCGGACCCCGCCTTCGTAGAGCGTGCCTTTCATGGCGCGGAGAGGGGAGTTGTCGGATCCGCTGGGCGTGTGGCCACCGTTGTCGCTGAAGAAGAATGTCAGGGTGTGGTCGCGCTGGTTAGAGTCGGCGAGAGCGGTGGTGACGAGACCGATGGCGTCGTCGAGGAGACTGAGTTGGGCGAGGTATTTGCGGCGCTGAGGGTTGGGGATGTGGGAGAATTTTTCGAGACGGTCGGGAGAAGGTTCGTGGGGAGTGTGCGGGGCGTTGAAGGGGAGGTAGAGCATCCATGGGTGGTCCTTTTGGGAACGGATGAAGGAGGCGGCGGCGTTACCGAAGGCGAGCGTGAGGTGTGGGGGGACGTCGGCGGTGGGTTTGCCGTCGCGGATGAGGGGGAGCGAGTACTGGCGTTCGTCGGGCAGCCAGTTGGTGAAACGGTGACCGCCGCCGATGAAGCCGAAGGATTCGTCGAATCCGCGGGCCCATGGGACGAAGGCGGGGGCTGAGCCGAGATGCCATTTGCCGATCCAGCCGGTGTGATAGCCGGCGCGTTTGAGGAATTGGGGGAGGATGGTTTCGGTGAGGGGCAGGCCTTCCTTGTTATCGAGCGGGTCGTAGACGGGATTGTTATCGTGGCCGAAGCGTGCCTGGTAGCGGCCGGTGAGGAGACCGGCGCGGGAGGGCGAGCAGACTGGATAGGTGACGTAGCCGCTGGTGCAGGTGATGCCGGATTTGGCGAGTGCGTCGAGGTTGGGTGTGATGGCGACCTTGCTGCCCTGGAAGCCGGCGTCGGCGTAGCCCTGGTCGTCGCTGACGATGATGAGGATATTGGGATGCCGGGCGGTGGCGGTGGCGAGGGTGGCGGCGAGGCTGCAGAGGATGAGGAGGCGAGTCATGGCCGGAAGAGGATGTGGGGGGGCGACGAGGGAGCGATGATGGCGGGCGGATATGGGGGATTCGAGCCCATTTTTCGGGGCAATGCAATTGCCGGGCGGGTCCATGTCGGCGGGTGTGGGCGTGCTGTAGGCGCAGGCTTTGCCGCGGGGTCGGGACGGGTTCCTGAGTGACTGTTTCGCGAGTTATGCAGCGGCAAAATCCAGCATCCCAAGGGTGAGGTGCCCTCGGTCATGGGGCTTGGGCTTGCATATTGGGGCTTTGGCTGTGGGGTCACAGGCAGGATGCCCGTGCCACTTTGCTTGTTCGAGATAAACTTCCGGGCAATGCAATTGCCGGGAGGGTCCATGTCGGCGGGTGTGGGTGTGGGGGATCAGCTGAGGACCTCGATGAGATAGGCGAGTTCGGAGGCGACGTCGTCGGATGACGGGACGGTCTGGGCGATTTCGGTTTCCACGGCGGAGCGGAAGGCTTTGCGGAGCCTGTGGATGGCTACTTTGACGGCTCCGGTGGTGATGCCGAGAGAGGTGGCGGCGTCGGATTGGGAGAGGTTTTCGGAGTCGCCGACGAGCCATGGTTTGAGGGCCTCGAACTGCGGGCCTTTGCCGGCCTGTTCGAAGGATGATTGGACGGCGGAGAGACTTCGGTCCATGATGGCGAGGGCCCATTCGCGGTCGAACCATTTGTCGGCGAAGGCTGCGGATGGATCGGGGATTTGAGGGGGTGGCGAGCCGTCGGTGGGTGGAGCGTCGAGGGAATCGGTGGCGGCGGCGCCGGCGCGTTTGAGGCGGCCGGCGAGGCGACGTTGATCTGCGAGGAAGTGTTTGAGAGCGCCGAGCAGGTAGGAGCGGAAGCGGCCTTTGGCGGGGTCCGGGTTGCCGATGCCCCCGCGGGCGAGGATGCGGGCGAAGAATTCCTGAGTGAGATCGCGGCTGAGGTCGTCGGAGCGGCCTTCGCGTCGCAGGAAGAGGAAGACTGGGTTCCAGTAGGCGGCGCAGAGTTCGCTGAGGGCGAGGCGGGATTCGGGGGAATCGCCCTGAGCTTTGATGACGAGCGTCCAGCGGGTGGCGGTGAAGGTGGAGACTGAGGAGGAAGCGGTCATGGGCGTGGCTGATGATCCGGTTAGGGTGCTGGGTCGGGTGGTGGCGGGGATGCGACCGTTTCGAGGTAGAGCGACTCGAGTTTTTTGCCGTACCAGTTGGAGCGGGAGGCGAGTTCGGATCGTTCCTTGAGGCCCTGGGTGAGCTGGAGGTGAGCTGAGCCCGAGGAGGTGAACGTCCATGGTTCGTCGAGCTGGATGGTTTTTCGGCTGGTGGATCCGTTGGGGGAGTGATGGGAGATCTCGATCTGCTGGTGGGCGTGGTTTTTCCAGCGATCGGTCGTGAGAACGACGAGACTGGCGAGGAGAGGCGAGCCGGGGGGCGCGAGGATGCGGCCGTTGATGTTCATTGGGGATTCGTGGCCGTCCGTGCTGACGCGGATGAGTTGGTAGGAGAGGGAGGTTCCGGGTTGCAGGGAGATATCCATCGCCGTGCGAGTGCCGGATGGGTGGAGGTAGGTGTCGTTAGAGGAGCGGACCTTGAGGAGATAGGCGGTGGAGCAGATGAGAGCGAGGGAGGCGGCGGTGGCGAATGGCCAGATGCGGGGGCGGGTGGGAGCGGCGGATGGGGGGCGTGCGGACATGCTGCGGAAGAGACCTGCGATTGTGGTGATGCCGAGGCCACTGGCGATGACGAGCAGGGCGACGAGGAGCAGGCGCGAGACGGTGCCGACGGCGTTGTCGGCGAACGCGGTGGCGATGGCGAAGGCGAGCATGAGGGCGACGACGCTGGCGGGCCATGCGAGGGCGCTGATGATCGACCGTTTGAGGCCTGCGGGATTGCTATTCGGGGTGCGAAGGAGGCGGAGGGAGCGGAGGGCGAAGATGGTGCCGGGTATGGCGGTGATGGCGATGAGGAAGAGGGAGAGGGCGGCGATGGGGAGGGGACTGACGGGGATGGGCGTGTCGGACTGGTTGATGGATTCGATCTGATAGATGGGGATGGCTCCGAGGGCTGCGATGATGAGGCTGAGGGCGGTGCAGAGGAGCGCGATGCTGGCGAGGCGCGTGGTCTTGCGGTCGGGAGGAGTGGGGTTTGAGGGTGGTGCGGGGCGGGTGGCGGCGTCGACGTGGGTTTTCAGTTGCTGGACGTCCTTGAAGCGGGCGTCGCGTTCGCGTTCGAGTGTGCGCATGACGATTTCGTCGATGCGGGCGTCGGCGGTGGATTTTTCCGAGGGTGGTTTGAAGCGACCGATGGGCAGTTCGCCGGTGAGCAGTTCGTAGAGAACGACGCCGAGCGAGTAGATATCGGCGCGATGGTCGATGCGGGCGGGGGAGTCGAATTGTTCCGGGGCCATGTAGTGCATGCTGCCGAGGATGGCTCCGTGTGTGGTTAGGGTTGCGTGATCGTTGCCGTGATCGCCGATGAGTTTGGCGATGCCGAAGTCGGCGATTTTCACGTGGCCGGAGTGGTCGATGAGGATGTTTTCCGGTTTGATGTCGCGGTGGAGGATGCCCTGGGAGTGGGCGAATTCGAGGGCGGAGCAGATTTCTCTGGTGACGGCTAGTGCGTCCATGGGTGAGAAGCCGCCGGACTGCATGGCCTGGCGCAGATTGACGCCATCGACGAATTCCATGAGCAGGTAGGCGAAGGGGCCGGCGGTGCCGCTGTCGAAGATGGTGACGATGCCTGTGTGGTTGAGGCGTCCGAGGACTCGGGCTTCGCGTTCGAAGCGTTCCTGGAATGCGGGGTCGTCGGCGAGGGAGCGGGAGAGGATTTTGAGGGCGACGAGGCGTCCGAGATTGATCTGGCGTGCCTTGTAGACGGCTCCCATGCCGCCCATGCCGATGAGATCGAGGATCTCAAGGTCTGGGAAGTGGGGGGCTAGGTCGTGTGTGGAGGGAGGAGGGCCCTGAGATGTGGGTGGAGAGGGAGGGCCTGCGTGGGTGGCGACGGCGAGGAGCAGGCATTTCGGGCAGAGACCCTGCGGTGCTCCTGGGGTGATGGGGGCGCGGCATTTCGGGCAGAGGGGACTGGATGGAGAGGCCATGGTGGTGAGACAGCTAGGGTTACTTTTCGGCCAGTTTCCATGCATTGAGTGAGCTGACGACTTTTAGGGGCGGCAGGGATTTGTCTTTGAATGTGGCGGTGACGGTACCGGAGTTGGCATCGCCGGTGAAGGTGAAAGTGAAATCGCGTGGAGACCATGAGCCGAAGGCCTTGTCGAAGCCGAGTTTATATTGATCGAGCCACTTGGAGGCGGTGGTGGTGGAGAGGCCCATTTTGCGGGTGGTTGGCTGGTCCCAGCACTGGAGGAACAGGGAAGTGTTGGAATCTTTCACGGACTGGAGTAGGGCGGCGACGGGGATGGCCTGTTCGATGGTTTCCGGATGTTTGGCGGGGGTGGTTTTGGAGGTTTCGGCGGGTGGATTGGGCGATTGAGGTGCGGCTGTGGTGGGGAGGGCGCTGGCGAGCGAGATGAGGAGGATGAGGGCGGCGGAGGAGTGATGGGATTTCATGGATGGGTGATGGTTGTGAGCGTATGATTGGGCTCATCCATTACCTGAGCTGTGGGGGCGTGGTGGTTACAAGGATTCTGGTTTGGGGGAGTGGATTGGGGGTGTGGTGTGCGGAGAGGGGAGCGTTGGCCTAGTTCATGAGGCCCGGGCTTCAATGCTGGGGCTTTGGCTTTGGGGTCACAGGCAGGATGCCCGTGTCACTTTGCTTGTGGCGAGCCTGACAGCAGAGGAGGCGTGTTTATCTCGGGAGGGGGTGGCGAGCGGAGGCGTTGGTTTTGCTTGATGAAATCGATGTCGGCGGACAATAATGGTAGGAAAATGGAACCTATCCTGATCATATTCCTCTTTTTCCTGATCCTTGCCGGGCTGATTGTTCGTGTTGCCAGAGCTGAATCGCGCAAAGGACGAATTGTTGCCGGGGCGGCGGCGCTGGGATGGTCGGGGTTGATGTTCGTGGCGGCCGGTACGGTTGAGTCGTTCAATCTGAACATCTGGTACAGCCGGTCGGCAGACGACCTTCTGGAAGCGACGGTGGGGGCGATTGAGGCGGGGAAGGGCGATGAGGCTGCGAGTGAGCTGGCGGCGATGCGGTCGAGGCTGCAGGTGACGTATGAAGGCCGCGGCAATTTCAAGGTGCTTGCTGAGGAGACGACGCGGCGATTGAGGGAGTTGGCGGGAGCGAAGCGGGAGGTGAAGGGGGCGACGCCTTAGGAGGATGGCTCATTCGTTCGCTGAGAGGCGGGGGCGTGGAGGTCAAAGGGATTCTGGTTTTGGGGAGGGGATTGGGGGTTTGGTGTGCGGGGGAGGTGGCCTCGGTCATGAGCACTGGGATGGCATGCTGGGGCTTGGGCTTTGGGGTCACAGGCAGGATGCCCGTGCCACTTTGCTTGTTGCGAGCCTGATAGCAAAGGAGGCTTGTTCTGCGAGGTGGATCTCGTGAAGGGGTGGGTGAAACGCAGAACGCCGGCCCTTGGGGGGCCGGCGTTCGCGGAGTTTAGGGGTGTGGGGAGAGCCTCGAGGAGGTTACTTCACGACCACGTAGCGGGCGTCGAGCATTTTGGTGATGCGGGCGCTGTTTTCGCGGAGGTGGGAGCGGGTGTAGTTGTCGAGGTTGGCGTTGCCGGCGGCGGCGTTGAGTTTGTCGCGGAGTTCGGCGAGTTGCGTGGCGGCGAGATCGCTGATGGGTTTCGCGGCTGGGGCGCTGCCGAGCTTGTTGTTGGCGAGGTCGACGAGCCGGTCGATGTGTTCGCGCTGCAGGTTGCGGCGGAGACTGCTGATGAGCGGCTGGCGGTCGCTGAATTTCTGGTTGGCGTCGACGTTGTCGAGTTCGGTCCATGCGGCGGCGCGGACGGTGGAGAGGACCTCTGGGAGGGTGAGGGCGTCCTGATCGGCGGCGGTGCGGAATTCGTTATCGAAGACGCGGCTGAGCGTAACCGGGTTGAGGATGGCGGTCATGGCGCTGGCCTGGATGCCGAGGACCCGGTCGTGGACTGGCCAGTTGGGTTCCTCGAAGTTGTTTTCCATGTCGAACCATTTGTCGACGGTGAGGAACTTGAGGAGGTTAGGGCTGAGGCCGTAGGAGTCGTCCGGGAACGTGTTGGCGAGGACGAACTTGAGGGCTTCGCGCTGGGTGGCGGCGGGCACTGGTTCGACCGGGGCACCAGCGTTCGGGTCGCCCTTGCGGTTTCTGGTGGTGAGGCTGCCACCGAGCCAGTTGGCCATCATCATGACGGCCTGGACCTGGGTCTGGAGGGTGAGCTGGTAGCCGCGGCGGGCCTTGGACCATGATTCGCCGTCCTTGACGAACTTGTCGAGGAGCTTGCCGCGGTGTTCGCGGACGAGCGTCATCTGATTTTCGGCGAAGGCGATGGGGTCCTTGGCGAAGTCGTAGCGGCGGGCGCGCGGGTCGGGACCGCCGGTGTCTTCGTCGGTGGCGTACATGAGTTCCGGCTGGGTGTTCTTGGCGAGGATGGGTTTGAGGTCCTTTTCGAAGGTGTAGCCGTATTCGATGGCCCAGTCGTCATAGGGTCCGACGGTGATCATGCCGTAGTCGCCCTGGGGGACGTCTTTTTTGGCAACGACATTGATAGGGATGTAGTCCATGACGCTGGAGGCGAAGGGTTTTTTCCCTTTGACGGCGTCGCTGTTGATTTCGGCCCATGTGTAGATGCTGGAGCCTTTGAAGTTGTGACGGAGCCCGAGCGTGTGGCCGACCTCGTGGACGGTGAGGTCAGCGAGGAGGGGCCCGATGAAGTTTTCGGGGATGCCGTCGATGAGCTGGTCACCGGGGGCTGGGGCGACGGCGGCGGTGGCCATGGCCATGTCCATGAGGGCGAGGCCGTGGCTCATCCAATCGGCGGCCTGGCAGTAGCCATTGAACTGGACATTGCGGCCGACGAGCCCGTCGTATTCGTTTTTGCCGGCGAGCGGGCCGCCCATCATGGCGGCGGCGATGGCATGACCGCCGAGGGCGGGCATGGGGGAGCGCTTGATCTGGTCGAGGACGGTGGCGCGCTTTTCGGGCGCGGCGAGACGGACGCGCGGGTCCCAGTTAGGATTGTCGTGGAGCCACGCGAGGGTTTCCGGGGACGCGCCTTCCATGGCGAGCTGCGGGACGATTTCGTTATACTGACGCCACCAGTGGCGGATCCAGCCGTCGGTGAGGACGATGTCTGCGTCGAGGATCTGGCCGGTGAGCGGGTGAGTGCGGGAGGGCCCGATGGCGGTGCCGACCCCGTTGGAGAGCCAGCGGATGAAGTTGTAGTTCACGTCTTCCGGGTCTTTTTCCATGTGTTCGCCGGTGCTGGCGTCCTGGAAGTAGACCTGGATGGCGTTGACGAGACCTACTTTTTCGAAGGCCTTGTTCCACATGTCGACACCTTCCTTGACCCAGCGGCGGTAGCGGATGGGGGTGGTGTGTTCGATGTAGAAGATGATCGGGGTTTTGGGCGGACTGAGTTTGAGGGAAGGGTCGGCCTTTTCGAGATGCCAGCGGTTGATGAACCGCATTTTGGTTTCTTCGGGGGTGAATTTGCCGAAGTCTGTGTAGGAAGTGGTGAAGTAGCCGACGCGTTCATCGGCCTGACGCGGCTGGTAGCCGGTGTTGTCGGGGATGAGACTGAAGCTGTAGTGGAACGTGCGGAGTTTGCCGCCGGCGGTGGGGGCTTCGATGGCGACTTCGACGTTGTTAGGGAAAGCCTTGGCGGTTTTGATTTTGTAGAGCCCCTTGTTCATGCCGGCGGCTTCTGCGCCGAAGAATTTTTCGGCGTGCATGACGACGAGTTCGTCGAGATCGATGATGGGGCCGCCGTTGGGCATGATGCCCTGGATGGGCATGTCGAGGACGACGCGGTCTGTGAAGAGCCGTTTGATGCTGTCCTGGCTGGCTTTATCGCCGGTGGAGCGGATGCCGAGTTCCGGGGTGACCATGGCGAGGCGTTTGCCGTAGGGGCGCCAGTAGAAGTAGAGGTCACCGGCCTGGAGGCCGGCGTAGTCGTCGCCGCTGGCGACGGTGAGGGCGAGGTAGTGGCGCTGGCCGGCGAATTCCTTGGGGAGTTCGGCGTAGAGCTGCTGGTCCTTGCCGCGGCTCCAGAGTGTGTAGAAGGATTTGCGGCCGTCGGCGGTGCTGACGACTTTTTCGAAGCCGCGGAGGACGTCTTCGATTTTAGGGAAGTCGGGCTGGGCGGTGGGGTCTGGTTGGGGGACCGGAGCGGCTGGGACGGTGGCAGGCCCGTTGCCTTGAGGGGGCGGGGGGGCGATGAGCGGGTTCTGGGCGGCAAGGATGCCGGTGAGACCGGCGTAGATGAGCGAGAGGGCGATGGGATTTGGGGTCATGGGAATGGGCTTTGAGGTGGAGAAGGAGGGCGAAGGTTTGTGGTATTTATAAAAATTACAGAAATTCAGATTGAGCGCAAGTGGAAAGGGTGGGTGAAGTGGGAAGTGACTGAGGGAAGCGCCTGTGGGGGGAGGAATGGTTTGGGGAAACGCCCCGGGAATGCGGAGGGGGAGGAAAGGGAATGAGGGGGAGGGGAATGCGGGGGAGGAGAGGGAGAGGCAAGGGAATGGATGGCAGAGGAATGCGGAGGAGGAGAGGGAGAGGCAGGGGAATGGATGGCAGAGGAATGCGGAGGAGGAGAGGGAGAGGCAGAGGAATGTGGAGGCGGGCGAGTTGCGGGCACGAGGTATTGCAGCGCACTGAGCGGATGGGCGCGGTGCGTGGAGGGGATGGGGTGTGGTGGGGTGCCCGGGCGGCGGATGGGGCGGCGGCGGGGGCAGGTCGGCGATGCTGTTAGGGATCGCTGGGTGGGATGGGTCAGCCGCGTTCTTCGAGGAGTTGGATGCTGGCGCGGAGCATTTTGCGGACGCGGAAGTTGGTGACGTGGACGGAGACTCTGGAGACCTTGAGGACGCGGGCGACGTCTGCTGGTGGGTGGCCCTGGATGGTGGTGAGTTCGAAGATCTGGAACTGGAGTGGGGGGCAGGTACGGCGGACGCGGTCGAGGGCGGCGGCGACGATGTGCTGCTGCCATTCTGCGTCCCATGTGGCGTCGAGCTGGGCCATGGCTGGGTCTTCGAGGTTGGCGACGGCGGCGGCGTCGAGGGCGACGACTTTGTCAGGTGGCTGTTCGCGGTAGCGGCGGCGGAGGATGTCTGCGACGCGGCGGCGCGTGATGGTTTTGAGCCATGCTTTGAAGCGGCCCTTGGAGCGGTCGTATTTGAAGTCGGCCATTTCTTTGGCGACGCAGAGGATGGTGTCCTGGACGGCGTCCTGAGCTTCCTGGTCGTCGAGGCCTGATTTGCGGGCGACGGCGTAGATGAGTTTCCAGTAGGTGTTGAAGAATTCCTGCCATGAGTCCTGATTATTCCAGTCTCGGAGCCGGCTGAGGAGACTGTGCCGGGTGGGTTGGAGGCTGGGAGGGTCGAGGGTGGTCATGGGGCGTGGTGAGCGCGCGGGTATTCTGTGAGAATAGGGCCTGGGAGTGGAGGAGGGCGAGTTCGAAAACGGGGAAAATGGGAGGTGAGGTGTTAGTAACGATGGTCGGTGCTGACGGCGCGGAAGAAGCGGGTGGGAGGGGTGCCGTTGAGCGGGGAGACATTGATGACTCTGTCGAGGCCATCGCCGATGTAGCTGTCGGCGCGTTGCCATGAGCGGAGATCGGTGGAGATTTCGAGGTCGTAGAAGGCGCCTTGTTCGGTGGAGATGCGGAGTTCGAGGCCTTGTGCTGATTTGGTGAGGGAGATGACGGGGAGCGTGGCTGGTGGGAGGGCGGGCCATGCTGGTTCGGGGGAGGCACCGATGCTGGCGATGCTGAAGGGGGAGTAGTAGGTGCCGGCTCCTCCGTAGCCGATGCCGATGGAGGCGTCCTGGCCCATGGGGAGATCGGGGCCACTGCGATCGTGGTAGATGGCTCTGCCGTAGGTGGGTGCCTGGGCCATGAAGAAGGTTGAGCGTGACGTGAAGCCGAAGCCTTGTTTTTCGAAGGGGACATTACCGACCTTGACGCCTGGGAAGGTGTTAGATGGTGCGGGGACGAAGAAGCTGTCGAGTGGGGTGTTGAGGTGCGGGCTGATGACGCGGACGTGGGGGCCACCGCCTTCGCCTGCACCGGTGACGATGTCTGCGTAGCCGTCTTTGTCGTAATCGCCGGAGGCGACCCAGACCCCGCCGCGGAAGTCAGCGCCGTAGACGGTGGTGATGAAGAGGGGCGGGCCGCCGACGTTGTTGAGGGAGCTGAGACGGCCGCTGTAGACCCCGGCTTCCGGATCGCCGCCGGGGCCGAAGCCGTAGATGATGTCGTCATAGCCGTCGCGATCGACGTCGCCGGAAGCGACGCGGATGCCGCCCGTGAAGGACGGGGCGTGGGGGAGGAAGAAGTCGCGGAGGAGGCCTGGGGGGCTGGAGTTGGCGATGACGGGGCCGAGGTCGAAGGCGCGGAGGTGGGGGCCGCCGCCGGAGCCGGGGCCGGTGATGATGTCGTCGCGGCCGTCGCCGTTGACATCGCCGATGGCGACGTGGACACCGCCGGTGAAGTCGCCGTAGGGTTGGAACTGAGTGATTTGCTGATTGGTGACGGTGTTGACGACGACGACGAGGGATCTGAGACCGGGAGCGGAGCCGAAGACGGCTTCCGGGACGCCGTCGCCGGTGACATCGCCGACGGCTGCGGAGATGCCGGTGTTGCCGGGGCCGGATCCGGTGAACTGGCTGCCGAGGTGGGTGCCCTCGATGTAGGAACCGAGGTGGAGAGTGGAGTCGGGCTGGCGGCCGGGGACGATGGAGGAAGAGCTGATGGGACGGTTGGTGGCGTGGGCTGAGTTGAGCCCGTTGAGGGAGTAGAGGAAGTAGCGGACCCCGGCGTCTTCGATTTCGCCAGTGGTGAGGCGGTGTTTGCCGGTGGCGAGAGCCTGGATGAAGACGGGGCCGTCGTCGTCGGTGACTTTAGCGGTGATGGAGGAAGTGGCGAGGGTGAGGTTTCTGGGGCTGTGGAAGGTGAGTTTGGCGTATTCGGAGTCTGGTTCCTGGAAGCCATCGGGCTGGATGAGCCATGAGAAGGAAGCGGTGGTGACTCCGGGGGGGATTTCGATGAGGCCAGGTCGAGGGTGTGAGGGCGTGAACTCCCAGACGATGTCTTTTCCGGGGGTGAGGGGAGGCTGATAGGATTCCGGGAAGCCGAAAGAGTATTCGAAGCGGCAGTTGGCGGGGGCGGGTTCGGATAGGGAGATGGTGAATTCGAGACGGGCGGGCGAGAGGCCGCCGCTAATCAGGTTGGGGAAGGGTCCTTGTTCGACGACGCCGGGGTTGGTGGAGGTGATGATGGCGGTGGGGGTTGCGGAGGCGAGAGCGGCGGGGAGGGAGCCGAGGAGAGCGATCCGGCGGAGCGAGTGGCGGGTGGGGAGGAAGGAGAGAGGAGACATCGTGATGGTTCGGTGGGTTGGGATGGGCGATTACGGGAGATTTCGGGAAATCGTGTGAGGATGGGTGGTTGTTCTGGTGTGAAGCGATCTGGTTATTCCATGATGACGCGGTAGAAGCGTTTGGGGGCGGCAGCGTGCTGCTGGGTGAAGGCGCCGTGGCCTTGATCGAGTGGGAGCGGGGAAAGGCGGGTGGCGACGTTCTGCCATGAGCGGAGGTCGGAGGAGGATTGGAGCGAGTAGAAGCGGCCGGGGAGGGCATCCCATGTGACGGAGGTGGCGGTGAGTTGGGGGGAGGGGACGAGTGAGATGATGCGGACGCGGCCGTGGCTGATGATCTGGATGGCGTTGATGGCGGCGCTGGTGCCGCCGACGCCGGCGCGGCCGACGATGCGGAGACGGCCGCCGGAGTGGTTTTTGAAGATGGCGACATTGCCGGCGGCTCCGTTGGACTGGACAGCGACGAAGCTGCCGGATTCGCCGGCGACGTTCCAGTCGGTGATGTCGCGCAGACCGGTGAGGGATTCAGATTTTGTCAGGGACGTGACGGTGAAGTCGGAGCGGTTGTCCGGGGCGGGGCCGTCGAAGTAGACGCAGACATCGTAGGACTGCCATGGGATGTTATAGAGGTCGGCGACGCAGCGCGTGTCGGGGGAGCAGATCATGGAACCGTGCATGAGGCGGGAGCTGCCGTCGGTTGGGAGCGGTTGGCCGGGCTGAGCGAGGGCGAGGTCGGCGGCGCCGGAGGACTGGATATTGAAGACGACCTCGTTGTAGCCCTTGGTATAGGGGTAGCCGCCGGTGAGGTCGGGGCTGACATTGAGCCATTGCTGCTGGAGGACGATGCCGGCGTAAGTTAGGAATGGGATTTCGAGGTCGGAGGAAACGACGCCGTCGGGGACACGGCCGGAGAAGTTGAGAGCGAAGCTGCCTGGGCCGGAGGTGGCGGGAGTGCTGGTGGCGGAGGCGGGATTGGAGCCGTGGTCGATTTCTGCGGCATCGAGCCAGCCGTCGTTGTCAGAGTCGACGATGGCTGGGGAGGCGACGAGGATGGAGTGGCGCCATGGTTCGGCGATGAGCAGGGAACCGTTTGGTGCGACGGCGAGGGCCTGAGGCGAGCGGAGCGGGGTTTCGAGGTGGCCGCCGGAGTAGTGGTCGTCGTAGAGACGTTGGCGTGAGAGATTGGGCTGACCGAGGACGCGGTGGGGGAGGATGCGGTCGGTGGAGCCGACGTCCTCGGCGCGGTACTGGAGGACGCGGTGGTAGCCGCTGTCGGCGACGAAGATGGAACCGTCCGGGCCGGAGGAGACGGCTTCCGGATAGTAGATGCCGCAGACATTGTGAGGGATGAGATTGGCGGATGCAGGGGAGGCCTGGCCGAGGGAGTTGGAGGCGGAGGCGTTGGCGGAAGGGAGGGAAGCGGCGTTGTCGAAGCGCTGGACCCGGTGATTGCGGGAGTCGGCGACCCAGAGACGGCCGGCGGGGTCGAGGGCGATGCTGACGGGTTCGGTGAACTGGTTAGCGGCGGTGCCCCAGTTGAAGCCGTTGAGACTGGATTGGCCGACGACGAGGTCTGCGGAGCGATCGGGGGCGGAGGCGGTGGCGTTGTTGAATTTGAGGACCCGGTGATTGAGCTGGTCGGCGACCCAGAGGTGGTTGGTGGCGTCGATGGCGACGGCGGCGGGGGTATCGAGGCCGGTGCTGCTGATGCTGGGGAATTCCGAGGAGAAGTCAGGCTGACCGAAGTGGCATCCGGCGTCGGCATCCGGGCTGGGATCGGAACGGGTGGCGGCGTTAGCGAAGCGAAGGATGCGGTGGTGACCGGTGTCGGCGATGAAGAGGTGGCCTGTGGTTGAGAATGCGAGCCCGCGCGGGAGTTTCAGATTGCTGCGGGTGGCGGGGCCGGTGGCGTCGGTGCGGAGGTCGGGCTGGCCGATGACCCATTCTGCGGCGATGCCCTCGCGGAGTGCCTGCCAGTTAGGGAACCGGAGGACGCGGTGGTGTTTGCGGTCGGTGATGAAGACCTTGCCGGAGATCGGGTCGATGGCGATGCCGGCGGGGTCTTCGAGGTGTTGTTCGGAGACGAAGTTGTCGGACTGTTCGGAGAGACGGGAGATGACGGCGGGGGAGCCTGTGAAGGGGGTGGCGGGAGAGGATTCGACGCGGAGGATGCGGCGGCTGTTGAGGTCGTTGACGAAGAATCGGCCGTCGGTGTCGGCGAGGATGCTGGCGGGCAGGATGTTCTGGAGACTGGAGGTGAAATCGGGTTGCCAGAAGACGGAGTCGGCGGAAGCGCCGTTGGAGAGGAGGGAGGCGGCGCGCCAGCGGAGGACCCGGTAGTTGTTGTAGTCGGCGAGGAGGAGATTTCCTGCGGGGTCGAAGGAGAGGGCACCGCTGTTGCCGATGAGCTGGGCGGTGAGGCCGCCGCCTTTGGTGAGGAGGTCTGGCGCGCCGAGGACGCCGCTGGCAGGGGCGTTGTCAGGGAGAGTGCGGGCGTTGTCGAAACGGAGGATGCGGGCGTTGTTTTCGTCCATGATCCAGAGCGTGCTGCCGTGAGCGGCGATGGTGCGGGCGAAGAATTTGTTGGGGGAGGCGAGGGTGGAGCCGTCGTCGGTGACGAGGTCCGGCTGACCGAGGACGCCGTCGGCTGAGGGCATGTTGCCGCGGAATCTAGCGCTATCGAAGCGGATGACGCGCGAGCCTTGAGAGAGCCAGAGCGATCCGGCGGTGTCGACGGCGAGCCCGAAGGCCCAGCCGGTGGTGGCGGTTAGTGGTGGGTAGGGAGAGTGGTAGTCGAGCGTGCCCTTGGCGAAGTCCGGGTATCCGAGGACCTGGGCGGCGGGGGTGCCGCTGGCGGCGTTGGCGGCGTCGTTGAAGCGGACGACGCGGCGCGTTTTGAATTCAGCGACCCAGAGTGAGCCGTGGTCCCACGCGAGGGCGGCGGGGCCGCGGAGGGTGGTGGAGACGATGGAGTCCTGGCGGAGGGTTTCGGCGACGGTGCGCTGACCGAAGACGGCTTCCGGCTCGCCGTTTTCGGCCAGTTTCTGAGCGGAACTGTAGCGGAGGACGCGGTCGCCGTTCCAGTCAGCGACGAAGAGTTTGCCGGTGGCGGGGTCGACAGCCATGGCGCTGGGGGAGACGAAGCGCGGGTTGTCGGTGTGGCCGAAGCGGGCGGAGAAGACCTGACCGTCCTGAAATTCAGAGATGGCGGCGAGCCGGGTGCAGGTGGCGAGGAAGCAGAGGACGAGCGGCAGCCGGAGTGGGTTGGCGGGATGGATGACGGACGGGCGCGGAGGAGTCATAGGTCCCTCTGTTCGGCGGCGGGGAGCGGCCGATTACGAGAACCTTGGGGAATTTTTTTGGGGGGTGGTGGAGGGATGCAAAGCCGCAGTTCACGCGAGGCGCTCCAGTCGGCAGAGCCAGTCGTGGAAATGCGGGCACTTCGCCCGCAAGGCGGGCAGGCCGATGGCGGCAGCGGCTGGAGCGCCGACTCGTACCTTGCTACGTTCATAAACGGGCAGGTGATTGATGATGCGTTTGCTGGGCGCAGTGTGCTCACCATCGTTGATGTCTTCCGGCGCAAGGTTCCTGACCTCATGTTGAAGGGCAGCAATGCCACGCTCTGCATTGGTCAACCGGCACTGAAGCTCTGTGAGATCACAGTAGAGCAAGGCCTCAAATTCGTGGAGCTGGATGTATGGATGAAAGCGGTTGTCACCAAACTGAGAGTGCAAGGCTGCTTCTAGCACACGTACTCGCTCGACGGGGCTATTCCTGCTGCGTGCCTCCGCCCAGCCAGGAAAGGCAGCGGGAAGCGCGTAGAAGTCGATCATGGTGGTGAAGCGTGCCTCGGGGTGCTGGTCCTGATGCATGAGGCGAGTGAGGTCGCCTTTGATCCTGGCGAAGTCGAGAATGCCTCCGCGCTTGCCGAGTTTCCGATTGGTCAGCACCACACGGGGCTTCACTTCGATGTTGTAGTTTGCGAGGTGAGGAGTGAGCGCCTGATCTGCGAACGCCTTCTCTGCCTGGCCTTCCACGGTGATGTAAAGCCGGAGCCAGTTCATCAGGGCAGCCCTCCCAGCTCGTTTTTTTCCCAAAGCTGGCCAAGGGTGTATTCCTTCAACCAGTCTGCGAGCTTCTCGGGGTCCTGTCGCTCCAGGATGGATTCGCCGTTGCGCTGGTTCACAACTATCACCTGCTCGGGAGTGAGTTCGTCGAGGAGGAGAGAAGCCTGTGTGGAGACGATGATCTGCGCGTTCTCGGCAGCCTCGTGGAGCAGGCTGGCGAGCAGTTTGATAGCATACGGGTGGAGGCCCAATTCGGGTTCATCAATGATAATGGTGGCGGGCGGCTTTGGCTGAAGCAGCAGGGCTGCGAGGCAGATGTAGCGCAGTGTCCCGTCGGACAACTGATTGGGGTAGTAGAGGAGGTCTGAGAAGCGGTCCTTCCACAGGAGCTGCGTCTGGCCTGGGGTGACCTCCTTCAGGACGAACTCGCCGAAGAAAGGCGCTACCTGCCGGACGGTTTCGGTGATGCGCTTGAAGTGCGGCCTTGTTCCCTCGGTGCTTGCCATTTTCATGAGGAAGGCCGACAGGTTTGCCGCGTTACCATGCAAGACATCGTTATCCACCATGTTGCAGAGGCCCATCACGGGTGCGGCAGGAGACGTGTCGTGAAAGTGATAGACGCGCCAGTCGCGGATGGTTTTGACGACCCATTTTTCACCGGCATAAAATGGTCTTTCGGCCAACCTGCTTTCCGAGTGTCCCCTTCCCTGATTGTACTCAGACCGGTAGCTGCCGTTGAATGGCGCTGACTCATGCGCAAAGAACATTGATCTGTCATCCGCTGCCCTGAGAGTAAACTGGTATTCGTTGCTGCCAAACTTCAGATGGGCACTGAGTTCAGGCGTTGCCTTCATTCCTCTGAACAGGAAAGCGTCGGCTCTGCCTCGCCCGGCGACATAGTTCTGCAGCCCTTTGTTTGTGTCGAACATGTGCCCCAGAAGTTCAAAGAAGCGAATGAAGTTGGTCTTGCCTGAACCATTGGCCCCGATGAGCACGTTCAGACCGCCGGATATTTTGAACCCCTTCAATTCGCGAATGGATTTATACCCGGAGAGGGAAATCTCCTCGAGGCAATGGCTGGTGAAAGAACTCATGTTGCAGCTGGAATGGTCGCTATTCCTGAGTCCATCGCACACTGAACCAGGGGTTCAAGGCAGTTCGCTGCCGGGACAGCCGCTCGATCGTTCCGGTGGAATGGAACTGGTTGGCAGGTGAATCAGTGGCTCGTGGAACGAGGGGGGCTGGGACTGGTGGGAGGGGTCAGGGGGAGGGCCAGTCGAGGTGGAGGTTGGAGAGGTGGGAGCGGAGGAGGGGGAGGTCCCAGATGCGGGCGATGTTATTGGTTTCGGTGACGAGGAGGCGTTTGCTGTCGGGGCTGAAGGCGAGGGTGCCGATGACGGTGCCGAGGTGGTGTTCGACGCGTGCGATGGTGGTGCCGTCTGCGGGGTTGAGGAGTAGGAAGGAGGTGGAGGAGTCCTGGGCGGCGATGAGCGAGCCGTCCGGGGAGCAGGCAGCGACCATGCCGCGTGCTTTGTGGGAGGAGGACCATGAGGTTGCGGAGGGGACGAGGGGTTCGCAGCGGATGCCTGAGGAGGAGCTGATGATGAGGCTGCGGGAATCGGCGGAGAAGGCGACGATGGAAGTGCCTGCGCCGGTCCAGTCAGCGGCGGGGCGGAGGGGATCCGGGGCGTTGAGGTCGAAGACGAGGAGTCTGGTGCCGCGGGTGGCAAGCCAGCGGCCGTCGGGGCTGAGGAAGAGCATGCGGAATTGTTCCGGAGCTGGCATGACTGGGGCGAAGTTGCCGAGGTTGCGGCGGAGGTGGATGGTGCCTTTGGTCATGGCGGCGACGGTTAGGCCGTCGGCGCTGGCGGCGACGCTCCATGTGTCGCCGGGGATGAGGAGGGAAGGGGGATCGAACTGGAGGGAGCCGTCCGGGTTGCGATGGACGTTGTGCTGGAAGAGCCCCTCGATGGTGGCGGTGTAGAGCGGGCCGGATTCTGTGGGCATGGCTGTGTGGCGGACGGAGGCGGAGGGGAGGAGGTGTGTGGGGAGGAGAGAGCGGGCGTCATTGATCTGGACGCCGGAGTCGCCGTTGCTGAGGAGGAGACGGCCGTCGGCCGAGAAGTTGGCGATGTTGGAAAGGTGGGAGGTGGGCAAGCGCCATGGGCGGCAGACATCGCGGCCGGCCCATTCAGCTTCGATGAGGTCGTAGGTGGTGCCGTCGGAGTAGGCGATGCGGTGATTGTTGGTGAAGCGGATGCTGCCGGTGACGAACGCTGGGTGGAGGCCGAGGAGCGTGCGGTCGGCGACGCCGTAGAGCTGGAGCGTTCCCTCCCAGCCGCTAATGAAGAGGGCCTCGTCGGCGGGGTCGAATTCGAGGGTGGTGATGGTACCGTGGCGGCCGAGGGAGTCTGGCTGGGGAGGATTGGGGACGAGGTTGTGGACCGAGACGGTGCCGTTGGCACCGACGGCGGCTGTGCGGGCGTCGTGGGAGAGGCCGAAGGAGCATGAGGAGTCGAACGGGGGCATGGCGAGTTCGACGGAATGGGAGAGGAGATTGACGAGGTAGGCTGGGCCGTTGTGGCGGGAGCCGACGAGGATGCGGTCGGAGGCGACGGCGGAGAGGATATCGCGCGGGGAGGGGAGGGGGATGGAGACAGGGGCGCTGCCGTCGAGTGGAAAGATGCGAATGGCTTTGTCGACGAGCATGATGAGTTCCGGGCGGGACTGGTTGAAGCGGACCATGTCGAGGGCTTCGGCGGCGACGGGTGCGGGGATGTGCAGCTGGACTGAGCCGGAGTCGGTTTCCCAGACGATGCAGTCGCCGCGGCGCTGCGGGCTCATGCTGACGAGGTAGCGGCCGTCCGGTGAGAAATCGAGCCATTCGCTGATGGGGGAAGGGCCCTTGATGGTTAGATCGGTGCCGGGGCCGTGGGTGGGGCGGAAGCGGATGGTGCCGTCGGGCTGGACGCTGGCGTAGCGATCGATGTTAGGGTTGATGGCCTGGCGGAGGGGAGAGCCGTCTGGGGATTGGGAGGCGGGCCAGCGTGAGATTTCGCGGAAGTCCGGGATGGCGAGGGCGGTGATGGCCTGACTGCGGAGGGCGACATCGCCTGGGTGGATGAGAGCGGCTTCGCGGAGGGCGTCGAGGGCGCGGAAGCGACGGCCGGTTTGAGAGGAGAGGCATTCGGCGCGGGCGAGGGCGGCGGACTGGCCGAAGAGACGCTCGCGGGCTTCCTGTTCTGCGGTTTCGGTGCGGAGGAGGAGGGTTTCGGTGTGCTGGCGAGCGGAGCGTTCGGCGTTGGCGCGCCAGACGGCGATGGTGCCGATGGCGGCGGCGAGGACGGCGGCGAGGGCTGCGGCGAGGCCGCCGCGTCTGGCGAAGCGGAGACGGTCGGCGGAGCGGTGGGCGTCGCGGACTGAGCGACCGCTTTGCATGGTGGCGAGGTCGGCGAGCATTTCTGCGCCGGACTGGTAGCGGTTGGTGGCGTCCGGGGCGCAGGCTTTCATGGCGACGGCGTTGAGGTCCATGATGCCGGAGAGGGCGGCGAGGCCATCGGGGCCGGAGGCTGGGAGGGAGGGGAAGCGCATGCGGTCCATGCCGGTGGCGGCTTCGTAGAGGGATTTGCCGAGACTGAAGAGATCGGCCTGTGGGCTGTTAGGGCCTTCCGGGGGGATGTAGCCTTCGGTGCCGACGAAGCTGCGGCTTTCGCTCATTTCTGCGACGAGGCCGATGTCAGCGAGTTTGGCGACGCCGTCGACGAGGATGATGTTGGAGGGTTTGACGTCGCGGTGGATGAGACCGAGACGGTGCATGTGGCCGAGGGCGGCGGCGAGTGTTAGGAAGAAGTTGACGCAGTTGGAGGTATCGATGCGGCCGAGGGAGTCGATCTCCGAGCGAAGGGTGCGTGGGCGGTAGGAGTCGGGAGAGCCGGAGGCGTTGTCGGCGAGTTCCATGACGTAGTAGAAGAAGCCGGCGTCGTCGTTGCGGCCGACCTGGAGGATGTCGACGAGGCCTTCGTGGCTGCGGGAGACAGGTTCGAAGCGTTTGATGCCGCTGAATTCGCGTTCGTAGGGGCGGACGCTGTCGAATTTGTCGCGCCAGACGACCTTGACGGCGCGCATGGTGCCGAGGGTGCTGCGGGCGCGCCAGACCTGGCCGTAGGAGCCTTCGCCGATGATGGCGAGCATTTCGTGGTCGGGGACCGGGGGTGGAGGGGCGGCGGGCGGTTTCAATGAAGGATGGTTAGCTTGAAGATGGGGGCGGGGACAAGCTTTGAGTGCGGGGTGGGGCGGGGAATGCGGGTGGGGAGAGGGAGGGGCAAGGGAATGGATGGCAGGGGAATGCTTGTGGGGAGAGGGGCAGGCAGGGGAACGGATGGCAGGGGAATGTGGGTGGGGAGGGGGAGAGGCAGGGGAAT
This sequence comes from Verrucomicrobiaceae bacterium, assembly GCA_027483175.1. Taxonomy (GTDB): domain Bacteria; phylum Verrucomicrobiota; class Verrucomicrobiia; order Verrucomicrobiales; family V1-33; genus V1-33. The sequence goes on along the minus strand of JAIXVE010000127.1, from coordinate 4,317 downwards.
GATTGGGGTGGGGAATGAATGCGGTGAAGAGAGCGCTTGAGTGGGGTGAGGAGGGGTGGTCAAATTTGGACGATGAAGACCATGATTCGCCGAGCTGTTTTTCTGATTGCTGCTTTGAGTGCTGTGATGCCTGCGGTGCGGGCTGAGGGGCCGAAGCGGATTGTGTTTATTGCGGGGCGGCCGAGTCATCCGCCGGGGATGCATGAATTCCGGGCGGGATCGCTGCTGCTGGAGAAGTGTCTGAAGGGAGTGCCGGGGGTGGTGTTTGACCGGCACGATCAGGGATGGGTGAAGGATGAGGCGGTGCTGGAGAAGGCGGATGCGGTGATTATTTATGCGGATGGTGGTGGTGGGCATCCGGCGCTGCAGGGGGATCACCTTGCGAAGATGAAAGCGTTAGCGGCGAAGGGGTGCGGGATTGGGTTCATGCATTACGGTGTGGAGGTGCCGGCGGAGAGTGGCGGGCCGGCGTTCAAGGAATTTGTGGGTGGGTATTACGAGCATCAGTTTTCGTGCAACCCGATCTGGGAGCCTGAGTTCAAGGCGTTCCCGGAGCATCCGGTGACGCGGGGGGTGCAGCCGTTTCAGATCAAGGACGAGTGGTATTTCAACATGCGGTTTGCGGGGGATTTCGGAGCGGACGGGGCTGGGGAGAAGGACGGGGTGAAGTTCACGCCGTTGCTGGTGGCGAAGCCGACGGACAAGGTGCGGAATGGGCCGTATGTGTATCCTGCGGGGCCTTATCCTCACATTCAGGCGGCGAGTGGGCGGAGTGAGGCGATGATGTGGGCGGTGGAGCGGAAGGATGGCGGGCGCGGGTTCGGGTTTACGGGTGGGCATTTTCACCTGAACTGGGGGAATGCGGATTTCCGGCGTGTGATTCTCAATGCGCTGGTGTGGGTGGCGAAGGCGGAGGTGCCTGCGGGGGGTGTGGATTCGCGGGTGACGGAGGAGGATCTGAAGGCGAATCTGGACAAGAAGTGAGGGGCGGGGGCGGGGTAAGAGTTAGGCTTTGCTTGCAAAAGCAGACGTCACAGCAGCGAGGCCGAGGCGGCATTGCTGCGGTGGTAGGGTCGCGGACTGGAAAGTCCGCGCTACGTTCGCGTGGCGGAAACCGCTAGCGGTTACTTGATGACGCGGGTGGCGGCTTGTGTTTTGAGCCACTCTTCGCGTTTGCGGACGAGTTCCTCGTATTGTTTGCGGATGCGCTCGTTGTTGCGGGCGTCTTTGGTGAGGAACGTGTTGTTGGCGCCGTAGCGGCTCCATGGGCCGTCGGGGACTTCAGATTCCTCGCAGAAGCGCCAGTCGCAGCGGGCCCCAGAGGAAATGCCGAGGAAGTCGCGGACGGCGGGGGAGACGTCGAGGCCGGCGCCGTTGTTCTCCTTGTTCATGGGCTGGCTGCCGCCGAAGACGTAGGCGTGGTCACTGGTGGTGAAGGGGCCGCAGTCCTGCCATTGGGCGAAGCAGGTTTTGTTGCCGCAGCGGATGGAGAGCCAGACGTCTTTGCAGACGCTTTTGGAGCCATCGGCTTTGCGGGCTTTATACCACGGGATGCGGCGGGCGACTTCCGGGTTGGTGAGATCGTTGAAGGGGAGGGCGACGTAGAACGGGTTGAGGCCTGGGGTGAAGCCCTTTGGGCAGAAGTCCCATGTGCGGGCGTCGCGGTCGGGGTTGTCGTAGCCGCCGAAGTTGAGTTGCCACTGGCGGTCCCAGCTGCTGGCGTGATTGGGGACCGGGTTGTTTTGGGATGGTTGTTCGCCGATCCAGAAGATGGTGGTGACGATGTCCTTGCGCCACGGGTATTTGGGGGCGGCGTCGCGGGCGCGGGTGGGGGCGTAGACGCGAGGCATGGGGGCCATGGCGCCGATGGCTCCGCGGGCACCGGAGGTGGTGGTGGCGGGTTTTTCCGTGGAGGGGGCCGCGGGTTTGGGGGACGGTTTCGTCGCTGGTTTCGTGGCTGGTTTCTGAGGGGCCGCGGGTTTTTTGGAGGACGAGGACGAGCCGGACTTGGAGGATTTTTTGGTGGTGATGTCTGCGAGGCTAGATCCGGCCGAGAGCGTGAGCGCGAGCGCCACGGACGGGACGAATGAGAGGATTGGCAGCAGACGGCGCATGACGGGGAGGAAAGACTGGGGGGACGGGGAGTCTGCCATGGCGGGGTGTGGCCGCAACGGGAAACCGGGAGGTGGGCGAGTGGGCTCAGCGCGGTGGTTCCGGGGAGACTGTTGGGTTTGGAGAGGGGAACGCGGGGCTGGTTGGGGAGGGAGCGGAATTAGAGGACGAGCTGTCTTTGGAGGGCGTGGGGACGGGGGCGAGGACGGCGCGGAAGCCGGTCCAGCTGTCGGGTTCGGCGTCTGGGGCGACGGCGCGGCGGAACTGGGTATTGAGTTCGAGGATGGAGGTGGCTGGGGTGGCCCATGAGGCACCGCGGGTGACGGCGAAGGCAGCGTTGGCGGGGTTTTTGCCGCCGTAGGCATCGGAGACGAATTCGGAGACATTGCCGGCCATGTCGTGGAGTTTGAATTCGGCGATGCGGAACGAGCCGACTGGGGCGGTGAAGGGTGAGCCGTCGTCGTAGGAGAGTTGTTCGACGGCTTTGACCTGTTCCGGGGCGATGGCGTTGAGGGCGCCGGAGCGGGCGGCGGTGACGTCCCCGAGATTACCGCCGGGTTTGGGGTTAGCGGCGTCTGGGAGAGGCGGGAAGAGGTAGTGAGGGAGCCATGGGTAGACCCCGGTGATGCGGAGGTGGCGTTCGGATGGGGAAGTGAGGAGCGGGTCGATGTCGGGAGCGCCGGCGGCGGCGGACCATTCGGCGTCGGTGGGGAGACGGTATTCGCGGCGGTCGTCGAGGAGCCCTTCGGTGCGTTCCTTCTGGGTGAGCCAGCGGCAGAAGTTCTGGGCTTCTGTGCGGGTGATGCGGGTGACAGGGTGGGTGCCGTCTGGAGGGGCGGGGACTGGAGGGGAGGGTGGGCGAATGGCGGTGCCGGAGGCGGCGGCGAAGGCGGCGAAGTCCTGGACGCGGGTTTCCCACTGACTGAAGAAGAGCTGGTCGACGGGTTGGAAGACCATGCCGAGACTGTTCTGCCATTCTTTGCCGGTGACCGGGCGGCGGCTTTGTTTGAGTTGGGCCTTGAGGAGGAGCGTGCCGCCGCTGGGGACATCGCCTTCGACGATGGCGTCTTCGAAGCCGTCGAAGGTGACGGTGAATTTGACGGGGCCGGTGCGGCGGCCGTACATGGTGAAAGGCGTGAGCTTGAGGAGACGGCCGTTTTCGAAGACTCGGGCGGAGGAAGGGACGCTTTCGAAGACGACCTTGCCGGTGCGTTCGGCGACGCAGCGGAAGCAGATGGTGGACCCGCCTTTGAGTTCCGGGGAGGCAGGGTTGGGGGATTTCTTGGGGGTGTAGGGTTCCGGGCGGTAGCACCAATCGTCCGGGAGGAAGCCGGAGAGCCGTTCGGATTCGGTGAGGCGGTCGCAGTAGCGGAGGGCTTCTTCCGGGGGGACACTGATCATGTAGATGGTGCCCTGGTCGCCGAAGTTTTCGTCGATGACGGTGCCGGACATGATCTGGAGGACCTCGCGGAATTGGTCGTAGCTGACGGGCCAGCGGGAGACGTGGGAGAGCCCGCGTGGGTCGAAGAGCATGCGGATGCTATTGGTCCATGGCTGGCCCGGGACGGGTGGGTCGTAGAAGGAGAGCTTGACTGGGGGCGGGGCGACGGTGCCGCCGGGGATGATCTGGTCGATGCGGACGGAAGTTTCGCGGTGTCTGGCGAGGCGGAGCGTGAAGTCAGCGGCACCGACGGGGATGCCGTTGATGGTGGCGGGGGTTTTGCCGAGAGAGCGGCCCTGGAAGAAGATGTCTGCGCCTTTGGGGGTGCTTTCGAAGTAGACGGCACCGGAGACTGGAGGGATGGGAGTATTGAGATCGTGGAAGCGGCCGGGGGGCCATGGGAGATCGCCTTCGTGACGCCAGACGAGGAGGGAGAAGGCGGCGATGGCGCTGTAGATGGGGAGGGCGGCGGCGCGGCGGAGCCATGCGAAGCGGTTGCGGCGGACCTTGCGGGCGGCGCGGAGGGCGTCGGCCATGGGGCGAGCGCCGGGGAAGCGTTTTTTGGGATTGGGGGCGCAGGCTTTGCAGACGACGTCGTTGAGGGCGCGCCACATGGGGCGGTTGACGGCGTTGCCGAGGTCGTCGGGGAGTTCTGGGAACTGGAGCCGGTCGTTGCCGGTGGACATTTCGTAGAGGACCATGCCGAGACTGTAGAGGTCTGCGGAGGCGGACCCCGGGCCTTCCGGAGGGACGAAGCCTTCGGT
>JAIXVE010000209.1 GCA_027483175.1 Verrucomicrobiaceae bacterium | reverse complement strand
GGGTGCTTGAATGGTGCCGGGCCAGCGGGCTGGCACCGGGAAAGCGGCAGCAGGCTTCCGCATTCCAAGGCCTTCGGCGGGCTGGTGCGGAGGGGCGGACCCCTACGGGGTTCTGTGTTAGGTTCTTGGGAACCGGGGGTGCCGCGAGTGGCTCGCGGGACCCCCGGCTGGTCACCGGTCGTCCCTACGGGACGGGGCGTGTGGGGAGAGGGCCGAGGGGGACCTCGGCGCGCCCGGGGTTTGTTGGGAGATAAGCGGCGGGACGCCGCTTCTGCTTTCTGGGCCTCTTTGTTTGGCTTTAGAGGTTGGGGAGGCGGGCTTTGAGGAAGGGGATGAGTTCGTCGACGCCGAAGTCGGCGAGGATTTCGCCGTGGTAGTCCATGGTGGGGGCTTTGGATTGACCGCTGAGGGCGATCATTTCCTGCATGGCGTCGCGGTTACCGGAGACGATGACCTTGCGGACGGGGATTTTTCTGGCGGCGAGCCAGTCGGTGACTTCCTCGCACCATGGGCAGCCAGGTTTGAGGTAGAGGACGGGGAGGTCGGCGTCGGGCATGGTGGGTTACTCGCGGAAGTAGGTGTAGGACTTGAGGTTCCGGCGGTAGTTTTTGTAGACGGCCTCGGCTTTTTCTGGGTCGACGCGTTTGGCGGTGGCTGGGTCGTCGGTGAGGGTGCGGAAGCGGCGGAGGAGGTCGCGTGGGACGTATTCGAGGTAGGAGAGGACCTCGGCGGCGGTATCGCCCTCGAGTTGGCGGCTGTAGCTGATTTTGCCGCTTTTGATGCGGACGGTGACGACGCTGGTATCGCCGAGGAGATTGTGGAGGTCGCCGAGGGTTTCCTGGTAAGCGCCGACGAGGAAGACGCCCATCATGTAGGGGTCGTTGTCCTTGAGGGCGTGGAGGGGGATGGTGGATTGCTTGCCTTCGTCGGTGATGAAGGAGTTGAGGACCCCTTCGCAGTCGCAGGTGACGTCGGAGATGACGGCGTTGCGGGTGGGTTGTTCTGCGAGCCTGTGGATGGGGGCGACTGGGAAGAACTGGCCGATGGCCCAGACGTCTGGGAGACTCTGGAACATGGAGAAGTTGCCGTAGTAGAAGTCGGCGAGCCTAGTGCGAAGCCCGTCGAGTTCTTCGACGCCGTCGGAGCGGTGGGCGACCTTGGTGAGGACATTCCAGTAGATCTGGTCGCCGAGGGCGCGTTCGCGGAGGGAGACCTGGCCGGTGCGGAAGAGGGTGAGGAGTTCTTCGCGGTAGAAGAGGATGTCGTGGTAGGTTTCGCGGACGGCGAGTTTGTCCATGTTCTGGACGACCTCCATCATGGAGCGGAGCGTGTCGGAGCAGCCGCGTGGGAGTTTGGGGAGTTGGTCTTCGTGGGCGACGCGGTTTACGTCGAGGATATTGAAGACGAGGACGCTGTAGTAGGAGACGATGGCGCGGCCGGATTCGGTGACGATGTCCGGGTGGGGGACATCGGCTTCGTCCATGACCTTCTGGACGGCTTCGACGAGGTCGGCGCAGTACTCGCGGAGCGAGTAGTTCATGCTGTTTTCGTCGGCCATGCGGCGGCCTGAGTAGTCGACGGCGAGACCGCCGCCGAGGTTGAGGAGGCCCATGGGTGCGCCTTCTTTGACGAGATTGACGTAGACGCGAGCGGCTTCCTGGGCGGCGAGACGGATGGTGGAGATTTTGGGGATTTGGGAGCCCTGATGGTAGTGCAGCATGCGGAGGCACTTGAGCTTGTTGGCCTTTTTGAGGGCGTCGAGGACCTCGATGGTCTGGGAGAAGTTGAGGCCGAAGGGAGAGCGGTCGCCGGCGCTTTCGCTCCAATGGCCGCTGCCTTTGGTGGAGAGCTTGATGCGGAGGCCGAGGACTGGGTCGATGCCGAGAGCCTTGCTGCGTTCCATGACGAGCTCGAGTTCCGGGGGCATTTCGAGGACGAGGACGACATTGAGGCCGAGTTGTTTGGCCTGGAGGGCGAGGTCGATGAATTCTGCGTCTTTGTAGCCGTTGCAGATGAGGAGGGCCTCGCGGTCGTGCATGAAGGCGAGTGCGGCGAGGAGTTCGGGTTTGGAGCCGACTTCGAGGCCGTAGTGGTACTGGCGGCCGTATTCGGTGACTTCTTTGACGACCTGCTGCTGCTGATTGACCTTGATGGGGTAGACCCCGCGGTAGCGGCCCTTGTAGCCCTGGTTGCGCATTTCCTCGCGGAACGTTTCGTTGAGTTCCTTGATGCGAGCGTAGAGGAGGTCCGGGAAGCGGAAGAGGGCTGGGAGGTGGAAGTTGGCGTTTTTGGTATTTTTCGCGAGGAGCCCCTTGATGATCTGCATGAGGCTGACTTCGGCGAAGTCGCCATTGTTCTGGAGGCGGACGGTGGCTTCGCCGTCTTTATTGACGCCGAAGAAGCCGTGGCCCCATGCGTCGAAGCCGTAGAGTTCTTTAGAATCCTGGATGGCCCACTCTGGGTTGGTGGCAGCAGGGGATGGGGGCAGTGGAACTGGCGGGACGGCGGCGGGACGGCGGTTCATTCCTTGACAGGATCGGTTGGGGGCGGGTTCGGGTCGCGGCGGCCGCACCGGCGGGGTCGCGAGTGGGTACGGTAAACGAATCTGCGGGGAGCGCGTGCGGAAATTTCACGAAATTTCCGTCAAGGAGCGGACGTGAGGAGAGGGAGTGCGTGGTGGGTAATGGAGGAGTGGGGAGGAGAAAATCCAAGTTTGGGTGAGCGACGTAGTTCTCTTGCAACCCGACCGCGACGTCCTAAGGAAGATCAAACCTATGTTCTCTGATTCTGAAGCCGAAGCCCGCATTACAGATTCCCGGCGCCGCAGCGACACGCCGCCGGATGGCGCGCCGTCCGGGCCGCTGGCGAGCAAGTGGACCCGACACAAGGACACGTCGAAGCTGATCAGTCCTGCGAACCGGAGGAAGTACACGATTATCGTGGTGGGGAGCGGGCTGGCGGGTGCGGCGGCGGCGGCGACGCTGTCGGAGCAGGGGTACAACGTGAAGTGTTTCTGTTATCAGGACAGTCCGCGGCGGGCGCACAGTATTGCGGCGCAGGGGGGGATCAATGCGGCGAAGAATTATCACAACGACGGGGACAGCGTGCACCGGTTGTTTTACGAGACGATCAAGGGTGGGGATTTCCGGGCGCGGGAGGCGAACGTGCACCGGTTGGCGGAGGTGAGTGCGTTGATCATTGATCAGTGTGTGGCGCAGGGTGTGCCGTTTGCGCGGGAGTACGGCGGATTGCTGGCGAACCGGTCGTTTGGCGGGACGCAGGTGAGCCGGACGTTTTATGCGGCTGGGCAGACTGGGCAGCAGCTGCTGCTGGGGGCGTATCAGGCGTTGTCGAAGGAGATTTCGAATGGCGGGGTGAAGATGTATTCGCGGACGGAGATGCTGGATCTGGTGACGGTGGATGGGCACGCGAAGGGAGTGGTGGTGCGGGACATGGTGACGGGGAAGATTTCGTCGCATGCTGGGGATGCGGTGCTGTTGTGCACTGGGGGGTATGGGAACGTGTTTTATCTGTCGACGAACGCGAAGGGATGCAATGTGACGGCGACGTGGCGGGCGCATAAGCGCGGGGCGTATTTTGCGAATCCTTGTTATACGCAGATTCACCCGACGTGCATTCCGGTGAGCGGGGCGTATCAGAGCAAGCTGACGCTGATGTCGGAGTCGCTGCGGAATGACGGACGGTGCTGGGTGCCGAAGCGGAAGGAGGATTGCGGGAAGCCGCCGGCGAGCATTGCGGAGGAGGACCGGGATTATTATCTGGAGCGGAAGTATCCGAGTTTCGGGAATCTGGCACCGCGGGACATTGCGAGTCGGGCGGCGAAGGAGCAGTGTGATGACGGGCGTGGCGTGGGGCCGGGTGGGTTGGGGGTGTATCTGGACTTTGCGGATTCGATCAAGCGATTGGGGCGGAAGGCGATTGAGGAGCGGTATGGGAATCTGTTCCAGATGTACGAGCAGATTACGGGTGAGAATGCGTATGAGCAGCCGATGCGGATCTTCCCGGCGGTGCACTACACGATGGGCGGGTTGTGGGTGGACTACAATCTGATGAGCAACATCCCGGGCTTGCACGTGTTAGGAGAGGCGAATTTCTCGGATCACGGGGCGAACCGGTTAGGTGCGAGTGCGCTGATGCAGGGGTTGGCGGACGGGTATTTTGTGATTCCGGCGACCTTGCCGAATTATCTGGCGACGCAGAAGCCGGGTGCGGTGAGTGAACGGGATGCGGACTTCAAGCGGGTGGAGGCGGAGGTGAACGAGCGGACGAGCAAACTGCTGTCGATCAACGGGAAGCGGAGTGCGGACAGTTTCCACCGGGAGTTAGGACTGCTGATCTGGGACAAGTGCGGGATGGCGCGGACGAAGGAGGGATTGACGGAGGCGCTGCGGAAGATTCCGGCGTTGCGCGAGGAATTCTGGAGCAACCTGCGGGTGCCGGGGAGCGGGGATCAGTTCAATCCGCAGCTGGAGCTGGCGGGTCGGGTGGCGGACTTTCTGGAGTTCGGGGAGTTGCTATGCAACGATGCGCTGCAGCGTGAGGAGAGTTGCGGCGGGCATTTCCGGTCGGAGTACCAGGACGAGGGCGAGGCGCGGCGGGACGACGATCAGTTTTCGTATGTGGCGGCGTGGGAGTACACGGGTGATTTGTCCCGACCGAAGCTGCACAAGGAGTGGCTGGAATACCAGGAAGTGCATTTTTCCACCCGTTCATACCGCTGAGAACCTGCGCATAACTTTTACCAACGACGACCCATGGCTGTTCAGAAAACTTCGCTCGATCTCACGCTTAAAATCTGGCGTCAGGCTGGACCTGATGCGGCAGGCCGCTTTGAAACGCATGAAGCGAAAGGGATTCCCGACAGTGCGTCCTTTCTTGAGATGCTGGATATTGTGAATGAGCGGATCATCACGGAGGGTGGGGATCCGGTGGCATTTGATCATGATTGTCGGGAAGGGATCTGCGGGATGTGTTCGCTGGTGATCAACGGGATGCCGCACGGGCCGAACCGCGGGGTGACGACGTGTCAGCTGCACATGAGGAGTTTCCGGAGCGGGGACACGATCTGGATTGAGCCGTTTCGTGCGAATGCGTTTCCGGTGATTCGGGATCTGGCGGTGGATCGTCGGGCGTTTGACCGGATTGTGCAGGCGGGCGGGTATGTGTCGGTGCGGACGGGATCTGCGCCGGAGGCGAACGGGTTGCCGGTGCCGAAGCAGGATGCGGATGCGGCGTTTACGGCGGCGGCGTGCATTGGGTGCGGGGCGTGTGTGGCGGCGTGCAAGAATGCGAGCGCGATGCTGTTTGTGTCGGCGAAGGTGACGCATTTGAATCTGCTGCCGCAGGGCAAGCCGGAGGCGCAGAAGCGTGCGTTGTCGATGGTGCGGGCGATGGATGCGGAAGGTTTCGGGAACTGCACGAACCAGTATGAGTGCGAGGCGGTGTGTCCGAAGTCGATCAGTGCGGATTACATCCGGAAGCTGAACCGGGATTACCGGAATTCGTCGCTAGCGGATATTGCGGGGTGAGGGTGGGAGGGGAAGGGGGAAGGGGATTTGAGATTTGAGAGGGGCTTGTTCGGAGGGCGCGAGCGGAGGCTTCGCGTGTCCGGGCTTGTTGGGAGGGGGCTTGCGAAGAGGCGCGAGTAGGGAGCCCCGCGTGCCTAGGGCGCGTTCGGATAGGGCGCTTGGGTAGGGTGCCGAGCGGGCGTTCGGCGTACCTAGGCCGTGTTGGGAGAGGGCGGCCTCAGGGCTTGCGGGAGCGGCGGCGGAGGGCGAGTGCGCTCGAGCCGACTAGGAGCAGGGTGGAGGACGGTTCCGGGATGGGGGTGATGGCGATGGCGTGGACGAAGGGGAGGGTATCGACGCCGGGGTCGGATCCGAGGGAGAAGTTGACGGTGATGCCGGAGGAGTTGGCGGCGAGGTCGAATTCGAGGACGTCGTTGTAGTTGTTGGGGGCGTTGGCGATGATGGTCCAGTTGGTGGCGAAGGGGGTGCCGTTGGCGGAGACGTTGAAGCGGCGGTCGGCGGCGAAGGCGGCGAAGGAGAGGACCTCGACGTGATAGAGCTGGCCGGTGGTGGCGATGGAGGCGGGGATATTGAGGCTGATGGTGCCAGGGTTGTAGAAGCCGGAGCCATTGGTGAGGGTGTCGCGTGCTGCCTGGTCTGGGTCGCCTGACCATGAGAAGCCGCTGATGCCGGCGTGGAGGGAACCGGTGATGGTGAGATCTGGTGCGCCGGTGAGCGAGACGGAGATAGGTGTGAGGCTGGAGAGGAGGCCGCCGGTCTGGATGGGAGGCAGGGGGTTGCTGGAATTATTGAGGACCCATGCTCTGCTGCCTGGTTGGGTGGAATCGAGGAAGGTGCGGAAGGCCCATTGGCTGGTGCTGGTGGCACCGTTGAGGAGGATTTCGGCTCCGTTGGTGACGGAGGCGGTGAAACCGACGGTGAGAATCAGGATGGGCAGCTTCATGACGGGCGGAGGATGGATCAGGGAGGGGTGTGTTAGCAAGGGCGGATTTTCTTCGGGAGGGGTGGGAGGGTGGGGATTTGAGATTTGAGATTTGAGAGGGCGTGTGGGGAGAGGGCTTGTGGGGAGGCGCGAGTACAGAGCCTCGCGTGCCCGGGCTTGTTGGGAGAGGGGCTGGTTGGGAGAGCGGGTAGGCGTGTTCGGAGAGGGCCAACCCCTACGGGGTTGTTGAAAATGTTTGGAAGGATACCCCCGGTATCGCTTTGCGCCACCGGGGGCTATTGATCGGTCGTCCCTACGGGACGGGGGTGTGGGGAGAGGGGGTGGAAGGGAATTGGGGGTGGGGCGCATCTTTTTGTATCCGGCGGGGCGTTTCTATGGTAGGTTTACATTGTAACTACCTCTTCCCCAACCTTCCAACGCCCCCCCCGAGCCATGGACATTCTAGTTTTCAAAGATCAGCAGCAGCATGGGCCTTATGATCAGGATCAGTTGCTGGAGTTGCTCCGAGAGGGAGCGGTGCATAAGCGGGACCTTGTGTTTTACGAGGGGTTGCCGGACTGGGCGCCGCTGGATGAGATTTTTGATGTGGAGGAAGCGATCACGCATTTCATGGATGAGGGGCAGGATCCGGGGTTGGTGGCGGAGATTTTCACGCACACGAGCGGGATCATCAGCAGTCATGAGCAGATTTATTATATTGCGCATCAGAAGCCGAAGATGCTGAAGCAGAAGCCTGACAGTGTGGTGGTGACGAACGAGCGGATTATCATTACGCGGCAGGGGTTGGGGGGGAGTCGGACGGAGGATCACCAATGGAAGGACATCATGAGTGTGGAGATGAGGGAGAGCCTGATGGGGACGACGTTCAGCATGCTGGATCGGGGGGATCATGTGATTCAGATTGATGATCTGCCGAAGGCGCAGCTGGAGAAGTTGTGTCAGTTTGCGCAGGAGATGAGGCAGAAATCGTGATGAGCGGGTGGGGAATGGCGCGGCGGTTTGATCCTGAGGATCCGGAGTTGATGGATCGGCCGCAGCCGGTGAGTGCGGCATTGGAGAAGGATCTGGAGAACCTGCGTGGGTTGAACCGGTGGTTTGGGGCGTGGCGGATCATCCGGCATTGGCTCGGGCCGCGGCTGGTGCGTGGTCAGGCGTTGCGGATTGTGGATTTGTGTACGGGGTCGGGGGATTTGCCGATCTTGATGGTGGAGATGGCGCGGGCGGCGGGGTGTGCTGTGGTGGTGGATGCGGTGGATGCGCATCCGGCGACGCTGGAGATTGCGCGGCGGCATTGCGCGGGATGGCCGGAGATCAGGCTGCATGCGGGGGATGCGCGGACGTGGGAGCCGGAGGAACGGCCGGATTACGTGGTGTGTTCGCTGGCGCTGCATCATTTTACGGAGGTGGATGCCGGGGTGATTTTGCGGCGGATGGGGGAGATGGGTGGGCGTGGGATGATGGTTGCGGATCTGGAGCGGGCGTGGTGGGCGGTGGCTGGGGTGTGGGCGGCGTCGTGTTTTTATCGGGAGCCGATGACGGTGGAGGATGCGCGGCGGTCGGCGGTGGCGGCGTTTTCGCGTGGGGAGATGCTGGGGATGCTGCGGGGTGCGGGCTGGGAGGGGTTGAGGGGCGGGCGATTTTTCTATGGCCGGCAGGCGTGGTGGGTGGATAAGTGCGTAGATGCGGTCTGAGATTTCCCTGAGTGCGCCTGCGAAGATCAACCTGTCGCTGCGGGTATTGCGTCGTCGTGAGGATGGGTTTCATGAATTGACGACGCGGATGGTGCCGCTGGGATTGGCGGATGTGGTGGAGATGAGGCGACTGGAGGGCGGGGAGGCGGGGACGGTGGAGTTCTGGTGTGATGATGAGACGGTGCCGGGTGATGAGCGGAATCTGGCGGTGCGTGCGGTGCGGGCGCTGGAGGGACGGTGCGGGAAGCTGCCGGCGGTGGGGATTCGGTTGGAGAAGCGCGTGCCGCACGGGGCGGGGCTGGGTGGTGGGAGCAGTGATGCGGCGGCGGTGCTGCGGGGGTTGAATGAGTTGTTTGAGTTAGGATTGGGTATGGAGGAATTGAGTGAGGCGGCGGCGACGATCGGGTCGGACATTCCGTTTTTTCTGCATGGTTGTGTGTGTGATGCGACGGGGAGGGGGGAAGTGGTGACGCCGGTGGAGGGATGGGGTGGAGGGCTGAGGGTCTTGCTAGTGAAGCTGCCGTTCGGGGTGCCGACGCCGTGGGCGTACCGGGAGTGGAGGGATTCGCGCGAGGTGCCGGGATTGCCGTACGGGGAGCAGGTGTTAGCGGGTGGGGAAGTGCTGGTGAATGATCTGGAGCGGCCGGTGTTTGCGAAGTATCCGGTGCTGGGGATGCTGAAGCGGCGGTTGCTGGAGGAGGAGGGGGTGAGTGGGGCGCTGATGTCGGGGTCGGGGTCGACGGTGTTTGCGGTGCTGGAGGAGGGGGCGGCGCTGGAGCCGGTGCTGGCGGCGGTGCGGGAGGAATGCGGGGAGGAGCTGTGGTGGTGCGAGACGCGGGCGGGGGGAGGAAGTGAGAAGTTAGAAGTGAGAAGTGAGAAGTGAGAAGTGAGAAGTGAGAAGGGCTGGTAGGCGCACTCCGTGCGCAGAGAGAGCTGTGATGCTCCCAGCAGTACAGAGCCTGCGGCTGCTTGTTTGGAGGGGGCTTGTTTGGAGAAGGAGGCTTGCGGAGGGTGGGGAGGCGGGGTAGTGGGGTGGTTATTATGGTTGAAGCTGTGATTCGATATGAAGGGGCGCTGCGGTGCCGTGCGGTGCATGGGCCTAGTCAGTCTGGGATTGAGACGGATGCGCCGGTGGACAACATGGGGAAGGGCGAGCGGTTTTCGCCGACGGATCTGGTGGGGACGGCGTTGGCGTCGTGTGTGCTGACGACGATGGGGATAGTGGCGCAGCGGAAGGGGATTGAGCTGGCGGGTGCGGTGGCGACGGTGAGGAAGGTGATGACGGCGGAGGCGCCGCGGCGGATTGCGCGATTGGAGTTGGAGGTGGTGGTGCCGCTGGAGCCAGGGCATGCGGAGCGCGGGTTGCTGGAGGCGGCGGCGCATGGATGTCCGGTGCGGCGGAGCCTGCATCCGGATGTGGTGGTGGAGGAGAGTTACCGGTGGGTGGGGACGGTGTGAGAGGGAGAGTGGGAGCGTGTCGGAATTGACAGAGTGGGTGCGGGGGCGTTATTGGTGTCTTCATTTTTCACTAATGAAGACGAAACCGATGCGAGCAGGGATGAGGTGGTGGGTAGTGGCGATGATGCTGGGGCCGGTGGGATTTGTGTGTGCGGATCCTGATGATCTGCCGGGTGGGCCGCAGACGGCGGAGGAGTTCGGGGGCGGGTTGGAGGTGTATGGGGCGTTGTATCCGGCGGGGAGTGAGACGGTGAATTTTGCGGTGATTGGGGATTATGGGGCGGGCGGGGTTGGTGAGGGGATGGTGGCGACGATGGTGAAGCGGTGGCTGCCGGAGTTCATCGTGACGACGGGGGATAACAATTACGGGAGTCTGGATGTGAATGTGGATCAGAATCCGGGGTTGCCGGGGGTGCAGTGTGACTGGGAGGTGTTTGTGGGAGATTACTATGGGGAGTTCATTCAGCGGCGGCGGGACCGGAAGTTTGCGCGGCAGACGAGTGTGGTGCAGCGGTTTTTCCCTTCGGTGGGGAATCATGATTCGTGGCCGGACGGAGGGCTTGGGGGGCCGATTGACGGGTATGTGGATTATTTTCTGAGTGACGGGGAGGGAGGCGTGAGGTTGCCGGTGGACCGTGGGGCGGTGCATGACAGTGCGGTGAGTTATTATGCGGTGAGGCGGGGGCCGGTGGATTTGTTTATCATGGACTCTGACGTGCCGGCGTTTCCGGAGTTGATGAAGCGGCAGCGGGATTGGCTGGCGGCGCAGGTGAAGGCGTCGACGGCGCGGTGGAAGCTGGCGGTGTTTCATCATTCGCCGGTGACGTCGCATCCGTCGCGGCCGGGGGCGACGTGGATGGCGTGGCCGGAGCTGGAGCTGGTGGATGCGATCTTGTGCGGGCATGATCATTTTTACGAAAGGCTGCTGTATCTGGGGAGGCCGCTGGTGATCTGCGGGGCGAGCGGGGCGCCGGGGTATGGGTTTTCGAATCCGCCGCATCCGGCGAGTCAGTTTCGTTATCAGGGGTTTGCGGCGATGAAGGTGGCGGCGCATTCGCAGGGGTTGACGATCGAGTGTCATTCGACGGATGAGGAGGTGCCGGATGCGATTCGGGAGACATTGGTGTTAGGATCGGTGGCTCCTGCGGACATGGAGGACGTGTATGCGTTTCATGCGGATGCGGGGCAGACGGTGGTGGTGGAGAGCGAGACGCCGGGGGCTCCGGCGGTGGGCGGATTGGATCCGGTGCTGATGCTGTGTCCGCCGCGCGGGGGGGTGGCGGCGATGGATGACAATGGGGGTGGGGACGGGCGGAATGCGCGGGTGACGACGGTGGCTGGGGAGAGCGGGATGTGGCGGGTGAAGGTGACGGCGGCGACGGCGGCGTCGGGGAACTACACCTTGAAGTTAGGGTTGAGCAGTCCTGGGCCGAGGTATGGGGAGTGGTCGGCGGGGTTGAGTGCGAAGGGGCCTGAGGAGGATGCGGACCGGGACGGATTGGCGAATCTGCTGGAGTATGCGCTGGGGACGGATGGGGCGGTGGCGACGGTGAGTCCGTTGCGGGTGGTGCGGGCGGGTGCGGAGATTGTGGTGACGTTTGACGTGCCGGGGCCGCCGCGGAATGGGGTGGCGGTGGTGCTGGAGACGGGAGCGGAGCTGACGAACGGGTCGTGGTTTCCGCTAGTGGAGCGACCGGTGGCGATGGACTGGCGGGCGGCGGATCCGTATGCGACGGTGAGTGTGGGGACGCCGAGTGCGGGGTGGCGTCGGGTGACGGCGAGGATGCCGTACGGGGAGGAGCGGTTGTATTTCCGACTGAGGGCGACGGCGGTGCCGTGATCTGCTAGGGTGTCAGGATGCTGGCGAAGGCATCGGGGAGTTCGGGGTGGAGGAAGCGGAAGC
The DNA here is from genome assembly GCA_027483175.1 of Verrucomicrobiaceae bacterium. Taxonomy (GTDB): domain Bacteria; phylum Verrucomicrobiota; class Verrucomicrobiia; order Verrucomicrobiales; family V1-33; genus V1-33. The sequence continues at coordinate 3,712 of JAIXVE010000209.1, read as the reverse complement.
CTGCGTTGAGTGCGGCGGAGGGGATGAGACGCTGGCTGTTGAGGAACATTTCGGACATGCCGCCGGGGAGGAGACGGAGGGCGAAGGCTGGGACTGGGAAGATGGCGGGGCGGTGGACGGCGGTGGCGAGGGCGGCGGTGAACTGGGCGTTGGTGACGGCACCGGGGGCGGCGGCGTTGACGGGGCCGTGGAGGGCGGGGTTTTCGGCGGCGAAGAGGAAGAGCCGGGTGAGGTCGTCGATGTGGATCCATGGGGCCCATTGACGGCCGTGGCCGAGACGACCGCCGAGGGCGAGGCGGAAGATCGAGGCGAGGATGGGGGCGGCACCGCCGTCGGGGCCGAGGACCATGCCGGAGCGGAGGGAGACTGTGCGGGCGACGGGGGCGGCTTGAGCGGTGGAGGATTCCCAGCCGCGGCAGACCTCGGCGAGGAAGCCGTCGCCGTGCGGAGAGGATTCGGTGAGAGGGGAGTCGCCTTGGTCGCCGTAGAAGCCTGAGCCGGAGGCGGAGACGAGGACGGAGGGGCCGCCGTGGTGCTGGATGGCGCGGGCGAGGGCGGCGGTGTCGGAGGTTCTGGAGTGACGGATGCGGTGTTTGCGGGAAGCGGACCAGATGCCCATGAGGGATTCGCCGGCGAGGTGGATGATGGCGTCGAGGCCTGAGAGGTCGATGGACTGGTGGGGTTGCCACGGGCGCATTTCTGCGAAGGGGGCGAGCGGTTTGGGGTTTCTGGAGAAGCCGACGATGGAGTGGTTGGCGGCGATGGCGGCGGCGGCGAGGTGACGGCCGACGAAACCGGAGGCTCCGGTGATCCCGATGTTCATGGGGGGAGCGTCGGGGAGGTGGGGGGAGGTGCAAGCGCGCGGGTGGCGGGTGGTACGCATTTCTTAAACATTTGCAGGGCGGCGGAAATGGCATAAGGACGGGTTCCGATTTCCTGCCTGAACCAGCCATGCCGTCCAAACCGCGCCCGCCCGAAGATCCTTCACCGGATGAACAACTCCCGCTTGGCCTTGATGGGGCGGGTGGTGACGGGGAGGAAGGTGGCGTGGGAGCGTCCGGGGTAGTGGAGACCGTTGAGGCGGTGGTGGAAGCGGCGGTCGTGGAGGAAGCGGAAGCGCCGCGGGAGCATCTGCATCCGATGGAGGCGGTGACGACGCGGGTGACGCCACGGAATCTGAATTACGTGGGGGAGATGTACGGGCACTGGTTTCTTGACTACGCCAGTTATGTGATTCTGGAGCGTGCGGTGCCGCACATCAATGACGGGCTGAAGCCGGTGCAGCGGCGGATTCTGCATTCGATGGAGCGGATTGACGACGGGCGGTTCAACAAAGTGGCGAACATTGTGGGGGAGACGATGAAGTATCACCCGCACGGGGATGCGGCGATCACGGATGCGCTGGTGGTGCTGGGGTTGAGGAATCTGCTGATTGAGACCCAGGGGAACTGGGGGAATCTGTATACGGGGGATGAGGCGGCGGCGGCGCGGTACATTGAGGCGCGGCTGTCGAAGTTTGCCTTGGATATTGCGTTCAACGCGAAGCTGACGGGGTGGGCGATGTCGTATGACGGGCGGAACCGGGAGCCGGTGACCTTGCCGGTGAAGTTTCCGCTGCTGCTGGCGCAGGGTGTGGAAGGGATTGCGGTGGGGTTGTCGTGCAAGATTCTGCCGCACAATTTCAATGAACTGATTGATGCGGCGATTGAGTCGCTGCGGGGGAAGCGGTCGAATCTGCTGCCGGATTTTCCGACGGGGGCGCTGATGGATGCGACGGATTATCAGGAAGGGGCGCGGGGCGGGAAGGTGAGGGTGCGGGCGCGGATTGAGAAGATCAAGAAAGGGAACATTCTGCGGATCACGGAGATCCCGTTCGGGACGACGACGGGGAGTGTGATTGAGTCGATTCTGTCGGCGAACGAGAAGGGGAAGATCAAGATTTCGCGGGTGGAGGACTGCACGGCGGCGCAGGTGGACATCAACGTGTATCTGCCGTCGGATGCGGATGCGGATGACATGCTGAAGGCGCTGTATGTGTTCACGGACTGCGAGGTGAGCATTTCGCCTAACTGTGTGGTGATCCGTGATGATGCGCCGGTGTTTGTGACGGTGAATGATCTGCTGAAGCATGCGGCGGATCAGACGCGGGATCTGCTGCGGCAGGAGCTGGAGTTGCGGTTAGGGGAGCTGGAGGAGAAGTGGCATTTTGCGTCGCTGGAGAAGATCTTCATCGAGAAGCGGATTTACCGGGACATTGAGGAATGCACGACGTGGGAAGCGGTGATGGCGGCGATCTGGAAAGGGTTGAAGCCTTATCTGAAGCAGCTGAGGCGGGAGGTGACGGACGAGGATGTGGCGAAGCTGACGGAGATCCGGATCAAGCGGATTTCGAAGTACAATTCGTTCGAGGCGGATGAGCACTTGAAGTCGCTGGAGGAAGACATCGAGGAGACGAAGGGGAATCTGGCGAACCTGACGCGGTATGCGATCGGGTGGTTCAAGGAATTGAAGAAGAAGTACGGCGTGGGCCGTGAGCGGAAGACGGAGATCACGACGTTCGGGGCGGTGAAGGCGAGCGAGGCGGCGGTGGCGACGGAGACCTTGTACGTGAACCGTGAGGATGGTTATGTGGGGTGGGGATTGAAGCGGACAGGGGATGCGGTGTGCAAGTGTTCGCGGCTGGATGATGTGATGGTGATTCTGGAGGATGGGACGGTGAAGGTGAGCCGCGTGCAGGAGAAGGCGTTCTTCGGGCCGAAGCCGGTGTATGTGGGGATTTATGATCGGGAAGCGCAGCCGGTGATCAGTCTGATTTACCGGGACGGGGCGCGCGGGAAGTATTATGCGAAGCGGTTCAAGATGGGCGGGGTGACGCGGGACACGGTGTATGAGCTGACGAAGGGGACGAAGGGGTCGCGGGTGGTGTATTTTGCGAGCCACCAGAATCCTGACAAGAGTGCGCAGCAGAAGCTGACGGTGTATTTCCAGCCGGCGCCGAGGTTGAAGAAGCTGGAGATGGCGCTGGATCTGGGGTCGATCGAGGTGAAGGGCCGGACGGCGGCGGGGACGCTCATCACGGACAATGCGGTGAAGCGGATCGGGCCGTTCAAGGCGTGAGGGGGGCAGGTGGAGGGGATTGGTGGCGGGATGGCGCTTCTTGTTTGGCGAACCGGATTGTGAAACAGGAGCGTCCGGGATGGAATCAGGCGGCGAGCACTCTGTCGGTGTGAGGAGGTGGGTGGGATTGGAGCGACGCGGCGAGATGGACGGATAGGACGGATGGGACGAATGGGATGGATGGGACGAATGGGACGGAGATCGGACTGGGATTGGGTGAGGCAATTCAGTGGTGTTGAGGGGGCGATGGGGATCCGGTGGTGTCGCGTTGCTCAACCACCGGTTACAGGCCGGCACCCCTTGGCGGGGTGCGAATATGTGGGGTGGGGTTACCGGTGGTGTCGCTCGTGCCGAGCTCAACTACCGGCTAGGGGCCGTGATCCCTGCGGGATGGGGAGGTGGGTGAGGGGAGGGGGTGAGAGTTCGGAGAGTTGCGTGCGTGGGGGTGGTTTGGAGAGGGCGGGTAGGCGCACTCCGTGCGCAGGGAGAGCTGTGATGCTGGCAGCAGTCCAGAGCCTTCGGCTGGCTGAGGGGGATTTGAGATTTGAAATTTGAGATTTGAGATGGGCTGGTTGGGAGGGGGCGCGTTGGGAGG
>JAIXVE010000216.1 GCA_027483175.1 Verrucomicrobiaceae bacterium | reverse complement strand
GGAGGCTCCGCAACTCGCCCGCTCCCACCAGCCCCTCTCCACATACGCCCACCCCTCACCATTCCGAATTCTCCATTTCCAATTTCCCGCCCCCTCTCGCCCCACCACTTTTACCTTCAGCTTACAATTCAAAGATTGCCGCACGCCGATGGGAGCCGTCCATTAGCCGCAAACCGAGTCCACCCATGAAATCCTCGATACTGTTCCCCACTGTCTCCGCCGCCCTCCTGTCACTGATCGCCTCGTCCGCCCTCGCCGACCCGCAGATCACCTCATGGTACACCGCCGATTCCGGCCAGTACGCCCGAATCTACCAGACCACCGCCGCCGAAACCGCACGCACCGCGTCCACCACATGGACCCGCGGCCAGGGCACCCAGAGCGCCCCAACCTACGCCGGCGTCAGCCAGATCTCCTATTCCGCAAACTGGGTCTACATCCGCGCCACCGGCCTCGCCGGCCACATCATGGGCCCATGGTACCTCGACGCCGCCAAATCCCAGAACTTCCCCAACTTCCCCGCGAACACCGCGAAGATCTACCGCATCCCGCGCACTCCCGTCATTCCAGGCACCAAATCCCTCACCGGCCTCGGAGCCACCGGCTGCATGGTCAACGGTGTCTCCATCTTCGACAGCCGCGACGCCTTCTCCTACGCAAGCGGCAGCAGCACCGACGCCACTCCCGTCAACGGCCTCACCGGCGACGGGGTCTGGAACCGCGACGGCTATCACAATGAAGGCGTCACCTTCGACCCCGCCCTCGCCCACCAGGCAGGCAGCAACTACCACTACCACGCCCAACCCATCGCCCTCCGCCACCAGCTCGGCGACCACGTCGACTACAACCCCGCCACTAACCGCTACACCGAAAGCACCGCCCCACTCACCCGCCACTCGCCCATCCTCGGCTGGGCCGCCGACGGCCTGCCCGTCTACGGCCCCTACGGCTACTCCAGCCCGCTCGACCCCGCCAGCGGCGTCCGCCGCATGATCTCCGGCTTCGTCCTCCGCGACGGCACCCGCGGCACCACTAACCTCACCACCACCGGCCGCACCTCCCTCCCCGCATGGGCCACCCGCATCCAGACCGTCGCCTTCCGCAACGGCCCGGCCGTCTCCACCACCTACGCCCTCGGCCACTACATCGAAGACTTCGACTACCTCGGCGACCGCGGCTTCACCCAGGGAACCCAGTTCGACCTCAACGAGCAAAACGTCCGCTGGTGCGTCACCCCGGAATTCCCCGCAGGCACATGGGCCTACTTCACCACCCTCAATGCCGACGGCACCCCCGCCTATCCCTACACCACCGGCCGCCAGTACTACGGCAGCCCCACCGGCGGCAACTCCGCCATCAGCGAAGCCGTCACCACCCACTTCAACGGCGGCCCCAACAAACCCATCGGCACCCCGCAACTCAATGCCTCCAGCGGCAACGTCACCCTCACATGGAGCGCCGTCGAAGGCGGCACCTATCTCGTCGAATCCTCCGACGACCTCTCCTCATGGCCAGACCTCACTCCCTCCGTCACCGCCACCGATGATCGCGCCTCCCTGACTGATCCCGCCGCCGCAGGACAACCCAGACGCTTCTACCGCGTCTCACGCACCAGCCTAGCCACTTTCGACTCCAACGGCTTCGACTTCTCCACCGGCGGCGGCACCGGCGGCACCGGCAACAACGCCATCGCTCCAGGCGGCAGCGCCGCCCGCGGCACCACCGTCACCATCACCATCACACTCCCGACCAATCCCCCTAACCCCCCAGCCAACCTCCTCCCCTCCAGCATCACCATGGGCGGCATCACCGGCACCGCCATCACCCGACCCTCCGCCACCACCGCCACCGCCACCTTCGTCATCCCAGCCAACACCACCCCAGGCCTCAAAAACGTCATCGTCACTTTCACCCCCGCTCCCACCTACACCCTCACCAACGGCTTCACCGTCAACTGACCCATGTCCCGCTGGTCCCAAGCCGCCCTCGCCACCCTGCTGTTCCTCTCCACCGCAGTCTCCGCCACCGCCGCTCGTCTCGAAATCACCATCTCCCCCCGCTACAAGGGCGATCCCCTCCAGCTCGACTCCCTCCGCTATCAGAACTCTTCAGGCGAAACCCTCGCCGTCACACGCCTCAGCTATCTCCTCACAGGATTCGCCCTCCAGCAGGAAAACGGCACATGGCTCGAACTCCCCGACACCATCGCATGGCTCGACGCCGCCACCCGCCGCCATTCCCTAACCATCGACGCCATCCCCCCGGCCCGCTACCGAGCCCTCCGCTTCCACGTCGGCCCGGACGCCGCCACCAATGCCGCCGACCCAGCCCGCTTCCCCGCCTCCCACCCGCTCAATCCCAACCTCAACGGTCTCCACTGGCACTGGCAGCAGAACTACATCTTCATGGCCCTCGAAGGCCACTTCCGCCCCGCCGCCTCCACCGCCGATCCACAAGGCTTCACATGGCATTTCGCCCGCGACCCTAACCGCACTCCCGTCACCCTCAGCGCCGACCTCGATCTCCACAAGGACGCCGGAATCCTCATCCACTTCGACATCTCCTCCCTCCTCCACGCCCCACGCACACTCTCCTTCACCCGCGACGGAGCCGCCACCCACTCGCGCGACGGCGATCCCCTCGCCGCCGCCCTCAAGGCCAATCTGCCCGCCGCCTTCCACGTCCAGCGCATCGCCACCGCTGCTCCCGCCACTCCCGCCGGACCTCCCCTCAAACCCATCGACCTCCCGGACCACTTCACTTCCTTCCCCCTCACCATCAGCCGCTCCTTCCCCATCCCCGATCTCCCCCGCGACAACCCCCTCATCACCGAACGGGTTAATCTCGGCCGCCAGCTCTTCCACGATCCCCTCCTCTCCCGCAACGGATCCATCTCCTGCGCCTCCTGCCACGCCGAAAAATCCGCCTTCACCGACGGCCTCCCCGTCAGCACCGGCATCGATGGCCGCAAGGGCGACCGCAACGCCATGCCGCTCTTCAACCTCGCATGGAAACAACGCTTCTTCTGGGACGGCCGCGCCCCTTCCCTCCGCGCTCAAGTCCTCATGCCCATCGCCGATCACCGCGAAATGGACCTGTCCCCGGATTCCGCCGCCGCCGCCCTATCACATTCTCCGGACTACCCGGACCGCTTCCGCACCGCCTTCAAATCCCCCGGCATCACCCCACAGAAAATCGCCCTCGCCCTCGAACAATACCTCCTCACCCTCATCGCCTCCCGCTCGAAATTCGACCTCGCCCTCCTCGGCCGCGCCACCCTCACCCCTCCAGAACAGCGCGGGCTCGAATTGTTCATGACCGAATCAGACCCGCGCACCGGCCAGCGCGGAGCCGATTGCTTCCACTGCCACGGCGGCCCGCTCTTCACCGACCACCAGTTCCACGACAACGGCCTCGCCAATCCCGGCCCCGGCCTCTCCACCGTCACCGGAAATCCCGCCGACTCCGGCAAGTTCGCCACCCCAAGCCTCCGCAACCTCGCCCGCACCGCCCCCTACATGCACGACGGCCGCTTCGCCTCCCTCGATGCCGTCATCACTCACTACAGCACCGGCATCCACCGCAATCCCTCCCTCGACCCCAATCTCGCCAAACACCCCCCGCAAGGCCTCCAGCTCTCCGCTTCCGAACAGCGCGACCTCATCGCCTTCCTCCTCACCCTCACAGATCTCGATCCCTGAGCAACACCCCGGCCCTCACTGCTCTCCGCCCTCCGAAATCATCTTGATGGCTTCCAGCTCGCCCTGGATCAGAAACGTGTCAACATAACTCGCCACCTCCGCGTCCGACGCCTGCTCCAGCCACTCCGCGACCCGCTGCGACTCCCTAGCCACCGCCGCCGCCTTTAGCTCGGACAGGTGCGCCTCCACCAGCTCCAGTTGCTGCGACACCGTCGTCCCGGAATCCCCGTACTCGGTCTCTCCGGGCATCGCCGTCAGGGTCGATCGCCGCCACCCATTCTCAAACAGTTGGTCGAACAAGCCATGCCCTGGCACAGCCGCCATCTGATTCAACATCCCCAGACTGATCCCCGCCAGCGCCACCACCTCCTCCGTATCTCCCGCTGCCACCGCCGCCTTGATCCCATCCGCCACGACCCGGTACGCGCCACTCAGGTAGGCCACGTCCGTTTTGATCCTCGAAGTACGCAACGGCAGCAGCGCCGCCTCCCGCACCCCCGCCCCGCTCGCCAGCGCCGCCTCCCGCACCGTCACCACCCGATCCCGCTGATGCAGATCCAGCTTCCCTGACAACGCCACCGCACCCTTCAGCGTCGCCATCGCCTCCTCGATCGCCCCAGCCTTGTGCTGCGCCGCGGCACGAAGATACAGCGCCCCTGGATTCTGCGGCTCCGCAGCCGCAAGCCGATCTACCCACTCTGACGCATCCTCCCCACTGCTCCGCAGGTTCGAGATCATCGCGACACAAACCCTCGGATCCCCCGGAAACCGGTCCGCAGCTTCCATCAACAACGCTTCATCCCCCGTCATATCCCACGCCCCCACCAATCCCGCCGCATCGCGTCCCCGCGACGCCAGCCAAGCCTCCACTCGCTCCCTCGCCACCTGCCCGAACTCAGGGGTCCCGAACTCCGGCCACCGCTCCACCTTCCCCGACAACCCCGCACGAACCACGCCCTTCCCCGCTATCCCTCCCTTCGCCACCGCACGCCCCGCGCTCGCCACAGGCTGATCCAACTCACGCCACCCATACCACACCACCACAGCCACCGCAGCTCCGATTCCAAGTGTCTTGTGTTTCATCGTCCCTCACTATAGCCAATCCCACGCCCTCTCACAACCCCAAAACTCTCCACCCGCCACCACGCCATCCTCCACACACCATCCCTCAAACAGGATGCGCCAGCAGCTCCCGAATCACTTTCCCCTCCACATTCGTCAGGCGGCGCTGCACCCCGTTGTGCTCGAAACTCAGTCTCTCGAAATCCAGCCCCAGCAGATGCAGGATCGTCGCGTTGAAATGATAGAGCGGATGCTCGTCCTCTATCGCCTTCCGCCCGAGTTCATCAGTCACCCCATGACTCACTCCCGCCTTCACCCCGGCCCCCGCCAGCCAGCACGTGAATCCGTCAGGATTGTGATCCCGCCCGAAACTGCCCTTCTGGAAAAACGGCATCCGCCCGAACTCCGTGCACCACACCACTAGCGTGTCCTCCAGCAGCCCCCGCTGCTTCAGATCCCGAATCAGCGCCGCCGCCGGCTGGTCCAGAATTCCCGCATGCACATCATACTGCTCCTTCAGCGCGTTGTGCCCATCCCAGTTCAGCTTCCCGCCACTCGCATACGCCCCATTGAACAACTGCACAAACCGCACGCCCTTCTCAATCAGTCGTCGCGCCAGGATGCAGTTCTTCGCAAACGCCGCCTTGTCCGCATTCACCGCGTCGTCCGCCCCGTACATTTTCAGAATGTGGGCCGGCTCAGTGCTCAGATCGCTGATCCCCGGCACACTCAGCTGCATCCTCCCCGCCAGCTCGTAACTCGCAATCCGCGCCGCCAACCCGCTGTCCCCCGGATTCGCCGCCAGATGCCGCGCATTCATCCGCCGCAGCAACGACCGCGCCGCCTCGTCCGCACCCCCTGACACCCCCGCCGCCGCCAGATGCCTCACCATCTGCTTCGAACTCATCGTCGTCCCCTGAAACGCCGCCGGCAGAAACCCCGGCCCCCAGTTGTTCGCCCCGTTCTGCGGCACCCCCCGCGGATCAGGAATCGCCACGTACGACGGCAGATCCTCACTCTCGCTTCCTAACGCATACGTCACCCACGAACCCAATGACGGAAACCCATCCAGAATCGATCCCGTCGACAGAAAATTCTCCGCCGGTCCATGCGTGTTCGACTTGCTCGTCAGCGAATGCACAAACGCCATCTCATCCGTCAGCTCCGCCAGATGCGGAATCATGTCGCTCACCCACTTGCCCGTCTGCCCGCGCCGCCTGAACTCATACTGCGGCCGCGCCAGATTCCCCGCCGGCCCCTGAAACGTCACCGCCGGCCCTCCCGGCAGCGGCTTCCCATCCCACTTGATCAGCTCAGGCTTGTAATCCCACGTCTCCAACTGACTCACCGCACCAGCACAGAAAATCACCACCACCTGCTTCGCCCGCGCCGGAAAATGCGGCCGCCGCGCCGCATAGGGCCGCGCCGGATCAATCTCCGGCCCCCCCCCTTCCGCCGCCAGCAATCCATCGCCGCTCAGCAGCTTCACCAGCGCCATCGATCCCAGCGCCGTCGCACTCTCCGCAAGAAACCCTCGTCGGTCCAGCAGCACCCGGCCAGCAGCAGATAGTTGTTCAGCATTCATGAATAATTGTCGGCTTGATCCCCGACCAATGTCAGACATCCTATGTTAGACATGAGCCCTCCGGTCACCTTCACGCTCAGAGACCTGAACCGCCAGCCGGCTAAAATCCTCGCCGCCGTTCGGAAGTACGGCCGCGCAGAAGTGAAAACGCGCTCCGGCGAGGTCTTCACCATCGCACCAAAGAAACCCGGGAAGAAGGCCCTCACCCAGAAGCAGATCGGGGATGACTTCGCCCGGATCAGCGCTGAACGGCTGCAGCGGATGATCGATGCCGGCTTCGTCCCGCCAAAGGCCGGCGAATGGGACGAGGAACGCTTCAACCGCATCATCGCCGGCGAGGAATGAACACCTACGACATCATCCATGTCGCCTCGGCCCTCAAACTGAAATGCCGACGCTTCCTCTCCTTCGACGCCAAAGCCAACTCCCTCGCACGGCTCGCTGGTCTCAAGACTCTCTGACTTCATGGCAGGAACAGAAACTCGTTGCTGTTGAACAGCGCCCGGCACAGCACCGCCAACCCATGCGTCTCCACCACCGGCAGCGCGTCGCTCACCTCATCCGCACCCGGTTCGCGCCCTAGCGCCAGTTGCCACGCCCGCCGGATCCGCGCCGCAGGATCACCCCCCGCCTCCTCGCTAACCCGCGCCGCAAACGCCGCCGACACCTCCACCGTGAACCGGCTGTTGAACAGATTCAGCGCCTGAATCGGCGTCGTGCTCGCCCTCCGCACCGCCGTGCTCTGGCCCCCGTCCGGACAATCAAACGCCCCGAACACCGCCTCCGTCTCCCGCCGCACTTTATGCCCATAAATCATCCGCCGCTGGTTCTCCTCAGTCAGCACCTCCACCGGCGTGAACCCGCTCAGCCCGCCCCGCAGGTCAAACAAATCATACCCACGCCCGTACATCTTCAGATTCAATCTCCCGCTCACCGCTAGCATCGCATCGCGGATCGCCTCCGCTTCAAGCCGCCGCGACGGATACCTCCACAGCCACCGCACCTCAGCATCCTTCTCCATCCCCGCCGCATGCACCGCCCCACTCTGACCGTACGTCCGCGATAGCACGATCAGCCGGTGCATTCGCTTCACACTCCACCCGGAACGTACAAACTCACCAGCCAGCCAGTCCAGCAACTCCGGATGCGTCGGCTTCATCCCGTTGCGCCCAAAATCGCTAGGCGTCCCCACCAGCCCGCGCCCGAAATGCCCCTGCCAGCTCCGGTTCACCATCACCCGCGCCGTCAGAGGATTCGCCGGACTCGCTATCCACGCCGCCAGCGCATTCCGACGCTCCTGCTCGGCCGTGTCCACCCGCAGCTTCAAATCCCCGAACACCACCGGCACCGCAGGCACCACCTCGTCCTTCGGCTGCTCCGGATCACCCCGCAGCAGCACACGAATCACATCAGGCGCTCGGAACTTCCCCGCAAAAACCAGCTGCCCCGTCTCCGCCTCACGAATCTTCCCTAGCAGTCCCTCCCGCTCCACCACCAATCGCTTCACCTCAGCCGCCTCCTCCGGCCCCAATCCCCCCGTCGTGAACGCCGGCCCCCCATCCATTCCCGCCACATACGCCCGCCGGTCACTCGCATCCGCCACCACACGCCATCCCGCACCCTCCCCAACCTCGATCACATAATCCGTCGCCAGCCGGTCCTCGTAAGTCCCTAGCCGATCCCTCCCCCAGTCCACCCGCACCACTTCCTCCTCACCCGCGAACTCCAGCTCCACCCAGCCCCGCCCGCTCTCCGATGACATCCAGCTCCGCTCATTCCCATACCGCCCGTCATTGATGAACCTCGGCTCGTGCCGGTCCGGCGAAACATTGTCCCCCGACGTCGTGAACTTCGCCCCCGCACTCGCCAGCGCCACATTCACACCCGCCGCATTGAAGACCTCGATCTCGTCAATGCATGGCTCAAGGCTGTTCGTCGCCCGCACCGTGAATCTCAGTCGCTTCGTCCGCACCGGCCCGAACCGATCCGTGTTCCCCAGCGCCCGCACTGTCGCCCTAGCTACCCCATCCTTGCGCCCCGGCACCGCTAACGGAGCCAGCCGCGCCAGTCGCTCCCTGATCAAGGCCTCCCGCTCCCGCGCCACCACCGCCTCCTTCTTCCGCTCCTCAGCCCCGCTAACCCTCAACTCCCGGTCCTCATACTCCACCCCCGCCACAAACGCCTGCATCGCATAGTAATCCTTCGCAGTAATCGGATCAAACTTGTGATCATGACACCGCGCACATCCCACACTCAATCCCAGAAAGGTCTGCCCAATGTTAGTCACCATCTCATCCAGCGAATCCTGCCGCGCCAGCCGGATCGACGGCTCATCCTTCCCGATCTGCCCCGGCAGCAGCACCGACGCCGTCACCAGAAACCCCGTCGCCGCATCCTCACCAACCGCGTCCCCCGCAATCTGCTCGCGGATGAACCGATCGTAAGGCACGTCATCATTGCACGCCCGGATCACATAATCCCGATACGGCCACGCATTCGGGCGCTCCGTGTTCACTTCAAACCCATGCGTGTCCGCATAACGCACTACATCCAGCCAGTGCTGCGCCCACCGCTCACCATACCGAGGCGACGCCAGCAAACGATCCACCACCCTCTCACGCGCACCCACCGCCGTCTCGACATTCGACATCTCCTTCGCAAACGCCGCCAGCTCCTCAGGCGTCGCAGGCAATCCCGTCAGATCCATCGTCACCCGCCGCAACCACACATCACTCGCCGCAGGAACCGACATCTCCAGCCCGTTCGCCCGCAGCTTCGCTTCAACAAACCCATCCAGCGCCCCCTCCATGACATCCGCCACCGGCTTGAACGCCCAGTGCTCCTTCGGATCCTCCAGCTGCACCCGGTCCACTCCCGCCGGCCACTCCGCACCCTCATCAATCCACCGACCAATCACCTCAATCTCCGCCGCCGAGATCTTCCCCTCCGGCGGCATCACCTCATCCTCGTCATCCGTCCGCAGCAACCTCATCAGCGGACTCTCCTTCGCATTTCCAGGAACAATGTCCGGCCCATGATGATCCCCACCCTTCAGCGCCGCCACCTTCACATCCAGCCGCAGCCCCGACTTCTGCTTCTTCTCCCCGTGGCATTCCGTGCAGTGCTTCTCGAAAATCGGCCGCACCTCGCGCACAAAATCCACCGGCGCAGCCCCGGCATTCAGGCTCCACCAGCACACCATCATCGTCACAGCAGCTCGTTTGGTCATCGACATTCGCTCTCCATGATACGGATTTCCCGCCCCGATCATAGCACGCACTTCTCCCCCGCTCAACGCCCGTCCCAGCCGCTTCCGCTCCTCACGCCCCACCTTCTCAAACCACCCCTCCAGCGCCCCCCGCTCAACCCTTCCTGCTTCCCCGCATGCTCAGGAGGCTCCCACCCGCCGCACCCAGTTCACTATCCGCCACACCGCCCGAACGGAATCGCTCTCGTCGTTCGAGACTTGAGCCATCTCTCTCTGCTGGCCACCGAACTCCGCCAACCATCCCAGACGCCCCCCGAGTACCACACCTGCACGCTCAGCCACGCGAGGCGGAAGCCGGAAGATCGGGTTCTCGCGGCGGCGAGTTGCGGCACGCAATCCATTCACCCTCAAACACAAAACGAATTCCGGATTCATCATGCCCAAGAGCCTTCCATGCGGCCATTGTTGCGGCACATCGGACTGCATCGGGTTTCGTATCGACTAGAAGTTCCTCTAGCGCAATAACCACAAAGGCTATCGAATCTCCCCCCTCTTGTGTATGCCAAGCAAGGGCATCTCGCACGCCGGATGCGACGGTTTCGCCATAAAGCGGCTCGAAGGATTTCACTCCGGACATCCATTCAACGCCTCCATCTGTGCCAGCGTGCGGCTCTAATGTGATTGCGGCAAATGCACTGGTGCCACCTTTGTGCCTGAAAAACTTAAACTCACTCATTTTACCTGAAGTAGAGGGAACGCATCCTTGGAGAGAAGAACCCTGTCCCGAAGTTGCCTGCGTCCCGGATTACATGGTCCAGCCCATGCGACGCACCTTCTCCAAACAGGGACGAATCCCGGCTGATGAACGTCCCCGTCTCCATGTCCCGGTTGCGGCACCCTTCATCGAGCAATCCGGTCGCCCCTGCTTCCTTTGAACGCCCTGCCGCGAAGGCGGCTTGATACACCAGGCCGGAGGCTGCTTCCCGCGCAGCCTTGGGAAGGCAACGCCCTGCCGCGAAGGCGGCTTGATACACCAGGCCGGAGGCTGCTTCCCGCGCAGCCTTGGGAAGGCACCTTGCCTGATGCCTCTCGTCATTCGTTCGCGCCTCCGCTGTGCGGCGACCTTCCGCTCGATAGGACGCCGACCATGTCATCGGGTCGCCGCAATCACGCCGCGCCGCCACCTCCTCCCTCCCCATCACCACAACGGCACGCGCCTCACCACCCATCACAGCAGCAAGAATCACGAACACCATCCGCACCCAGCCCATCCCTGCACCATGCCCACCCGGCCCCGCCTTGTCACCCGCAACCTCACACCCTCTCCTTACCTGCATTCCCCTGCCACCCATTCCCCTGCCAATTCACCCTCGCCCGCATGTGCATCTGTTCCCGCATTTCCTCTTGCCGCCGCATCCCACCACCCTATCCTCTCCCCAACACCATGCCCGACGAGGATCTCCACCAGCCACACGACAAGCTCTTCAAAGAAGGCTTCTCAGACCCAGCCAACGCCGCCGCTCTCCTCCGCCAGCACCTCCCGGCAGAAGTCGCCGCCCTCATCCAATGGGACCAACTCAAGCTCATCCCCGGCTCTTTCCTCGACGACG
>JAIXVE010000090.1 GCA_027483175.1 Verrucomicrobiaceae bacterium | reverse complement strand
CCTCGCCAGCGATGTCGCCTACACCTACCAGTGGTCAACCGACCTGACAGAATGGAAAACGAGCGGCCAGTCCAACTCCGGGGGCGTCCAGACCGCCATCTCCGCGTCCGCTCCCGATGCAAATGGCATCGTCACCGTCACCATGACCATCACGGCAGGTTCTTCACCCCGGCTCTCAGGTCGACTCGTCGCCACCCAGTAGCCATCGGCACCCTCACCTGACCGCTCGCGCGCCAGCAGCGGCGCCCCGCGGTTTCGCGAGCCGATAGTAGCGGGGTTCCGCTCCTGTCGGCTCGCGCCATGTCAGGACATCGCCGGCAAGCACGGCCGACCCATCCATCGGCGTCCAGTGAGCAAGGTCGAACGAGCGATGAAGCCCCCCCGGCGGGTGCAGGCCACGACACCGCAAACCCGCACCTCACGTCCCGACCATCGCCTTACTTCCGGCCTTCTCCACGTCCACCGCCACGACTTTGTACTCCGGACACATCGTATCCTCATCACACTCGCTGCTCGTCACAATGTTCACTAGCACCTCCGGAAAATGGAAGGTGCAGTACAGCACGCCCGGCTTCACCTCCCCGCTGATCCGCGCCATCATCGGAATCTCCCCGCGCGCCGACCGCACCACCACTTCATCCCCATCCTCAATCCCCTTCCGCGCCGCATCCTCCGGATGAATTGCCAGCGTGTCCTCTCTAACAATCTCCGCATTCCCCGTCCGCCGCGTCATCGTCCCGCAATTGTAATGCTCCAGCAGCCGCCCGGTCGTCAGAATGAACGGATACTCCCCGCCATGCCGCTCGATCTCCTTCGATTCCTTGAAATCAAAGAAGTGAAACTTCCCTAGCCCGCGCTTGAACGTCCCCAGATGCAGCCGCTCCGTCCCCACATTCCCGGGCGCAATCGGCCACTGTCTCCCCTGATCCGTCAGCCCTTCCCACGTCGCCCCTTTGAAAAACGGCACGATCTGCGCAATCTCCGCCAGCACTCCGTCCGGCGTGTACGCCGCCTGGTCACACCCCATCCGCTGCATCATCTCCGCAATAATCACGCCGTCAGGCTTCGTCCCCTCCAGCGGCGCGATCACCGCATTCACCCGCTGCACCCGCCGCTCCCCGTTCGTAAACGTCCCGCTCTTCTCCAGAAACGACGACGCCGGCAGCACCACGTCCGCAAACTCCGCCGTCGGAGTCATGAACAACTCCTGCACCACCAGAAACTCCAGCGCATTCAGTGCCGCCTTCACATGCTCCGTGTTAGGATCAGTCTGCGCCACGTCCTCTCCCATGATCCACATCGCCTTCAGCTTCCCATCCAGCGCCGCCTCGTACATCTGCGGAATCTTCCACCCAATCTGATCCGAAAGATGCACACCGTAGAACTCTTCATACAACCGATGCACCTCAGGATCGTTCACCGCCAGATAACCAGCCCCCTGGTGCGGCTGACATCCCATGTCCGCCGCCCCCTGCACGTTGTTCTGCCCACGTAGCGGATTCACCCCCACACCCGGCCGCCCGATATTCCCAGTCATCATCGCCAGATCCGCAATCGTCATCACCGTCTTCGACCCATGACTGTGCTCGGTCACCCCAAGCCCGTGAAACGCCATCGCCGCTGACGCACCCGCATACTCCAGCGCCGCAGCCTTCACCTGCTCCCGCGGCACACCGTGAATCCTCTCCAGTTCATCCAGATCCAACCCTCTCAACCCTTCCTCAAACGCCTCCCAGTTCTCACACCGCTCCGTGATGAACTTGCGGTCAATCTTCCCCGCCTCCCAGATGTAATACGCAAACATATCCAGCAGCGCCACGTTCGTCCCCGGCCTCAACTGCAAATGATGCTTCGCATACGGCACCAACTCAATCTCCCGCGGATCAATGATGATCAGCGGCACTCCCTTCATCGCCCGCTGCTTGATCTTGCTCCCCGTCACCGGATGCCCCTCCGTCGGATTCGCCCCGATCACCAGGATGCACTCCGTATACTGCAGGTCGATCACACTGTTCGTCGCCGCTCCCGTCCCGAACGCCTTCTGCATCCCCCACGCCGTCGGACTGTGACAGACCCGCGCGCAAGCATCAATATTGTTAGTACCGAACACCGTCCGGATGAACTTCTGCATCAGATAGTTCTCCTCATTCGTGCACCGCGCCGACGAAATCCCCCCCACCGCATTCCCGCCATGCTCCGCTTTGATCCTCCCCAGATTCGCCGCAATGTAATCATAAGCATCGTCCCACGTTGCTTCCTCGAACTTCCCGTCCCGGCGGATCAGCGGGCTCCTCAACCGGTCCCGGTGCTTCACAAAACGAAACGCATACCGTCCCTTCAGACACGTGTGCGCATGGTTCACCTCGGAATCCAGCGGCGCCTGAATGCTCAGCACTTCATTCCCCTTCGTCGCCACACTCAGATTGCAACCCACCCCGCAATACGTGCACACCGTCCGTGTCTTCTTCGTCGCCTCAATGCTCTTCGACTGAAACACATCGCTGATCGCTGACGTCGGACACGCCTGCGCACACGCCCCGCACGACACACACGGCGACTTCTCGAACGTCGTGTCCAATCCCTTGATGATCCTCGCCGCAAACCCACGCCCGTGCATCGACAGCACATGCTGCCCCTGAATCTCATCACACGCCCGCACACACCGCGAACAATTGATGCACTTCGACAAATCACTCGTCATGTAAGGATGCGACTCGTCCTTCTTCCGGTCCAGATGATTCGCCCCCGCCGGATAACGCACTTTCCTCACTCCCGTCTTCGCTGCCACGGTCTGCAACTCACAGTTCCCATTCACCTCGCACGTCAGACAATCCAGCGGGTGATCCGTTAGCACCAGCTCCACAATGTTCCTCCGCAACCGCAGCACCTTCGCCGACTCCGTATACACATGCATCCCCGCCGTCATTGGCGTGTGACACGACGCCACCACCCGACGCGGCCCGTCCGCCTGCAGCGCCACTTCCACCGAACACACCCGGCACGCTCCATACGGCTCCAACTGCGGCGCATCACAAAGCGTCGGCACATGCCCGCGGCCTTTGTAACGGTCCACAAACTTCAATACGGTCTCGCCCGGCTGCACGCCGCAGGCAACGCCGTCAATCCATGCAACGGTCGCAGTGTCAGGAAACTGGCTCATCGGAATCAGGGGGGGGATGTTGATTTCTCCCCAAACCTGCCGATTCAGGCTCCTTTTGGCAAGTCCCGTGAACGCCGGTGCTTCAGATCCTGAAACAAATTGTAAAACGCCACCGACGCCGGCAGCGCATTCTGCAGGATCCCCACCGCGTCATTCTTCCCAAACACAAAATACGCCGTCGTCAGCCCAGCCCCCATCAGCGACACCACCCAGAACGACGTCGGCATCACCGCCGTCCCCGTCTTCTTCCGGTAATGCGCCTGCAGCACCCAACGCGCCGCAAACATCCCCGCGCCCGCCAGGCCCAGCAGCTTCCACCCACGCGGAGTCGTGTAACTCTCCTGCGAAGGCTCACTCAGCCACTGCACCATCACATCCCACGCCGCCATCATTCCTTCGGTGGCGCAGCCTTCTTGACCGCCTTCTTCGCCGCAGGCTTCCGCCCCTTCGGCCCACCCAGCATCTTCTCCTGCACCATCCCCAGCCACTCACGGTACGTCAGCCCCAAACCCGGTGGAAAAATATCACTGCGGCACTCCTCCGCACAGAAATGCTCCAGTTCTTCCTCTCCCTCAAAATCCTTCGTGATCTGCTGAATGTCCGCAATCACTTTCTTCCGCGCCGCTTCATCCACCCGGTGCATGAACTGGTTCGTCACGTCCATCCAATCCTCCCCGTCATCACACCAGTCCTGGTGAAACGTCGTGCCAAGGTACTTCTTCAGTTCGGAATAAGGCTTCTTCATGATTGTGGATATCCAGTAAGTATGCGCCACCCCAGCGGCGCGAATTCAGGGTCGCGTTCCAGCACCAGTCTCACGGAACTCACCGGCACCGCCGTCATGTTCCGCCGCGTCACCATGATCCCAACAGGCTTGTTCGCCGTGAAATCAAGCGTCAACCGCTCCTCATCCCCCCGCAGCCACTTCGCAATCTGCTTCTGCCGCGACGCAATCACCACCCCCACCACCACCTCCGCCACCGCCGCATCAGGAAACGACGACGCCGAACGTATCCCTCGCTGCTGCTCCAGCCGCTCAATCAGATCCGCCTCGCTCTTCCCCGTATGCCTCGCCAGCAAATGCCCGCCAGCCTTCTCATGCGCCTTCAATCCACCCCCCGGCACCGCCGGCAATGGCTTCGCCGGCACCGGCTTCGGCACCGCCTGCCCTCCCGCCGGAGCCTCCGCCCTCAACGGCGCAGCAAACCCGCAGGCCATCGCCAGCAGCCAGCCGCACACGCGCACCAATCGGGTCATCGTTCTCATATCAGAAAATTTGCGCCGCCCGTCACAGGCCGCTCTCCCTCACTGTGCACGTTCCATCCCCGCCGCAAAGTGAAATTCACCACGCCTCCACTCCCCACCCCCAACCGCTCCCCAACCCTTTCCTCAATTCACCCATGGACACCAGCCATCCCCCGCGCATGGCAGGTCTCATGAAACTCAACGAGCGCTGGCTCATGGAAATCGGCGGCTGGCAGGCCATGAAAACCGCTCGCTCTCTCTGGCAGGCCGGTGCCGTCACCGAATTCGATTACGCCGACGGTCTCCTCAAAGGCATCGTCCGCTCCGGCGGCAAAGCCCTCGCCTGCGGGCTCCGCATCATCGGCCGCACCGATGTCGAAAACCTCTGCTCCTGCTACCTCGCCAGACGCGACGGCCGCATCTGCGAACACTCCATCGCCGTCGGCATCGCCTGCATCCGCCGCAACGAAGCCAAACCCGGCACCCCATCCTCCCCTTCCGCCTCCGCCAAACCCTCCACTCCTGCCACCCCCGCCGCACCCCCCATCGTCTCCGCCCCCGGCCCGCTCCGCTTCGTCCTCAACGCCGCCTTCATGGACGGCCTCAAACGCGGCAAACTCGCCGTCTCCGTCGGCCAGGGCTCCGGCGACACGTCCCACGACATCCCCTTCCTCCGCTGGCTCGCCTCCCTCAAACAAAAAGCCGTCCCGCCCCACCTCGTCCTCGGCGCTGACCGCGAACTCCAATCGTTCCTCGCCGCCATCGCCAATCACCCGCGACTCTCCATCCGCTCCGGCAACACCGAGTCCCCCATCGCCATCTCCAGCGAACCGCTCCGCCCCACCCTGACTCTTTCCAAGGCACCCGCCGACTCCGCTTCCCTAACACTCTCCCTCCCTGACGGCGCCGTCGCCGCTCCCGCCGCCACCCCCGGCGCCCTCGGCTGGATCTGGCTCCCCTCCGCCTCTCTCCTCGCGCCGCTCCAGATCCCCCCGGCCTTCGCCGAACTCAGCTCCTTCCAGCCAGTCTCCAAACCCCGCGCATGGCTCGCCTCCATGCTCGGCAATCTCCAGGAATGGTTCTCCCTCGACTCCGCAGCCAGCGACCCTGACCTCCTCCGCCAGCGTCTCCTCCCAGCCCAGCCCGAATTCCTCCTCTCCCTCGAAGGTTCCCTCGAACGCATCGCCGCCCGTCTCCTCTGCCGCTATCAGGGCAACCCGGCCACCGTCGCACCAGGCGCTCCCGGCAACTCGGGCTTCCCCATCCCCTCTCCCTCACAACCCGGCGTCTTCCTAACCCGAAACGCCGCCGCAGAAGCCGCCGCCATCCGCCGTCTCGAACGCGCCGGCTTCACCGAAATCATCGGCGACGAACGCATCCTCCGCGGCGAAGGCCCCATCCTCCAGTTCATCGCCGGTGACCTCGAACGCCTGAAATCCGAATGGTCCGTCTCCTTCGGCTCACGCTTCGCCGCCGCTTCCTCCAAAGTCGAACGGGTCGCCCCCGACTGGAAACCCGCAGGCTCCGGCCAGGACTGGCTCGCCTTCGACCTCCAGTTCGTCTCCTCAGGCGGCACCGTCTTCGACCGCGCCGCCATCGCCCGCATGCTCGCCACCGGCACCGGCCACCAGAAGCTCCCTAACGGCCGCACCGCCGTCATCAGTCTCGACGAAACCGCCGACTTCAACGAGGTCCTCCGTGACGTCCAGCCAGACCAGCACTCCGGCCACTTCCGCGTCCGCAAATCCCAGCTCGCCTACCTCGAACAATCCTTCAACTCTCCCCTCAAGGGCGCTCTCCCTGACTCATGGCCCGCCGCCGACTCAGTCCCCGCTCCCATCTTCAATATCCTCCGCGATTACCAGAAATCCGGGGTCCAATGGCTCCTCGATCAGGCCTCCGCCAGTCTCGGCGGCATCCTCGCCGACGAAATGGGCCTCGGCAAAACCCTCCAGACGCTCGCCCTCATCGCCGCCCTCCGCTCGCGCTTTCCTGACCAACCCTGTCTCGTCGTCTGCCCCAAATCCCTCCTCGGCAACTGGGAAGCCGAAGCCGCTCGCTTCACCCCGGACCTCCCCGTCCTCCGCCTCCACGGCCCTAACCGCGCCGATCTCTTCCCTCGCATCCCCTCCGCCGCCATCGTCCTCACCAGCTTCCAGCTCCTCGCCCGCGACGCCGCCAGCTACCCGCCCACCTCATGGGCCGCCGCCATCCTCGACGAAGCCGGCTTCATCAGAAACCCCGACACTCTAGCCGCTAAAGCCGCCCACCGCATCAACGCTCACGTCCGCATCGCCCTGACAGGCACCCCGGTCGAAAACAGCGTCCGCGATCTCTGGTCCATCCTCCAATTCGCCAGGCCCGGCTATCTCGGCCCCCGCGCCGACTTCAAGGAACGCTACGAACTCCCCCTCGCCGCCGGCAGCGCCGCCAAGGTCATCGACCGTCTCCGCCGCCGTCTCGCCCCCTGTCTCCTCCGCCGCCTCAAACAGGACGTCGCCCGCGACCTCCCCTCCAAAATCGAATCCATCGTCCGCTGCGACCTCACCCCAACCCAGCGCGATCTCTACGCCGGCCTCCTCCGCGAGGGCGCCGCCAAGGTCATCGACGCAGAAAACTCCCGCCAGAAGGGCCAGGCGCGTCTCCACATGCTCACCGCTCTCCTCCGCCTCCGCCAAACCTGCTGCGACCCACGCCTCCTCCCGGGCTTCTCCCCTCCAAAACCCGCCGCCTCCGACGACCCCGACCCCGTCTCCGGTAAACTCGAGGCCCTCGCCGAACTCCTCGACGAAATCCGCGACGGCGGCCACTCCGTCCTCATCTTCAGCGCCTTCTCCTCCATGCTCGACCTCATCGAAGCCACCGTCGCCGCCGCCGACATGGCATGGTGCCGCATCGATGGCAAAACCGCCGACCGCACCGCTCAGGTCGACGCCTTCCAGCGCGATCCCGAAAAACGGGTCTTCCTCATCAGTCTCAAAGCCGGCGGCTTCGGCCTCAACCTAACCAAAGCCGACACCGTCATCCACTTCGACCCGTGGTGGAACCCAGCCGTCGAAGCCCAGGCCACCGACCGCGCCCACCGCATCGGCCAAAGCCGCCCAGTCACCATCTACAAACTCATCTCCTCTGGCACCGTCGAAGAAAAAATCCTCCTCCTCCAACAGAAAAAACGCGGGCTCATGGAAGCCACCCTCGACGACGACGCCCCTGTCATGGACGGGCTCTCCGACGACGATCTCCGCTCGCTCCTCTCCCCCGCCTCTCTCTAACACCCTCCTCCCATCTCCACCACCCCGCCGCACCTCCAGCTTTTTGACCGAAACATCCCTTGCGCCGCTCCAAGCCCGGTATTATGAAACCGGAGGTAGTCAGTCACCGGCACGCCTCAGAGCTCTCTCTGGGTGTTTATCGACCTGTTCGAAAGTGATGTCCGCCAGGTCGCATTGCGGAGACCAATAATCCGCGAAAATAAACAAAACCTAGAGAATAGTATGAAAATGTACGTTGGTAATCTGTCGTTCGACGCTTCGGAGGCTGATCTCCGTGAACTCTTCAGCCAGTTCGGCCCAGTCACCGAGGCCGCCCTCGTGATGGACCGCATGACCGGCCGCCCTCGTGGCTTCGCGTTCGTCACCATGGCCACCAAAGAAGCCATGGACGCCGCCATCCACGAACTCAATAACAAGGACTTCATGGGCCGCCCTCTCGCAGTCAATGAAGCCCGTCCAAAAGAAGATCGCCCATACGGTGGCGGCGGCGGCGGTAGCCGCGGCGGTTACGGTGGCGGCGGCGGCGGTCGCTCCGGTGGCGGTGGCGGCGGTGGCGACTGGAAGCGCTCCGGCGGCGGCGGCGGCGGTGGCCGTTCCGGTGGCGGCGGCGGCGGTGGCGACTGGAAGCGCGGCGGTGGCGGCGGCGGCGGCGGTGGCCGCTGGTAATCGCTCCACGGGCTCAGCCCCATAGCATATCCCACAATCTCGAAGAGGGCTCCCGCAACGGAGCCCTCTTTTTCATGCCCTTCTCTCATCCCGGCGCTTGCACCCACCGCTCCTTGCTCTTCTAAAGTGATCTCTCCATGAGCCAGCCGTCTTCCCCAGCCCCGGTCTTCAACCGCAAGAACCCCTGCGCCGCACGCCTCCGTTCCGCTCAGCGGCTCTCCCGCGACGGCTCCCCCAAAGACACCCGCCATTACGAAATCAGTCTCGAAGGCAGCGGGCTCCACTACGAACCAGGCGACTCCCTCGCCGTCCTCCCCCAGAACTGCCCATCCCTCGTCCAGGAAACCCTCGACGCCCTCGGCTTCTCCGGCTCAGAACCTGTCAACGATCTCGACGGCCGCCCCGTCTCCATCCGCGAGGCCCTCACCACTTCCTGCGCCATCACCATCCCGGACCGCAAACTCCTCGCCGCCATCGCCGCCCGCGACACCTCCGCCGCCCCAACCCTCGAACCGCTTCTCGGCCCCGATAACAAGGACGCCCTCAACACATGGCTCTACGGCCGCGAGGTCATCGATCTCCTCCTCGCCTTCCCCGACGCAAAGTTCGAGCCCCAGGAATTCGTCAGCCTTAACAAAAAGGTCCAGATCCGTCTCTACTCCATCAGCAGCAGTCTCCGCGCCCACCCCGACGAGGTCCACCTCACCGTCGCCACCGTCCGCTACCAAAGCCACGGTCGCGACCGCAAAGGGGTCGCCTCCACATGGCTCGCCGAACGCATCAGCCCCGGCACCACCATCCCCTGCTTCATCAATCACGGCAAAGGCTTCCGCCTCCCCGCCCCGGACGACGAGACCCCCATCATCATGTGCGGCCCAGGCACTGGCATCGCCCCCTTCCGCTCCTTCCTCGAAGAACGCCGCGCCACCGGAGCCCGCGGCAAAGCATGGCTCTTCTTCGGCGAAATCAGCGCCTCCACCGACTTCTTCTACGAACAGGAATGGCAGGACTTCCTCGCCGACGGCACCCTCACCAAACTCACCACCGCCTTCAGCCGCGACCAGGAACGCAAAATCTACGTCCAGCACCGCATGCTCGAAGAAGCCGCCGATCTCTGGCAATGGCTCGAAGCCGGTGCCATCTTCTACGTCTGCGGCGACGCCTCCCGCATGGCCGTCGATGTCGATAAAGCCCTCTACTCCGCCATCATGTCTGCCGGCGGCCGCTCCGCAGAAGAAGCCGACGCCTACCTCGCCGCCCTCCGCGACGCCAAACGCTACCGTCGCGACGTCTACTGACACCCCCTAGCCAATCGGAGCCAGCAGCATCTCCAGATCCTCCGCCGTCAGCGCCACCGCCGGTGCCGACGCATCCAGCAACCCAGCCACCAGCGCCGACTTCCGCTGCTGCAACTCCAGTATCCGCTCCTCAATCGTCCCCTCGCAGATCAGCTTGTGCACAAACACCGTGCTCCGCTGCCCCATCCGGTGCGCCCGATCCGTCGCCTGCGCCTCCGCCGCAGGATTCCACCACGGATCATAATGAATCACCGTGTCCGCCGCCGTCAGATTCAACCCCGTCCCTCCCGCCTTCAGCGAAATCAGAAACACCGGCGACGCCCCCTTCTGAAACTCCTCCACCAGCGCACCGCGATTCTTCGTCTGCCCAGTCAGCAGCAGCGGCTCAATCCCCGACGCCTTCAGCCGCTCCCGGATCACCTGCAGCATCTCCACAAACTGACTGAACACCAGCATCCGCCTCCCCTCCGCCACCAGCGGCTCCACTAGCTCCATCAGGGCCTCCAGCTTCGCACTCTCCTTCACCGCCTTCGCCGCATCCACCTTCAGCAACTGAGGATGACAGCACACCTGCCGCAATTTCAGCAGCGCATCCAGGATCATGATCCGGCTCCGCTCCATCCCCCGCCGGTCAATCTCCTCATGCACCCGCGCATCCATCGCCGCACGCACGCTCTCATACAGATCCGCCTGCGCCGCACTCAGCGGAATCCTCTGAATCGTCTCAATCTTCGGCGGCAGTTCCCCCAGCACCGCCTGCTTCGTCCGCCGCAGAAACACCGGCCCGATCCGCCGCACCAGCGCCTCCCGTCGCTCTTTGTCCCCTAACCGCTCGATCGGTGTCCGGAACGCCGCCGTGAACTGATCCCGCGTCCCCAGAAATCCCGGCAGCACAAAATGATAGAGCGACCACAGCTCCCCAAGATGATTCTCCATCGGCGTCCCCGTCAGGCAGAACCTCGCCGACGCCTTCAGCCCGCACGCCGCCACCGCATTGCGCGTCCGCGGATTCTTGATGTTCTGCGCCTCGTCCAGCACCACCGCATGAAAATCCATCCCGCGGAACATCGCCTCGTCCCGCACCAGAATCGGATAGGACGTGATCACCAGATCGGTCTTCCCAAGGCGTTCCCCCGAATCCGTCCGCCCCGTCCCATGATGCACCGTCACCGTCAGCGTCGGACAGAACTTCCGCGCCTCGCTCCGCCAGTTCGACACCAGACTCGTCGGACACACAATCAGCGACGGCCGCCCCTCGGTCGCCCCATCCTCCTTATCCGCCAGCACCAGCGCCAGTGTCTGCAGGGTCTTCCCCAACCCCATGTCGTCCGCCAGCACTCCTCCAAGGCTGTGCTTCGACAGAAACCGCAGCCATCGCCACCCCGCAATCTGATAGGGCCGCAGCTCCGCCTCCAGCGCCGTCGGCAGCGCCGACTTGTCCTCCCATCCCTCACGCAGCCCCGCCGCCAAGCCCCGCAACCGCTCCGCCGTCACCCGGAACATCGCATCGTCATTGTCAGGCATCGAAGCCATCGCCGCCGCCCGCAGCCGGTGTACCGGCATCCGCCCGCCCTCCAGTTGCTTCGCCCCTCCCGAAATCAACTCCGTCAGGCTGCTCAGAATCCGATGCAATCGGCTCGCCGGCACCGGCACCAGCCCGCCATTCTCATCCACCGGCACCAGCACCGCCTCATCCCCCATCGCCACTAGCCGTTCCAACCGCAGCGCCCCGGGCTGCTTCTCCATGAACTTCACCAGCAGCGGCAGCAGCTGATACCGGGAACCCGCCAGCTCAAACCCGATCTCCGCCGCAAACCAGTCACGCCGCCCGGTCTCCACCAGTTCCTCGTAATAACCATCCGGCCTCATCACATTCAGCGCAAAATCCTCCGCCGTCTCCACCACCCACCCCGCCGCCGTCAGCCCCGGCACCCGCTCCATCAGCAATGTCACCCACGGCCCCACATCCGCAGGATTCGGATGAAACAAAAACGCATCTCTCAGCTCGCTCTTCAGCGCATAACTCAACGCCTCCCCGCACCGCACCATCCCCGCCTCCACCAGTTGCTCCGACGCCTCCCTCTCAAAATCAAAATCCCGCTGCCATTCCCCCTGATGCCGCTTCCCGCTCCCGTACGGAAACCGCTGCCCCGGCGCAGCGTCATACTCGAACTCCAGCAGCGCCATCTTCACTTTCTCCCCATACGGCACCCCACTGTACCACCCCACATAACCCGTAAACGGATACTCCGCAATCAGCCGCAGCACCGCCCTCGCCTGCCCCGTCGGCACCGCCGCCTCCCCGCTCCCCTCTTCCACACTCGCCCGCAGCGGCTCTTCTAGCAGAAACTGCCCGGTCTCCGCAGGCTGCGGCAGGTCACTCCGCGGCAGGTATCCCTTCACCACCGCCGCCAGCAACGCCGCATACGCATGCTTGCAGTTCTTCCCCACCGGACAGCTGCATTCCGTCACCATCCGCTCAAACCCGAACCCGGTCGCCTCCACAAACACTTTGCAATCCCCTCGCTCCCGCGTCGCCACCGTCGCCTCCACCTGCACTCCCCCGCGCAACACCGCCCGCCGGATCCCGAACACCAACCGCGTCCCGTACAGCGACATCACCGAATTCTTCAACTCAGGCGGCAAGTGGTTCAGCCACGCCGCTTTCGCCAGCGCACTCCACAGGGTCAGTCCTTTCATCACTCCCACCATGTGGACGCCCCTCCCTCCCGCAAGCGGCACCCCGCCACTTTCCCCTCCAATCCCGAAAATTCCTCCCCTTTTCAGTGAATACCACACACGCCGCCGCGTCCATCCCATCACTCCCCTCACACCAATGAAATCCCTCATCTCCCGTCTCGCCACCCTCGCCCTCGCCACCGTCGCCGCAACCTCCCTCACAAGTTGCTACTACTACGACTACTGCCCGCCCGTACCCGTCGCCGCAGGCTACTGCCCTCCACCAGTAGTCGTCGCCCCGCGCCCCGTCGTCGTCGCCCCCGCTCCCGTCTGCAACCCATGGAACGCCGGCTGGGTCGGCGGCGGTTGGGGCAGCGTCGCATGGAACTCCGCTCCCTATGGCGGCGGCGGCTTCTGCAACCCATACCCTCGCTACGTAGGCGGCTTCGGCGGCTATGGCGGCTACTACGGCGGCGGCTTCAATCGCGGCTACTGCCGCTGACCCTCAAAGCATCCCGTGCCGCTTCATCTCGTGAATTAGCCAAGTCCCCAGCGCAAACGCCAACGCCACCAGTCCCAGCGCCACCATCGCCTGATACGAACGCTGGCGCTTCTCAATCCGTTCCTGCATCCGCGTCCTCCGGTACCGCGGCCCTTCATCCTCATCCTCCGACGGCAAGGTCCACGCCCTCTGCCGCTCGGATGCCGCAGGCCGACTCGAAAACACCCTCGGCGGCTCCGCCGTCGTCACCGCATCCAACCGGTGCAGTCGCTCCTTCAACTCATTCTGCCGCGCCGTCACCGCATGCAGCTGCCGTCTCAATTCCTCGGCTTCCTTGCGGCTCGTCGGACGGTTGGTCGTGGCGCGGGTCGGGGTAGCTGGTTTCCGGTTCATGCGAGGTTCACGTTGGGTGATTCCCCGTGTGGGTATTACAGTTTTCCTAAAAGTTCCAACCTTTTTATTTTACGTATTGCAAAAAATACCGGAACCCCCGCCACCAACACCGTCAAAACCACCAACCCAACCCCGGAAATCAACAGATTCCACCCGTGCCCCTCCGCTCCCGCCTCCCCCAACCCCGGCCGCGCCGCCCGCAAACTCGGCCACACGAAAATCGGTAGAAACCCCAGAATATAAACGAAATTCAAGATCAGACACAGGGTCCCTCCAAACCCCGAAACAATCTTCGCCGGACTGTGATCCACAAAATTTGGGAAAATCGCCCCTAGACTCAGCGCCAACCCCGTCAACCCGCCACTCATCAGCACGATCGACCCACAGTAAAATCCCAGATCAGCCCGCGACATCCCCAGCTTGATCCCGGACACCAGCATCAATACCCCCGTCGCCGTCCCGATCAGCACCGCAAACAACCCCAGCTTCTGCCAGAACACCCGACTCAACCCCACCGGCGACAACCCCAGAATCCACAGCCGTCTCCCTTCCAGACTGAACATCGGAAAAATAAACCGCGTCGTCAGCGTCGATAACGTCAGGCAGCACACCGCAAAATTCAACGTGCTCAGGATCAACCGGAACAACGGCCGGTTCGGATCACTGTCCATCGCCCGGTTCAGATTCGACGCATACACCAGCAGCAGCCCGAACACCACCGCACACGGAATCCATTGCGCCGGATCCCGCGAAAATTCCCGCAAATCCTTCCGAATCAACGCCGCCGTGTCCCGCCTCAAAAACGGCAGTCTCCCCACCCACCCGCGCCGGAACGCCGCATCCACCGCCGCCTCATCCGTCCCCCCGCGCCGCCCGGTCTTCATCGCCTTCCGCCGCTGACTCAGATTCCACGCCTCATACATCGCTGGACTCGCCACCACCACACACACCCACCCAAGCATCAGCGCCCAACTCGCCAGCACCATCCCGAAAAACGCCCCGCGCGCGTCAAAACCCCGCGCCCACAGCAGAATCAATTCCGCCATCCACGCACTCGGCAAAAACCGGTTCATCGCCAACTCGGTATGCCCCATCACTTTCGTAAACGCCCCGTTCAGGTTCGTCATCGCCGCAATCTCCTCGAAATTCGGCGACGCCCGCCATCCCTGCACCACCCACCAACCCAACACCACCACCGCTCCCGTCAGCAACCACCGCAACCCCCTCCCCCACCACCGCACCAACCCCAGCACCACCAGCGACGCCACCATCGCCGGCAGCATCAGAAACAAAGGATACAGCAGCAGCGCCTTCACATAAAACATCGGCCCAGCCCCGAACGTCCGCCCCACCGACGCCAGCAGCGGCGCACTCAGCACCGCCAATCCCCAGCTGCTCACCAGAAACGACTCCACCACTTTCCAGCACAACACCGCCCGCGGATTCACCGGCGTCGTCAGCAGCCACGCGGTCTCCTTCCCCCGAAACACACTCGCATACAGCAGGATGCAGTTCGAAAACACCAGCATCACAAAGAAGAAGAAATACGACAGATAAATGATCCGCTCCGTCAGCAGCAGCCCGATCCCCGGTATCGTGATCATATAATCCAGCCCGCGGCAGAACATGAAGTACGCCGCCACCAGATACCCCGTCAGAAACACCGCAATCGTCACCGCCATCAGCCGCGACTCGCGCACCGACGCCACCGTCCGCGCCCGAAACGCCCGCCAGTGCACCCGCCCCAGCGCCGCTATCTCTGCTCTTAATGTCATCATGATTCCATAAATTGACACGGCAGCCGGATCGCTCGCTCCAGCCGCCGCAGATAATCCTCCCGCGCTATCTCATGCGCCCCGAACCGACTCAAATGCTCGGTCGTCCACTGCGTGTCCAGCAAGGTGAACCCACGCTCGTCCAACCGCCTCACCAGCGCATGCAGCGCCACCTGCGACGCCCCAGTCTCCCGGCTGAACATGCTCTCACCAAAAAACGCCCCTCCAATCGCCACCCCATACAGCCCACCCACCAGCCGGTGCCCCATCCACGTCTCCACCGAGTGCGCAAACCCCAGCTCGAACAAGCGCACGTAACTCCGCAGAATCGACTCGTTGATCCACGTCGACTCCCGATCCGCACACCCGCGCATCACCGCCGTGAACGCCGTATTCATCCTCACCTCATACGCCCCGCGCCTTAGCAACCGCTTCAACCCGTGCGGCACATGAAACTCACGGATCGGAATGATCCCCCGAGGATCCGGCGAAAACCATCCCATCTCCCCATCCTCCATCGCCATCGGAAACACCCCCTGCGCATACGCTTCCAGCAACAGGCGGGGATCAATGACGTCAGTAGATCGAGAAGGCAGCTCAGGCATGCAGCACCGTCAGCTCAGACCATTCGAAGGCGCTTTCCGTTCACTCATTTCGCACCTCCCCGGCACCTCGCCGGAGGCACCAACCCACTCAAACCGCCTCCTTCACATTCGCCCGCGCCGGCGACCGGAAGAACGCCACAAACAGCAGCAGCACCCCCACCGCTCCAAGCGCCGGCACCATCCAGATATGGTTCCACGCCTTAACCCCCGCCGTCGTGTACTTCTCAGCCACCGCCCCCTGAATGTACGACCCCACAAACATACCCAGCCCGTACGTCGCAAAAGCAATGAAACCCTGCGCCGCCGACCGGATCTTCGCGTCCGCCCGCTCATCCACATACACCTGACCAGTCACAAAGAAGAAGTCATAGCAAACCCCGTGCAGGATCACCCCCAGATACACCGGCCACAACGCCGCCTCATTCCCCGCATGCGTCGCAAACAGGAAATACCGGCCAGCCCACGCCACCATCCCAGCCACCAGCATCCACTTCACCCCAAGCCGCGCAAAAAACAGCGGGAACACCAGCATGAAGAAAATCTCCGACATCTGACCCCAGCTCATCGTCGCCGCCACATCCTTCACCCCGCGGTCACCCAGAAACGATCCCGTCAGATTATAATAAAACGCCAGCGGGATGCAGATCAGGAACGACCCGATCATGAAAATCGCAAACGACCGATCCTTCATCAGCGACAACGCATCCAGCCCAAGAATGCTCCCAATGGAAGCAGGTTCCCCCTTCGCCCGCGGCGGCGTGTGCGGCAGCAGGAAACTGAAGATCCCCAGCACCACCCCGGCAATCGCCGCCACATGGAAAATCTGCACATTCAGGTCAATCTTCATCGCGCTCACCAGCTGACCAGCCGCAATCCACCCAATCGTCCCCAGCACCCGAATCCCCGGAAACTCCTTCCCAGGATTAGACATCTGCGCAAACGCCACCGAATTCGTCAGCGCCATCGTCGGCATGTAACACAATGTGTGCGCCAGCAGCAGCGGATAAAATCCCGCAAACGTCGTCTGCTGCGAAGCAAAGTAAATGAACGCCGCCCCCAGCAAGTGCAGCACCCCAAGCACCCGCTCCGCCGCAAAAAACCGGTCCGCAACCATCCCCATGAAAAACGGCGCAATCATCGCCGCAAGATTCGTCGTCGCATAGCAGCTCGCCGCCTGCGCATCCGTGAACCCCATCTTCTTCGTCAGAAAGGCGTACCCAGTGGCAAACCATGCGCCCCATACCAGATACTGGAGGAACATCATGAGCGATAGTCGTGTGCGGACAGATGGATTCATGCGTGTGATCGTGGGAAATTCCGGGCGACCCTAGAAACTCCCGCCCACCGCGGCAAGTCCCGAAACGCGTGCTTTTCCGGATTTCCGCGCCGCCTCCAAAACCTCCTCAGTCCTTGAATCCCCGTCCCCGCCCGCTACCGTCCCACCCCATGAGCATCGCCCGCATCGCCGCCGGACTCGGAATCGACCCTCAAACCCTGTCCACCTACGGGACCGATAAAGCCAAAGTCCCCCTCAGCGCCCTCGCCTCCCCGCCTCGTCAAGGCAAGCTCATCCTCGTCTCCGCCATCACCCCCACCCCCGCCGGCGAAGGCAAAACCACCATCTCCATCGGTCTCGCTCAGGGCCTCAAAGCCTCCGGCCACTCGGTCGCCCTCGCCCTCCGCCAACCCAGCATGGGCCCAGTCTTCGGCCGCAAAGGCGGTGCCACCGGCGGCGGCCTCAGCACGGTCCAACCCGCCCAGTCCATCAATCTCCACTTCACCGGCGACTTCCACGCCATCACCTCCGCCCACAATCTCCTCTCCGCCGTCCTCGACAACGCCATCCAGCAAGGCTCCGCCACCTTCTCCCCAGACCGCATCCTCTGGAAACGGGTCCTCGACGTCAACGACCGCTCGCTCCGCCGCATCGTCACCGACAACGCCGGCCCACACCAGCGCTCCACAGGCTTCGACATCACCGCCGCCTCGGAAATCATGGCCTCGCTCTGTCTCGCCGAATCCCTCGACGACCTCCGCGCCATGCTCGACCGCATCGTCGTCGGCTTCGCCCCAGACGGCTCACCCGTCTTCGCCCAATCCCTCCGCGTCACCGGCGCTCTCCTCGCACTCCTCCGCGACGCCCTCCTCCCCAATCTCGTCCAATCCGTCGAAGGCGTCCCAGCCTTCATCCACGGCGGCCCCTTCGCCAACATCGCCCACGGCTGCAACTCCGTCCTCGCCACCCGCATGGCCCTCGCCCACGCCGACTTCGCCGTCACCGAAGCAGGCTTCGCCTTCGACCTCGGCGGCGAAAAATTCTTCCACATCAAATGCCGCCGCGCCGGGCTCGACCCCGCCGCCATCGTCCTCGTCGCCACCGTCCGCGCCCTCAAAATGCACGGCGGCACCGCCCTCGCCAATCTCTCCACCCCAGACACCGACGCCCTCCTCCGCGGCCTCGACAACCTCGCCGCACACGCCGACTCCGCCGCCCAATTCGGCAAACCAGTCGTCGTCGCCATCAACCGCTTCCACGACGATTCCCCCGAGGAACTCGACGCCATCCGCTCATGGTGCGCCTCCCGCTCGCTCCCCTGCGCCGTCGCCGACGCCTTCGCCTCCGGCGGCCCAGGCTGCACCGACCTCGCCGCCCTCGTCGCCTCCGCCGCCGCCACTCCTTCCCCGCGCCACCAGCCGCTCTACAACCCAGCCGACGGCCCCATCCACGCCATCAACACCATCGCCCGTTCCATCTACGGCGGCGATGGCGCTGACCTCACCGAAACCGCCGTCGCCAAACTCGACCTCTTCACCAGAAACGGCTTCGCTCACCTCCCCATCTGCATGGCCAAAACCCAGAACTCGCTCTCGGACAACGCCACCAGTCTCGGCCGCCCACGCAACTTCCGCATCACCGTCCGCGACTTCGAACTCGCCAACGGCCCAGGCTTCCTCGTCGCCCTCACCGGCTCGCTCGTCCGCATGCCCGCCCTCCCCAGAATCCCCGCCGCAGAACGCATCGACGTCGACCACAACGGCCAGATCACCGGCATCTGATCACCTAACACCCCAGCAGAAGAGGGCTCCCGGTCTCCCGGAAGCCCTCTTTTCACATCCATCCTAACGCCTCACTCCACCCCGACCTTCATCTCGTCGCTGTTCGCCCTCAGCTCCGGCGCATACATCCCAGTCGCCGTCGCCGGCAGCGCACTGAACTTCCCGGGAATCTCCGCCCGCACCCGATACCGCAGGTTGTGCTTGCCCAATGGCAGCGCCCTCACAAAAAACCCGACCCGATTGTCCCGGAACTCGCGGTACGCCCCCAGCCCCTCACTCGTATACCCGCTCCGCACATCGTCAGGCTCAAAACCCGCCGGCTTCAGATCCTCGAACAGCAGATACTCATAGTCGTTCTTGCTCTCCACCGTCAGCTCCACCTCCACCAGCTCCCCGCTCTTCACCGTCTCGCCGTCCTTCAACACCACGCGGTCATACTTCAGCACTTTCTGCCCCACCGCCTGCCCGCGCGACCCACTCACCAGCGCCTTCGCATCCTTCCGCTCCACCAGCCGGTAATACGCACGCTCCACCTTCACCTCCAACCCGGCCTTCCCTATCCGGTCCTCCAGCGTGAAGTGCGTCGCATACACATTCGCATACACCGGCCCGCTCCCCGTCCGCCGAATCACCACTTCGTGCTTCCCGGTCGTCACCGCTCCACCCTCCAGCACCACCGTCCCGCTGAAGCTGAACAGGTTCTCCTTCGTGATCTTCTCCGTCCGCTTCACCTCCCCATCCACCAGCACCTCCACCGTCATGTCAGGCGCATTCTCCCCAGTCGCCTTGATGTACTCCGCCATCGCCTCAATGCAGTACGCCGTGTCCCGCGTGCTCGTCCACCACGACCCATGCCGCCGGTTATTCAGCAGGTACTTCACCACCCCCGACGCCTCCGCACTCTTCGGCTTCACCCGCGCCAGCAGCTTCAGATAAAACGCATTCGCCTCAATATCGCTCCCGTACCACGACCACCAGAAGCTCGCGTTCCTCACATCCAGCCGCGCCGTCTGGTTCTCCTCATCCCTCACCAGATACTGCTCGATGTTCCGCAGCAGCATGTCGCGCTTCTCCACCTGCTTCTCCGCATGCAGCGCCAGCCCGAACAACGCCTTCGCATAAACCGGCAACCCATTCCGGTCCCGGTACAGAAACTCCGTCATCTCCCCATTCCCCATCCCAGCCTCCGCCAGAATCATCCGCACCAGCGCATCCGTGCTGTCCGCCGCCGCCTTCGCTCCCGCCGGCGCCTTCTCTTTCTTCCACAACTTCAACCGCCGCACTTCCTCCGCCTCATACCCCTTCAGCCACGCCAATCCCTTCTCCAGCGTCCCCGGCACCATCGCCAACCCCGCCGCCTGCGCCGTCTGCAACCCGTGCACCACCACCGCCGTCGTGTGCGCCCACGATTGCTCCCTGTCTCCACTGAACCATCCCCAGCCGCCATCCCGATTCTGCATCGATGTCATCCGCTCCAGCCCGGTCTTCACGATCAGCAGATACTCTTCCTCGTCAAAAACCGGATGGCCGTCCCCGATCCTCAACGCCTTCCACCGCTCCGCTCGCTTCACCGGATCCCCAATCTCCTGCGCATTCAGATTCGCTCGCTTCGCCTTCACGTCCGCAAGGCTGATTCCCATATCGACTAACACCTTTCGCGCCACCACCGCCGGCACAAACCGGTTCAGGGTCTGCTCCGTGCAGCCATAAGGATAATCCGCCAGATACGGCAGCGCATCCACCAGCGCCGTCGCCAGACTCGGCGAATAACGAATCTCCAGCCGCGATTGCTCCGGCCGCCGCTCCGCCGGCACCGTCATCCCGATCTTCGCTTCCTTCCCATCCGGCCGGATCGCCGCACTCCAGCTCTCCGTCTTCAGCATCCCATGCACCTGCACCGGAAACGCCAGCTGCATCGCATCACTGTCACTGTCCGTCACCGCCTTCATCCGCACCACCGCCGTCCCCTCACGCATCGCCCGCACCCGCCAGTCCACCCGCACTTCCGCACCCGCCCCGATCGTCACCGTCTTCGCCACTTCCTGCCCTGGCATCACCTCAACCGCCCCGCCCTCCAGCTCCACCGAAACCTTCACCGCCTTCTCCGCCGCCAGATAATTGTGCACGTTCGCACTCAGCGTCACTTCGTCCTTCTCCGTGAAAAATCGCGGCGCCTGCAGCCGGATGATCAGATCCTTGCTCGTGATAATCTCCGCCTCCGCCTCACCCACCTTCGTTCCGTGACCCATCGCCCACGTCTTGATCTTCCAGGTCGTCAGATTGTCAGGCAACGGCACCTCAATAGAAGCCATCCCCTCCGCATCCGTCTCCACCGCACGCGCCCAGTACGCACTGTCCGCAAACTCACTCCGGATCATCACCGCCCCTCCCTCGCCAGCTCCTCCCTCGCCTCCGGGCGTCGGTCCACCCGGCTCACCAGGCCCGTCCGCCATCGCCATCGGCGCCGCCGTCGCCATCGGTGCCCCCATCGCCGCCGACTGCAAAGACATTCCCTCAGGCTGATCCTTCCCGCCTCCTCCAAACCCACGACCGCCCCCAGGCCCAAACCCACTTCCCACTCCTCTCCGCAGCATCGCCGTCTTCGTTTTGACCTCAATCCCGTCCAAATCGTCATCCAGATCAATCGTCATCTCACCAAACACCCCCAGCGGCTGCCACCCTACCTGATCCAGCGGCAGATTCACCGACGGAAACGCCGTCCCCAGATTCGTCCGCGACCCGCTGTGGTGATGCCGCCGCCACTTCCAGAACCAGTCCGCAATCTTCGGCACATTCGATCCCCCGGAAATATACTCCAGCGCCTTGTCATACACCGTCACCACCGCCGACCCGCGGTACGGCTTGCCGTCACTGTCACTCAACAGCAACCTAACCTTCGCCTTCCCCCGCGGCTTGTACCGCTCCGCATCCGGCAGCACCTCCATCGTCAGCACCCGCTTCGCCGGCGGCACCGCAATCTCCCGCATCGCCGTGTGCACTTTCCCGTCCCGCACCGTAAACGCCTCCACAAACACATTCGGCATGTCCCCCGTCCCGATCCTGACAATCTGCTCGCCGCTCTTCCCCTTCAGCTTCAGAATCACCGGCCGCGGCGCAATCCCCGCACTCGGCTTCACAAACAGATACACCGTGCTGTCCGCACGCTCCGCATTGATCAGCAGCTTCACGTCCTCACCAGGGCCGTACTCCGCCTTCTCCGGCACAATCTCCAGCGCCGCAAACCGATAGTCCCGCCCATCCTCTCCCCCGCCACGCACCACAAAAAACACGCCACCTTCCCGCTCCCGCCCCTTCCCATCCTTCACCTTCGCCGCAATCCGGTACTGCCCAGCCGCCGTCGCACTGAACTTCACCTTCGCCATCCCATCCACGCCCGTCGCCACATCCATCGCCGCCACTTCCTTCTCCTCAGGCTCGCCCTTTTCGTTATAGCCAATCTTCAGCAGCGCCACCCGACCCGTCCCCTGCACTCCCTTCTGATCCAGCGTCAGCGCCCGCACCCCAGCCTCGATCGCCTGCCCGACCTCGTAATGCCCGCGATCCGTCCACGCCACCACCGAAAACGGCTGCCGCGCAACTAACACCTCACCTTTCCCCAGAATCGTGCGCCGGCTCTCGTCCGTCACCTCCACAGAAATCTCATACCGGTGATCCTCGTCACCATGCAGTTCCTTCGCGATCGCCGTATCAATCTCAATCGTCAGCTTCCCGTCCGCACCAATCGCCCCCTCGCTCTCCATCACCAGCTCAGGAGGGTCGTTCCGCTGCGGCCACCACGACCACACCGGCGGCAGGCAACCCCAATTCCGGAACCCGGGATACCAGTCGTAATCATAGCCAAACCACCAGTACCCCGACCCGTAAAACCAGTCCCACGGCCGCACCGGAAACCACCGCTCCGTATGCGCACTCCGCATCACTCTGTACTTCACCTTCGCCACCGCCACCGGCGCTCCAAAGAAATAATCCGCCTCCACAGTCGCCGTCACCTTCTCCCCCAGCTGCACCGGCCCCTCCGGCGCACTCACCGTCACCTCGAACTCCGGCTTCTTGTACTCCTCCACCCGGAACGTCCCGTTCTGCTGAAATCCAGCCGGATGCTCGAACTGAAACCGGTAAACCCCTAACACCGCACCAGGCTCCAGCTTCAGCGCATCCGCCAGCCCCCCGAACGCATCCGCCGTCAGCTCCTTCTCCACCACTTTCTCCCCCTTCGGATTCACAATCCTCACCGTGAACTTGTCCCCCGCATACTCAGACTTGTCCTCCGGCGCATCATACCGCGCCAGCCTCGCCCACGCCTTCCACTGCACTTCCTGCCCAGGTCGGTACACCGGCCGGTCCGTCATCAGATGAATCTTCCGCTGCACCCATTCCTGATGATCCTTCCCAGCCATCCACACACCCTGAAACCCAAGGTGCGCAAACCTCCCCCCAGGCGTCGTCGCCGTCACCAGCCACTGAAAATTCGGCTCCAATCG
The DNA here is from genome assembly GCA_027483175.1 of Verrucomicrobiaceae bacterium. Classification (GTDB taxonomy): domain Bacteria; phylum Verrucomicrobiota; class Verrucomicrobiia; order Verrucomicrobiales; family V1-33; genus V1-33. The sequence goes on along the minus strand of JAIXVE010000090.1, from coordinate 10,620 downwards.
CTTCGCATCCCCAAACCACTGCCCCTGCTCATCCGTGAACTCCGCAAAGTTCCGCGTCACCACATTCACCTGCCGCTTCCCAGCATTCCGCCGGTTCGCCACGCCTTCCGCCCGATACCCGAAAAACTCCAGATTCGCCTTCGCCACCGGCGCTCCCGTCGCCGCATCCGTCACATAATACTGCTGCTCGTCCGTCCCCTGCTTCGAAACCAGCGCCGTGTCCGTGATCCACACAATGCACCCAGTCTTGTTCCCGCCCTCCAGCGCCGCCTCCACAAAATACGCCCCCGCCGTCTGCAACGGGGTCGTCACATCCATCCGGCGATCCCAATGCCCCGCCCGCGCCTCCAACCCTAACTCCCACTTCGCCACTTCCTCCCCCAGATACTTCCCCATCTCCTTCGTCGCAATCCGATAACCAATGCTCCCGATGTCAATCCGCTCCCAGTCCACCCTCTCAGGATTCCCCTTCAGCCATTCCTTCGTCTCCGCCAGCAACTCCCGGAACTTCACCCGCCGCGCCGTCATCACCGCCTTGCTCCCGTTCCGGAACACATAACCCAGCTTCGCCCCCACTCCCGTCACCTGCACACTCGACCCGTCAAACCTCCCCCACGGCTTCACAATCTGATCCAGCTGGCGCTGCCAAATCTGTTTCAGATCATCTCCCGTTTCCTTCCCTAACCGCTCCAGCGCCTCCCGGTAAACCGACGCCGCCTTCTCATGCTGCCGCCGGTTCCGGAACATCGACGCATACGTCTCGACCACCTGCACCGCCCTCCCGCGGTCCGCCCCATTCCGGAAAATCCGACCCGCCAATCCCACATAACTGAACTCCTCCGGCAACGTGAACCGCTTCACCCCAGTCGCCAGGCGCGCCACGGTCTCGTGCTCCTTCAACGTGTGCAAACTCAGGATCCCCTCCTGCCGTCCTTCCTCGTCCTCCGGCGCCCGCCAGTACGACGCCATCGTCGTCACATCAAACTCCCCAACCAGAAACGTCATGAAAACCTCGTCCGCCCTCACCGCCGCACCCGGGCTCTGCTTCGCCATCTGCGCCAGCAGCCACCGGAACCGCTCCCCATCCGTCGCCGCCTTCTCCCAACTCTCCGGCACCCGGTGCAGCACCGGCTCACCCTTCTCATCCACCGGCGCTCCCCGCTCGTCATCACCACCACCCCATCCCATCCCGCGACGCCCGAAATGCACCGCCCCGTCCTCTTCATAATCCGGCAGCTTCGTCAGATCCGTCAGGCTTTGCAGCCTCCAACCCTCCGGCCGCAGCAGCATCCCCGCAAACCCGCCATAAAACTCAGCCTTCGTCCCCGCGTCCGCTCCCACTCCCTCCATCAACCGCATCGCCTTCTCAAACAACTGCATGCTCCTCACCCAGTCCCGCGCCTCACAGCTCACCACCGTCCCGTCCCCATGCTGCCCGCGCCGGAACTCCCCGCTCACCATCACCCCCCAATCCTCCGCTCCCTCATAATACACCGCCGCCGCCCGCAGCAGCTCCCAATCCTCCCCATGCTCCCCCACCGTCTTCTCCACCAACCCATCCGCTTCCACCCGCCGCTCCAATTGCTCCAGACACCGCAACGCCTTCCCCAGATCCCCCGCCACCGCCGCCCCGCGATTCTCTCCCATCGGCAGAATCTCCCGCCACACCGCCAGCGCCTCCGCCCAATTCCCCTCCTCCATCGCCTTCTCAGCCTCCTTTCGGCGTTCGGAAATCTCAGCAGCTCGGCAATTCATCATCGGCACCAGTAAAACCAGCAGCCACCAAAGCAGTCGGGGGAAAGTTTGCATACCAAAAGCATAACGGCTCTCAACCATTTTGCCTGGGCTCTCCTTGTAAAGAATTTGTTCGCTCCCCCACCCCCCCATCCGCTCCCTTTTCTCTGGAATCTCCTCCCGCCGGACTCTATGTACCCTCCATCCCGACTCCATCTCGACGGGATCCAGTCCACTTTCATGAAACGCGATCTCAAAGACAAGAGCTACAACCAGGTCATGAACGAATGGGCCGCTCAGAAGGAATTTCTGAAACGCTCCCAGTCCTCCATGTTCCTCCCCGGTCACGGCGGCAGCTCCATCCTCACATGGCTCGTCCGACTCGCCGTCCTCGTCATCCTCCCCCTCGCCATCTACGGCGTCCTTCTCCGCAAGCACCTCCGCAGCGAATCCTTCGGCAAGGAACTCGAATCCCAGATCTCCCTCTGGCTCGATAGCCCAAAACTCAAAGCCAAAAGCATCGCCATGGACCTCGATGGCGAACTCCGCATCCAGGAAATCTCCGGCGAAGGCGGCCCCAAAGCACCTTTCGCAAGGCTCAAAGCCGAAAAAATCACCACCTCCACTCGCTTCAAATCCCTCTTCGGCAAGGCATGGCACTTCCGCAATATCTCCGCCTTCGCCCTCACCACGCACCTCCGCTCCGGTTCCGCGTCCTCCATCCCAGTCATCGCTCCTAAAAAAACCGCCCTGCTCTCCCACCCTAACCCCCCGCTCCTCTCCGCAGGCCTCGGAGTCTCCCCCGACTTCCGCCAGCTCTCCTTCGACCGCTTCTCCACCGGCAACCTCAACCTCACATGGGGCACCGGCCCAGCCACCGCCGGCCACCTCACCCACTCGGTCGTCATCGCCCAGCGCTCCGCAGAAGGCTTCGATGTCCTCGCCCGCGGCGGCGACTTCGGCCAGGGCTGGCTCGACGGGCTCCGCATCGGCGAATCCACCCTCTCCATCGCCAAAGACCGCGCCGTCATCTCCAAAGCCGACTTCTCCATCCCCTCAGGCGGCACGGGCACACTCACCGGAGCCGTCAGCTTCGGCGAATACCCCGAAATCGCCGCCGAAGCCACCCTCACCGCCGTCTCCCTCAGCGCCTTCCTTCCCAAACCCCTCGCCGATTCCCTCCCGGTCGTCTGCGACGGCACCGTCACCCTCTCCGGCTCCACCAACCGCGTCGAAGGCATCGCCGCCAAAGCCAACCTCACCCCCAAATCCGGGGTCCTCCAATCCCTCCCCATTCTCCACGCCCTCGAAATCATCACCGGCGAACAACGCTTCGCCCAACCCGCCGTCACCGGCGGAGCCGTCCGCTTCTCCTCCGGCGGCTCCTCCACCACCGGCGGCTACGAAATCGATACCACCGGCACCGTCATCGAGTGCGGCTCCATGCTCCGCGTCAAGATCAACGCCAAATACGAACGCATCCTCCAAACCCCGGCCTTCCAGGACATGCGCAACAACCAGCCGCCGCCTGAACCCAAAGTGATCGTCTCCCACTCCGGCCGCATCTCCATCGGGGTCTCCCCCGAAGCCGCCGCCACCATGCGCCCCTCCGTCCGCGATACCCACTTCGCCGTCGGCGAGGCCGGCATGTTCTGGCTCGATATCCCCATCTCCGGCGATGGCCCGGACTTCACCAAACTCGCCTCCACCACTCTCCTCGAATTGCATAATGTCAGGGACCGCTGACTGCATCCTCTCCGTCAAGGTCTCCCCAGGCGCTTCCAAAGACGCCGTCGCCGGGCTCATGGAAGACGGTGCCACATGGCGCATCCGCATCGCCGCCCCGCCCGTCGACGGCAAAGCCAACGACGCCCTCATCCGCTTCCTCAGCCGTCTCCTCGGAATACCACGTTCCGCCATCTCCATCCGCCGCGGCTCCTCCGGCCGCTCCAAAGACATCCTCGTCTCCGGCCTATCCTATCTCGACGCCTCCGCACTCCTCACCGCCGCGTCTCCATGAACGGCAGCACCATCTGACGCATCGTCACCGCCCGCAATCCCGTCACCCCCACCCCGATCAATCGCAACGGCCGCGCCACTAGCCGATGCCGCCCCAGCAGCCAGCACGACAACCGGTATATCGACGCCGCATCCTCCAGCGCTTCCTCCATGCTCACCTGCCGCGTCAAGGTCGTGAAATCACTGTACCTCACCTTCACCTGAACCGTCACCGCCGCCAACCGGTGCCGCTGCAGTCTCCCCGCAATCTCCTCCGCCTGCTCCCGCAGGCACCGCCTCAATACCGCCCGGTCCGCCGTGTCCCGCGCAAAGGTGTTCTCACTGCTCACACTCCGGATGTCATCGGAAAAATCCAGCGGCCGGTCATCCTCACCAAACGCCATCCTCCTCAACTCCGGCCACCACGACCCCACATACGCCCGCAGATCATCCTGACAATCCTGAATGTCCCCCACCGTCACCAGCCCAGCCCGCGCCAGCGCCGCCTCCGTCACCTTCCCCACCCCGTGAATCGCCCCCGCAGGCAACGGCCGCAAAAACGCCGCCTTCCCGCTCTCCAGCACCACCGTCAACCCGTCCGGCTTGAAACTCGATGACGCAATCTTCGCCGTCAGCTTGTTCGGCCCCACCCCGATCGTCGCCGCCAACCCACGCTCCCGCCTCACCGCCGCCTTGATCGCCTCCGCCATCGGCACCGCCCTCCGGATCATCTCATCGTGCCCACCCTCACCCCCCACCTGCTCCGTCACCTCCAGATACGCCTCGTCCACCGACACCTGCTCCACCGCCTCCCCGGCAAACCCACGCACCAGCTCCATGATCGCCGCACTCTCCTCCCGATACACATCCATCCGCGGCCGCACAAACACTCCCTCCGGACACAACCGCCCAGCCGTCACACTCGGCATCGCCGACCGCACCCCAAACCGCCGCGCCTCGTAACTCGCCGCACACACCACCCCTCGACTCTCCGGCATCCCCCCCACAATCACAGGCCTCCCGCGCCACTCCGGCCGGTCACGCTGCTCGACCGACGCATAAAACGCGTCCATATCCATGTGAAAAATGACGCGCGGCCCCGCCATCCCAACCCCTTCACCCCACTCCTACTCCCCGTCCAGCCGGGATTCTCCTCCCCACCCCCATCCCCAACCCCATCCCCTTTCGCAGGTTGCGGACCGCACCCGCCCTGCTTAAAAACCCCCAGCCCCATGCCTTCCATCCACGACACCGCCATCGTCTCCCCACGCGCCGAAATCGGCCGCGATGTCGTCATCGGCCCCTACTGCGTCATCGGTGACCACGTCGTCCTCGGCGACCACTGCCACCTCCAGAACCACGTCACCCTCATGGGCCCCTCCCACATCGGCCCACGCAACCGCTTCTACAGCTTCTGCTCCATCGGCCAGCAAACCCAGGACCTCAAATACCACGGCGAACCCACGTTCCTCGAAATCGGCACCGACAACGTCTTCCGCGAATTCTGCACCGTAAACCGCGGCACGCTCCCCGGCGAAAAAACCATCATCGGCAACCACGGCAACTTCCTCGCCTACTCCCACATCGCCCACGACTGCATCGTCGGCAATCACGTCATCTTCTCCAACAACGGCACCCTCGCAGGACACGTCATCGTCGAAGACCACGTCATCCTCGGCGGCCTCACCGCCGTCCACCAGTTCTGCCGCATCGGCCGCCACGCCATCACCGGCGGTTGCTCCAAAATCGTCCAGGACGTCGCCCCATTCACCATCGTCGACGGCAACCCAGCCGCCACCCGCGGCGTCAACCTCGTCGGCCTCCAGCGCAGCGGCTTCTCCGAAGAAGATACCCGCGCCCTCAAAGAAGCCTACAAGGCCTTCTTCATGCGCGGCTCCACCACCCCGGAATCCATCGAAGCCCTCTCCGCCTCCCCACACGGCGCCAACCCCCACGTCCTCCACCTCATCGCTTTCTTCCAGTCCAGCCAACGCGGCGTCACCCGCTGACCAGCAAGGTCACACAAGCGTCCCGCCTGTGACCCCAGCCTCACAAGCCAAAGTGGCACGGGCGTCTCGCCTGTGACCCCAGCCTCACAAGTCAAAGTGGCACGGACGTCCCGCCTGTGACCCCAATGCCAAACACCATCAAAGCTCGCCACCTCACCCCCTCACAACTCCCCAGCCTCCAACTCCTCCAGATACCGGAACTCCGGAGCCTTCACCCCCGCCTCCTCCCGGATCCTCACCAGCCGCGGCGACTCAAAAAACGCCCGCGCCGCCTCAAGGCTCGTCCATCGCGAAAAATGCACGATCCGATTCCCATCCCCCTCATACCTCAACACCTGATAACTCCGCTCCCCCGCCTCCCTCCGGATCCCCGCCGCCCCATCAAAGATCTGCTTCCACGCCGCATAGTCGGCCACTTCATGAATGATCAGCACATAAGACATCCCCCACCCTGATCACCCCACGACCACGGTCAATCGCTCAAGTCTGCGCCACCGCCATCCTAACCATCAAGAACCCCTCACGGCACCACCGGCACCACCGGCACAAAAAACGCCCGCTCCGGCGGCGTCACCGGCCGCCACGTCGACCGCACCCGCCCGTCCGGCAGCACCACCCGACGCGTCAACTGCATCGGCACCGTCCACGCCCGCAGATCACCACTCCCCGCCACCCGCACCGCCGCCCCATCCGCCGCCGCAGCATGATCCACCGCCCACTCGTACGGCCAACCCGCACCCGGCACTAACTCCACCCGGTCCCCCGCCCGATTATCACTCGTCCCATACGCATACTCCTCCCACGCCGTCAGTCCGTCCCCATCCCGATCCGCCCGCGGATCCCCGCTGAACCCGACCGCATCACTCCCGTTAGGATTCCCGTGATCCCCCGTGCTCGCCCGCCAGTTCGCAGGATCATTCAGATCCATCCCCGCTCGCGGATTCACCAGCACCAGACTCCGCCCGCCCCCGTCCGCCTCATCAGGCCACGGCCCCGTCCCGTCCCACACAAAATCCATCAGCGTCGTCAACCCGTCCGCACTCACCAATGTCAGCCGCTCCCCGGCATTCGACAGGCTGTCCCGGTAAATCCCCCCGAACCCCGCCGCCCACCCCTGCACCCGCTGATACGCAATCGCACTGTCCGCCAGCACCAACCGCTCCCCAGGCCCCAGGATCGTGTCCCGGTTCCCCGGAAACGCAAAGGTCACCCCGCTCGTGAACCGCGCCCCCCGCAGATTCACCGCCCCAGGCCCCGCATTCATCAGTTCCATGAACTCCCCGTCCTCATCCCCCCGCGGATTGTAATGCAGCTCGGAACACACTAGCCAACCCGGCGGACACGCATGCGCCCCCACCTGGTGAAAGGTCTCGCTCATCGCACTCCACGCCCGCGTCGCCGCCACCCACGACCGCGCCCGCACCACCGAATTCACCGACACCACCGGCGGCGTCCCCGCCACATACGTCTGCGCCACCGGCGACAACCCCGGCGTCCCCCGGAAACTCAGCAGTTCCACCGCCACTAACGCATCATCATCCCCCGCCGCCGCATTCAACCCCTGCACCGACAGCACATTCGTCCCGTCCCTCAACAGCGGCAGAAATCCCGTCAGATCCACCGTCTCCCCCGCCAGCGCCACCCCGTCCGCCGTCTCACCCGTCGCCGCACTCGTCCCGGTCAGCGGAAACGGCACGTTCCGCCCCGCCACCCGCGTCCCGTTCAGAAACGCCGCATACCCGTCGTCCGCCCGCACCCGCAGCGTCAGCGACACCGTTGCCGCTCGCTCCGCCGCACTCAGCACAAACGGATACCTCGTGTACACACTCGCATTCACCCCCCTCGCCGCCGCTCCAATGTCCTGCACCACTCCAACCCCCAGTGCATCCCCCACCGGCGCAAACCCCACCCCATTCGCCGCACCACCCCACCCGCTATCATCAAAATCCACCTGCGTCCACACCGCCTGATCCGACACCGCCACGTTGTTCGCCAGCGCCTGCACTTCATCCGCCCGCAACCCGCGACGGTAGATCCTAACCTCATCAATCTGCCCGTCAAAGTACCGCTCGCTCCCGTTCCCCCGCGCCCCGATCGCCCACCCGATCGTCGGCACCGTCACCGCTCCCACCGTGCTCGGCGCACTCGCAATCTGCACGCCATCACGATACACCCGCCATGCCTCCCCATCCCACAATCCCGCAATGTGATGCCACGTCCCCACATCCGCCGCCGCAGATCCCACCCCCGCCGACGGCCCCATCGCAATCACCGACCCCGCCGCCCCGGCCCAGTAACCACATTGATAGGCCCCTCCATTGATCCGCAGGGTGATCTCTCCATTCGGCGTCCCCGTGTCGTGCCCTTTGTTCACAATGTTCCGCACCCCCGTCACACTGTCAGGCTTCACCCATGCCGAAATCGTAATCTGCCCGGTAATCTGCAAACCCGCCGGATTCCCGAGAAACACATAATCATTCGTCCCGTCCAGCTCCACACACCCAGTCCCGAACCGCCCCGGACTCGCCGACAGCGCCCCGTTCGAATACGCCCCGTTGAACAATCCCTGCGCCTCCGCCGGACTCCCATCCATCGGCCAGTACGCCGCCAATCCCGGAATCACCGCACTCGCAATCCCCTCGCCACTCGTCGCCGGCACCCGGTACCGTCCCGACGCACCAGCTCCCAGCACCTGCGTGTTCGGCACCAGCACGCCGCCCATCCTCGGATCAGGACCATTCACCGTATACAATATCCCCGCCGCCGCCGTCCCCGTCGTCAGCTGCACTCCCGTCCCCGCCGCCACCACCCCCGGCCCCGGATTCGCCACCGGTGCCGCCACCGCAGGATAAAACCCCGCCGTCGTGTAATGCCCTAGCACCGTCGTCGTCCGCGGCACCGTGAACGTCGCCGCCGTCCCCACCCGCGTCCCCAGAAACCAGTTCAATGCCCCGTCCCGCGCCGCCGTCCAGCTCGGCGGCGTCCGGTAATTCCACCGCGCACACTCCGGAATAATCGCCTTCTCAATCCCCGCACACAACTCAGTCAGCCGCGCCGCATTCGCCGCCGGAGTCATCGCACCCCCAGGAGCCACAAACGCCCTCTGAATCCGATCCGCCAGCAGCATCCGGTAATCACTCCCACCATCGCGATACAGCATCGAAAACAATGACCCCGGCCCATCCCCCGCCGCCTTCCCAGGCGTCGACCGACCCGTCCGATCCGACCCCGGCCCGCCATAGGCCGCAAGGTACAAATAACCGTCCGCATCGTTCAGCATGAACTTCGCCCCATGCCCAGGCCCAGTCGGCCCCGTCACCCGATACTCATCCTCCGACTTCCCGAACATCCACATCGTCATGTAATCCACATACTGCGGCACATCCACCAGCGGCTTCAGCTTCCCGTACACATCCCCGCCAGACAACGCCCGCGCCTTCATCTCCGTCCACATCGCCCCAGTCCCGTTGTCATACGGCAACCCCGGATCCGCCCAGCCACCCACATTCAGATTCCCGTTCACCGACTCATAATCACTGCTCCTCCCCCCGTAATACGACGACATCATCTCCGCCGCCCACCGCTCCCGCAGATGATACAGCCCCCAGTACGACCCATTCAGATACAGATGCACAAACCGCCCGTGCGGCGCAAACGCCCCCATGTCCAGCATCGTCGCATCCGTGAAAATGTTAGACATGTAGAACCCGCGGTCCACCATGTCGTGCGACCCGTTCCGCAGTTCGATCTGATCAAACTCATCCGTCGCCGCCAGCCCGCGCTCAAATCCCGCAAACAACGGAAACCGCAGCTTCCCCGCTCCATACTCACCCTTGAAACTGATCCGGTAACTCTTCTTCGCGAAATTCGTGAACGCCCCGCCAAACAGCTTCGCCCCGCACGGAATCACAAAACCAGGCCCGCCCGCCGGATCAATCCACTCCAGCGCCCCCACCTTGTCACTCGCCCCGTCAATCGTCACCGGCCCCACCGTCATGCTCATGCTCGGCACCTGCTTCAACGCATCCACCATCTGCGGCGCATAAAGCGCATTCGTCGCAATCGACGCATTCAGCCACCCCGCCGTACTCTGCGTCGCCGGAAACAGATACGTATGCGTCACCACATCCGACGGCACCCAACCCGCCCGAAACGCCGCCGCCCGAATCACCCGCGTCGCATTCACCGCAACGAATCCCCCGGGCACTAACACCGTGCCGGTCGTCGCCGTCGGTGCCGCCCCGTTCGTCGTGTACCTTACCTCCGCCCCAGGCGTCGTCGTCGTAATCGTCAGGTTCTGCGCCGCCGCATAAAATCCGCGAGCCACCGAAAACACCGGCTCCGCCGTCACGCCCTCAAACCTCGCCCCGTTCGCCGCTCCAGGCGTCGGCACCTGAAAATACCCCTCCCCACCACCACTCCGTCCGTAACTGTGATCCACCGCCTGCACCGGATACACCGCCACCGCCGGCCACGCCGACGGAATCTGACTCACCACCGTCTTCCCGTCCCGACCCACCAACCCCACATACTCCCCACTCGTGTTCAGCGAAAAATTCGTGTGCGGAATCTCCAGCGGCTCGCCCGGCGTCGCCCGGTTCGACGCCCACACCCACGCATAACCATTCGCCGGCACACTGAACGACGGAAACCGCCACTTCGTCGGATTCGAAGGATTGTCCGTCAGGTAATACCCATTCAGATTCACCGTGAACGGATTCGGATTGAATACCTCCACCCAATCATGCCGCTGCCCTTCACTGTCCTCAATCCCGCCCGCACTGCTCGCCAGAAACTCCGAAACCTCCGGCGGCAACTCTGTCTCATCCACCCCCACCGTCACCGTCCGCACCGTCACCCCAGCCCCATTCGTCGCCGT
>JAIXVE010000015.1 GCA_027483175.1 Verrucomicrobiaceae bacterium | reverse complement strand
TGCGGTATTTTCAGGCGGTGGCTGAGGAGCTGAGTTTTTCCGGGGCGGCGCGGCGATTGAGGATTGCGCAGCCGGCGTTGAGTCGGGCGGTGCAGGAATTGGAGGAGGCGTGCGGGGTGCGGTTGCTGGACCGGAACCGGCGGGTGGTGAAGCTGACGCCGGCTGGGGCGGTGATGCTGCGGGAGGCTGGGTTGCTGTTTGAGCGGTGGGAGGAATCGCTGCGGCGGGTGCAACGGACGGCGGCTGGGGAGGAAGGGGAGTTGCGGTTGGGGTATATCGGGCCGCCGACGAGGGGGTTTCTGGCGTCGGTGGTGAAGGAGTATCGGAGGCGGTGGCCGAGGGTGACGGTGGTGCTGGAGGAGCGGACCCCGGAGCGGGTGGCGGAGATGGTGGCGCGGGGGAGATTGTCGGCGGGGATTACGAGGCCGGTGCTGGCGCACAGTGCGTTGCGGTTGCCGTCGCTGCTGCTGAGGGAGGAGCCGTTTTGCGCGGTGGTGCCTGAGGGGCATGAGTGGTGCGGGAGGAAGACGGTGGGGTGGAAGGAACTGGCGGGGGTGCCGCTGGTGTTGCTGGCGCGGCGGGAGGGGGCGGGGTCGCACGATGCGATTCTGGCGGCGTGTCGGGAGGCTGGGGTGACGCCGAGGTTGCTGCATACGCCGAGCCTGATGGATACTATTTTGAGGTATGTGGCGGCTGGGGAGGGGGTTGGGGTGGTGCCTGATTCGACGTTGGGGGCAGGGAGGGGAGAGGGATTGGAGTTGGTGCCGTTGAGGCCGCGGGTGACGGTGCCGCTGGTGATGGTGTGGCAACCTGAGGGGGATGAGCCGCCGGTGCGGGCGTTCCGGGAACTGATGGAGGAATGGCTGGCGGCGGGGCGGATGGCGGGGGCTTTGGACGAGGGGTGAGCGGGCTGTTGGGACGAGGCGTGGCAAACTCGCGCCTTGCGCGGGTGGAGATGCCCCTTTAAGGAGGGGAAGATCCCCCGGATTCCTTTGAAAAACGGGGTGGAAACTACCCCCTACCCAGTCCCTGTGAGCAGCGAAAACGACCAGCGCAATATCGAGCCGATCAATGTCGACGTTGAGATGGCGAAGTCATTTCTCGACTATTCCATGTCCGTCATCATCAGCCGAGCGCTGCCGGATGTGCGGGATGGGTTGAAGCCGTCGCAGCGACGGATTCTGTATGCGATGAGCGAGTTGTCGCTGTGGCCGAACAAGAAGCACATCAAGTGTGCGAAGATCTGCGGTGACACTTCGGGGAACTATCACCCGCACGGTGAGGCGGTGATTTATCCGACTCTGGTGAACATGGCGCAGCACTGGAGCATGCGGGACACGCTGATTGACGGGCAGGGGAACTTCGGGAGTGTGGATGGCGATCCTCCGGCGGCGATGCGTTATACGGAGGCGAGGCTGACGCATCTGGGGACGCTGCTGATGGAGGACATGGAGAAGGACACGGTGGATTTTCAGCCGAACTATGATGAGCGGTTGACTGAGCCGGTGGTGTTTCCGTCGGCGTTTCCGAATCTGATTGTGAATGGCGGGACGGGGATTGCGGTGGGGATGGCGACGAACATGGCACCGCACAATCTGGGGGAAGTGGTGGATGGGATTTGCGCGCAGATTGACAATCCTGACATTACGATTCCGGAACTGATGGAGCACATCAAGGGCCCGGATTTTCCGACGGGGTGTACGATTTTTGGTCGGAATGGGGTGAGACAGTATCTGGCGACCGGGCGTGGTCAGGTGAAGGTGCGCGGGAAGGTGGAAATTGAGGAGGATGAGCGCGGGCGGGAGCAGATCATTATTAAAGAGATTCCGTATCGGGAGAATCGGGCGGTGCTGATCAAGCGGATTGCGGAATTGGTGGGCGAGAAGATTCTGCCTGAGATCAGCGGGATTCGTGATGAATGTGATGAGAAGACGCGGGTGGTGATTGAGTTGAAGCGTGATGCGAGGCCGCAGGTGGTGATCAACAATCTGTATCGGCACACGTCGCTGGAGAGCAGTTTCAGCGTGAACATGCTGGCGATCGACAATCGGCGGCCGCGGTTGCTGAACATCAAGGATGCGATTGCTTGTTATATCGAGCACCGGCGTGAGGTGGTGCTGCGGCGGACGAGGTATCTGCTGAGGAAGGCGGAGGCGCGTGCGGAGATTCTTGAGGCGCTGCTGCTGGCGACGAGCCGGATTGATGACTTCATCAAGATCATCCGGGAGAGCCGGAATCGTGATGAGGCGGAGTCGAGGATCAAGGATTATCCGTTCACGGTGGAGGCGGCGGAGGTGTTAGGGATCATTATCCGCGGGCAGCCGCAGGTGAAGGGGGACCGGTATTTCTTCAATGACCGGCAGGTGAAGGCGATTGTGGAGCTGCAGTTGTACAAGCTGACGGGTCTGGAGCGTCACAAGCTGAAGGAAGAGTATGATGCGGTGATGGCCGAGATCATTGATCTGATGGACATCCTGGCGAAGGAGAGCCGCGTGCTGACGATCATCAAGGATGAGCTGCGGGTAATTAAGGAGAAGTATGCGACGCCGCGGCTAACGGATTTTGCGGATGATGACGGGGAGATTACGACGATTGACCTGATTGCTAACGAGAGCCAGATCATCACGATTTCGCACCGTGGGTATATCAAGCGGACGGTGGCGACCGAGTTCCGGAGTCAGCGGCGCGGCGGGAAGGGATTGAAGGGGATGGAGACGGGCAAGCGGATGACTGACGAGGGTGAGGAGGAGCAGGATTTTGTGGAGCACCTGTTCACGGCGAGTTCGCACGACTGGCTGATGTTCTTCACGAACACGGGACGGGTGTATGCGGAGCGCGTGTATCTGATTCCGGAGGGGTCGCGGACGTCGAAGGGGCGGAGCATCAAGAATCTGCTGAATCTGAAGCCTGAGGAGAAAGTGGCGAGTGTGCTGCGGATTCCGGCGGTGGGCGAAGGGGATAAGGATTCGACGTGGGATCCGCTGAAGTTTGTGGTGTTTGCGACGCACAATGGTGTGGTGAAGCGGACGAACCTGTCGGAGTTCCGGAACATCCGGAAGGACGGGATCAATGCGATCAACATTGAGGAGGGGGATTATCTGATTGGTTGTGCGCTGACGAACGGGAGCAACGAACTGATTCTGGTGACGCGGGACGGGTTGAGCATCCGGTTCAACGAGGATGATGTGCGTGACATGGGTCGGACGGCGACTGGGGTGTGGGGTATCCGACCAGCGGAGAAGGATTATGTGGTTTCGCTAGCGGTGGTGGAGAGCGGGGCGACCCTGCTGGTGGCGAGTGAGAATGGGATTGGGAAGCGGTCGCAGTTTGACGAGTATCGGATTCAGAGCCGTGGTGGTAAGGGAATCATCACGATGAAGACCACGGAGAAGACCGGGTTGGTGGTGGGGGCGCTGGTGGTTCACGAGCCTGATGAGGTGATGCTGATGACGAACACCGGGCAGAGCGTGCGGATTCCGGTGGGGCAGATTCGGGAAGCGGGGCGGAACACGCAGGGGGTGAAGCTGATCTCGCTGCGTGAGGGCGAGTTGCTGCAGGACATTGCGCGGGTGATCAGCGATGGGGACGCGGTGGTTGAGGGCGAGGTGGAAGGTGATGCGGAAGCTGGGGCCGAGGTGGAACCGGGGGATGTTGAGGGAGACGCTCCGGCGGCGGGTGAAGGCGCGGCGGAGTGAGGAGGGCCGGTAGAGACGGGCCGCCGTGAGTGATGAGTGGGGAGCTGGGAACCTTCGGAGGGTTTCAGCGGATGCCCATGCGGAAGTTGCGGCTACCGGGGTCGTACATGCCTGGGTGCCAGCGTGGGTCGGAGACCTTGCGTGGGACGGGGTTGGTGGCTTCGCCGGGCGTGTGGCGGCAGGCGGAGGAGGTGAGGGTGGCGAGGAGGGCGGCGGCGAGGGTGAGGGTGGTGGTAAGGTGGAGGGATGAGCGGCGGGCGGCGTGAGGAGGAGGATTGGTCATGGTTGGGTAAGGTGCGCTGGATGGGGGTGAGTCGCGAGGGTTGGCGGGACCGGGAACAGGGAGGTGAGGAGCGCTTGCGGAGAGGGGAGGGAGCTGGTGAGTGGGTGGAAATGAAACGTGCTGCGATGCTGAGTTGTCTGATGATGAGTGGAGTGGCCTTGCTGGCGGCGGAGCCTGGTGGGGAGGTGAAGCGGAGTGAGTGGAACGGTTATGTGAAGCTGGATTTCGAGGTGGGTGGGCGTGCGGCGTTTGTGGTGGTGCCGAAGGTGGCGGCGGAGGGGAAGCCGTGGATCTGGCGGACGGAGTTTTTCGGGCATGAGCCGCAGGCGGATCTGGCGCTGCTGGAGAAGGGGTTTCATGCGGCGTATGTGGACGTGCAGAATCTGTATGGCGGGCCGACGGCGATTGCGGCGATGGAGGCGTTCCATGCGCATGTGGAGAAGGCGTTCGGGTTGTCGGCGAAGCCGGTGCTGGAGGGGTTCAGTCGCGGTGGGTTGTTTGCGGTGAACTGGGCGGTGGCGCACCCTGACAAAGTTTCGTGTCTGTATCTGGATGCGCCGGTGCTGGATGTGAAGAGCTGGCCGGCGGGTTTTGGGAAGGGGAAGGGATCGGCGGGGGACTGGGAGCGATGCAAGCAGGTGTATGGGTTTGCGGATGATGGGGCGGCGAAGGCGTTCAAGGGGAATCCGGTGGATCAGGCGGCGGTGCTGGCGAAGGCCAAGGTGGCGGTGTTGTCGGTCTGCGGGGATGCGGATGACGTGGTGCCGCTGGCGGAGAATTCTGGGTTGCTGAAGGAGCGTGGGGCGGCGGTTGGGTTGGAGATGGAGTTGATCAGCAAGCCTGGGGTGGGGCATCATCCGCACAGTCTGAAGGACCCGGGGCCGATTGTGAAATTTGTGCTGGCGCACACGATGAAGGGGCGGTGAGAGGAGGTGCGGGGAGAGGATGTTGAGAGGGTGAAATTGATGTGATGAGACTGGGGTGATTTCTGGCCTGGTCAGGGTGGGTTCGAGGCGGATTGAGAGAGCGGGAGGGTGAGGAAACGAGGGAGGTTCGGGGGGATCGGGAGGAAACCGGGCGGTGTGGGATGAGAGGCAAGGGAGACGTGAGGTTGGGTGGCTGGAGGAATGATTTTGACGACTGCGGGAAGATGGACTCGTTGGGAGTGACCATGAAAACCGTCCGTCGCCGCTCGCTTGCCGAGGTCACTGCAGATTTTGTCCGTGAGGGGTTGGTGACGGGCCGGTGGAACGGGCGGATGCCTGGGGTATTGAAGCTGGCGGGGTTGTGTGGGGTGTCTCGGCAGACGATGCGGGCGGCGATGCGGATACTGGAGGGAGAGGGAGTGATTGCGTCGGCTGGGGTGGGGCGTCGGCGGACGGTGACGGGGACGTCTGCGGTTTCGGCGAGCCGGGTTTTGAGGATTGGGGTATTGCTGCGGGAGCCGCTGGCGACGGAGGATCCTGATCAGCAGACCCTGTTTCTGGAGTTGCGGCGGGCGATTGAGACGGCTGGGCACGAGTGTCAGTTTGCGGCGCGGTCACAGAATGAACTGGGGGATAATCTTGGGAGGATTCAGCGGCATATGGATGAGATCCGGGTGGATGGCTGGGTGGTGCATGGGGGGAGCCGGGAGTTGCTGGAGTGGGGGATTGCGAGCGGTGTGCCGATGCTGGCGTTGGGGGGGCATGCGCGGTCGCTGCCGATGGCGAGCACTGGTGCGGATGGGATTGAGGCGTACCGTGCGGTGGTGAGGCATCTGGCGGGCCTGGGGCACCATCGGATTGTGCTGCTTTCGCCGCATCAATTCCGGGTACCTGAGGAGATGCAGGTGCTGAAGGAGTACAAGGCGGAGCTGGAGGCGCAGGGGATTGCGCCGTCGTCCTATCATGTGCCGGACTGGGAGGAGACGCCGGAGGGATTGGAGCGGGAGCTGACCTCGCTGTTCCGGATCACGCCGCCGACGGCGCTGGTGGTTTTGAAGACGAAGTGGGCGGTTGGGGTGCTATCATTTCTGGCGCGGCGGAGGCTGCGGGTGCCGGAGGATGTGTCGGTGGTGACCTGGGGCAATAATTCGGAACTGGCGTGGCATCGGCCGGCGATGGCGCATTTTGCGTCGGACCAGGAGCTGATGGTGAGGAGGATTGTGCGGTGGATCCGGGGGTTGGCGAAGGGGCGGCCGGACCATGATTTTCAGCCGATCCCGCTGACGTTTGTGGCGGCTGGGACGACTGGGCCGGCGAAGGGGTGAGGGAGGATTGAGAAAAGGGGAATTCCGGTCGAGACGCTTGCGTTTCAAAAGCATTGGCACTTGCAAACTGCAAGTGTCCGGGGAAGCTTATGGCAGATGAGCAGCAATAGAGAACCCCGATTTACTCTGTCTGGAGCGGGATGGAGAACGCAGGATCACCTGCGGATGGCGATGGTCGTCATGTCGGTGGCGGGTTTGGAGACGGGGCTGCGTGATGGGCAGGGGCATGCATCGGGCGCAATTCCCGGGGATGATCACAGGATTGAAAAAAGTTTCCGCGGAATGTCGATTCAGGGTGCCCTCGCCCGACAGATCAGTGCGCGGCAATGACTCGCCGTGTGTTGAACAACGAAAACAAACTACGAAACATCATTCATATGGAATACATGCTCCTCTTCACTGAAACGCAGGCGGAACTGGCCAAGCGGAACGATCCTGTGGAAGCCCCGGCGTACTGGGGTGCCTGGGCGGCCTACTGCAAGGCGGTGGCCGAGTCTGGCATCATGGTCAGCGGTGCGGGCCTGCAGCCGCCTGACACGGCGACGACGGTGCGGATTCGCGACGGCAAACGGACCCTGCACGACGGTCCTTATGCCGAGGCGAAGGAACTGCTTGGCGGCTTCTTTGTCATCAACGTGCCGGATCTTGATACTGCGCTGGAGTGGGCGGCACGCAGTCCGTCATCCAGCGGTGGCTCGACGGAAGTGCGTCCGGTGCTGCCATCGCCGCCGAACTCGTAATTCGGACACTGCTTGAGCGCCCCTGTCTCGGAGACGCTGGAAGCCACGGTGCGCCGATCGTATGCGACACTGCTTGGCTACCTTGCGTCACGGGCAGGTGGCGATCTGGCGGCGGCCGAAGACGCGCTGAGCGAGGCCTTGCTAGCGGCGGTGCAGCAGTGGCCGGGGCAAGGGATTCCGGATAAGCCTGAGGCCTGGCTGCTGGCGGTGGCGCGCCGGAGGCTCATTGACGGACAGCGCCGTCATGTCATGCGCGAGCGATTGTCGGATGCGATGCAGCACGCACTTGAGAGCGCTGAGGAACTGGCGGCAAGCAGCGATGAGTTTCCCGACGAGCGCTTGAAGCTGCTTTTTGTCTGCGCGCATCCAGCGATTGACGAGGCGTTGCGAACGCCGCTGATGCTGCAGGTCGTGCTGGGTCTTGATGCGGAGGCGATCGCCTGTGCGTTTCTGGTGGCACCTGCTGCGATGGCGCAGCGACTCGTGCGAGCCAAAGCCAAGATCAAGGCAGCGGCGATTCCGTTTGAGGTGCCGGAGCGGGGCAACTGGGAAGAGCGGCTGAGCTTTGTGCTGGATGCCATCTATGCTGCGTTCACTCGAGGCTGGCAGTCATCGCCCGATGATGAGACGGGCCGTGATATGGCGCGTGAAGCGATCCGGCTTGGCGAGGTGGCAGTGACCCTTGTGCCGGGCGAGCCGGAGGCCCTTGGCTTGCTATCGCTCATGCTGCACTGTCATGCCCGGCGGTCGGCGCGGATGGATGCCGAAGGCCGCTATGTGAAGCTGGATGCGCAAGACCCGGCCGCATGGGATCACGCGATGGTCGAGCGAGCGGAGGCGCTGTTGCGAAAAGCGGCTGAAGCGGGGAGGCCGGGACGTTTTCAAATTGAAGCTGCCATACAGTCTGCACATGCGCAGCGCCGAGTGACGGGGCGTGTTGAGTGGGCGGTCGTTGCGGCGCTTTACGAGATGCTGATGGCGTTCACACCGGCGATGGGTGCGCGCATTGGCCATGCGATCGCGAGCGCGCATGCTTTTGGGGTCGAGCGGGGTTTGGCGCTGCTGGAGTCTCTGCCGGAGGAACGACTGCGCGATCACCAGCCGTATTGGGCGGCGCGGGGGCACTTGCTGGCCGAAGCCGGACTAACAAGTGATGCGAGGGTGGCCTATGAACGGGCGATAGGCCTCTGCGATGATCAGGCGGTGCGTGCGTATCTGTGGGAGCGGTGGCGAGGGTTGTGAGGGGACTTCCGACTGGCTGTTTAACTACCTGTTAGGCAGGCAAAGGAAAAGCACAGCCGCCCCGAGGACGGCTGTGCTGGGTTTTCAGAGGAGCTACTTACTCGCCGAGGACAGAGTCGAAGCGGAAGAACTGTTTACCGGGGAACTGGCTTTGATCGAGTTCGAGGAACAATTCGCCGGCAGGGGACCAGCCGCCGAGGTCGGTGGATTTCTCCACGGGGAGTTTGAGGGTGACCTTGTTATTGGCGGCCTTGATGAGGAGGTTGCCGGTACCGCGGAGGTCCTGGATGCTGGTGGCGGTGTAGAGGTGGAACAATGAGGGATTGGCGACCACGGCGTCTTTTCCGCGTTGTTCGGTGGCGGTGAGGATGGATTGAAGGTTGTTCGGCGTGCGCGGATCGAAGCCGAAGAGAACGTTGGCGAACTCGCTGCTGTCGTTGACGCCGTCGGCATCGGTATCGGCGAGGGTGGCGGAGGTGCCGGAGACGAATTCGCGCCAATCGTTGAGGCCATCGGAGTCAGCATCCGGTTCGGTGGTGTTGCTAGGAGTGCCGACGGTGAGGGTTTTGGCATCGGTGGAGGTGATGGGCTGGATTTTCCACTCGTTGCCATTACGCTCCCTGAAGTGGAATTTCGCATCGACGCTGGTGGGAGTGAAGGTGACGTCGAGGTATCCGCGGTTGGAGAGATTGGCGAATTTCAGGCCTGGGCTGTAGCCGAGGAAGAGGTCGCGGAGGATGCCTTCCTGGCCGGGGAAGTATTTTTCGATACCGGGGGAGGACACGCCGGGGGTGGCGAGTTCGATGCCTGCGACGGTGCCCTTGGGGGCGACTCCCGGGCCGGTGGGAGATTGGGTTTTGAGCTGGTTAGCCCATGCGTTGTGGGTGTCGCCGGCGAAGACGACGAGCTTCTTGTTCAGTCCGAGGGCAGTCTGGAGGATGGTTTCGCGTTCACGGCCGTAGCCGTCCCATGCGTCGGAATTGTAGGGGAGCGGGGAGGCGTTGTCATAGGCGGCTTGTTCTGCGGGTGTCAGCGGGATGCCGTTGGCGAGTTTGAAGATGGGGGTGGCGTATTTCGCGATGGTGGCGGGTTTGACGCTGTTGGTGGCGAGTTCAATGAGGATTTCGGCGGGCATGGTCATGTTGCCCATGAGGACTTGCTGGCCGAGGACCTGGTAGGTGGCGGTGGATGCGGCCATTTTCCCCTGAAGCCATGCGAGCTGGGTGGCGCCGAGGAGGTTGCGGTTGCCCGAATACATGGCTGTGACGTTGGCGACGACCAGCTGATTGAAAACGATCGGGCCGAGGGCGGTGCTGAAGGCGGTGATGCCGGCGACATCGGTGGGGCCGGTGGGTGGGGTCAGCGAGTAGGTGGTGGCGTATTGGACGGTGAGTGCGGGGCTGCTGAGGATTTCCGTGATGCGGGCTCCGACTTCTGCGTTGGTGGGGGCGAGTTCCAATTGCTTGTCGCGTGCGACGAGGCGGGTTTCGAGGATGTGGAGGGCTAGCAGGTCACCGAAGTTGTAGGTGGTGTAGGCTTCCTTGCGGCTGCCGCTGAGTGGCTCGCGCACGGGGTTCCACTCGTAGTATGCCTGGAGGGCGACGGCGACGCGGTCTTCCCATGAGCCTTCGGTGGCGGGGTTGTGGTTCTCAGCGCCGGTGGCGTAGGCGTCGTTGGCGGTTTCATGGTCGTCCCAGATGCAGATGAGGGGAGCGGAGGCGCGGGCGGCCTGGAGGCTGGGCTGGCGGTTGTATTGGGCGTGGCGAAGGCGGTAGTCGCTGAGGGTGGTGCATTCCTTTGCCGGCTCGAAGCCGAAGCGGGCGAAATTGTCCTCGGCTTGCACGTAGCCGCCCTGGCCGTATTCATAGATGTAGTCACCGACGTGGATGAGCGCATCGTAGTCGCCGACGTGTGCTGCTTTGGCGTAGGCATCGAAGTATTCTGCGGTGATGTTGGCGCAGCTGAAGACGGCGAATTTCGCTTCGCTGGTTGGGCCGGTGGGGAGCGTCTTGGTTTTTCCCACAGGGGAAACGATGGTGCCGCCGTTCACGCTGAAGCGGAAGTAGTAGGTGCTGTCCGCGGAGAGGCCGGTCGGGATGACCTTGACGGTGTAGTCCTGTGCGGACTGAGCGCTGACGGTGCCACTTGCCTGTAGAGTGGTGAAGGTGCTGGTGGTGGAGAGTTCCCAGCTTACGGAAACGGGATTGGCATCGGCAGGGGTGACGCGAGTCCAGAGCACGATGGAATCGGCCATGGGAGCACCGGAGGCCACGCCGTGGACGAAGGCGGGATCCGCCGCGAGGGCGAAAGAACAAGCGGTGATCAACAGAGTGGGTGTGAGTAATTTCATGCCGGACCGACGTTGGTGCAGCTTCCGTTGGTATCAATTCCTGTGCGGTGACGGTTCCGCTACGCACGATGTGGAAACTGTAGGTTTTATCGATCGATTGGCTGGGGGGACTGCGCCGCCCGCAATGTGTGAATCGCACTTGATAGGTGATGCTGGTTGCATCGGCGGGGACGATTGGATCGGCGAGGGGGTGAGGGATGTGTGGAAGCTGCAGTCCTGTCGGGTTGGGCCGATCAGGTGTTGCGATCATGGGGTGCGGAGACGATAGAAGGAACGGAATGGTAGGGTGCTGCGTGGCAGGACTAGCGGACTAGTGGCTGCGGGCTGTGGTGTCCAGCGAGTGAGGTCGTCGGATTGCTCGAGCGTGCCTGGGGAGAAGATGATGCTGATGCTGCCTTGAGTGCTTTCGATCGTGAGAGGCTGGGTGTTGTTTAATAGCATATAATCCCAGACGGGCTTGAGGACGGGAGTCATGCCATCGGGCTGCATGGGGGTGGCTGCATCCACGACGGGACAACCGTGGTAGCTGCCGGATTGCGCGGGGGAAGGTTCGAGATTGGTCGAAAGGAAGTGCCGGGAGCCGAAGTCAGGGGAGGAGGATTCAACCCGCACTGGGGCGCCATAGCGAGAGACATCGAGGGCGGCGGCGGCGGTCTGCATCTCGGCGAAGTCGAGGAATTGATCCCGTTCGTGAGCGAAGGAATACCAGCGGTCCACTGGCGTCTGGGGAGGGGTGAACATCCAGTTGTAAGGACGAGGTGGAGTGCCCCCTGTCCACCAATCCATGCCGGTGAAAATGATGCACCGGTCGGTGACTCTGGTTTTCGCGAGCATCGCAGCCATGCCCGATCCCTGGGAATGGCCGCAGACGATGAGTTTGTCCCATCGCACGCTGCTGCCGCTGACATACTGGCCCCAGCCTTGCAATGGGTAGGTTGAATGCAGGTATTGCAGCGCTTTGAGCAGCCGGTTCTGAATGGAATTGGTGCTGTTGACCGCGAGGAAGCTGACACGGTCCGAGCCATCGATCACCTCCAACCGGGCATTGCCTGCGGCATCGGGATCAGACGGCGCGAACTGCTGGCAAAGCACGTTGATCGCGCTGTCATTGGGATACATCAGCCCGAGGGCGTGGAAGCCGAGCGTTGCGGCATTTTTTGGAAACTCGCGGTATAGAAATGGCGTGGCAGTGGTGCCTGGCAGAAACAAGACCAAGCGACCGCGAGTTGTTACCGCAGGGTCCAGCACGGCGTAGTGGCGCTCGTTAAACTGTGTGATGGCGGGATCGGTAACACTGGGCCTGAACAGGGCCTCCTGCGGCGCGCCGGAGGCAGTGCTGGCGAGAAGCAGCATCCACGGAATGCGTTTGTACCATGTGGCAGGCATGAAGTGATGACTGATGTTCGAGATGGGCTGGCCGCGGAGGCAGAAGGCGCTCGGACCCGGCAGGATGGGTGCCACAGGGGCCCGGAGCGGTCAAGTGACGGCTGTCGTAGCGGGTCGGCTTGAGATGGAAGTTAGGCGTCGTCGTAGTTTGCGACCTCGATGAGGTTGTTGTCGGGGTCTCTGAAGTAGACGGAAGTGATCGGACCGATGGCTCCAGTGCGCGCGACCGGACCCTCCAAGATGGGCACGCCGCACAGATTAAGGTGATCGATGACCTCGCTGAGCGGCGTGGCTGCAATCAGGCAGATGTCAGCTGAACCTGGAGTGGGCGAGTAAGCCTTGGGCTCGAACTCCTTGCCCTGCTGATGGAGATTGATCTTCTGCTGCGCGAAATTCAAAGCTTTTCGTCCTCCGGCAAACGTGACGACTTCCATGCCGAGGACCTGCTGGTAGAAGCGGCAGGTCGCTTCAATGTCGGTGACTGTCAGGACGATGTGGTCAAGGCGGAGGATCTGCATTCCGGTATGAAGAGCGGAGGCGATGGAGATGAGCAACCAAATACCAGCGGAGGTCAAGGAGGGTGGGGACGACTGCGGCGCTGGACGGAGGCTATGCGAGAGGGGCGTGCCGATGGGCGAGGGGTGTGTTTCGGGTTTGAATCAGCCTGGATGATGCTGTGAGGCAATTCGGACCAAGAACATCGCGACGAGGATTTTGAGCAAATGAAGCATGGTGATCGCTCCGAATACTGCGGCTGTCGTGACAAAGATCCAGGCGATTGGCGTTGCAATGGGTCCTAAACGCTTGGTCGACAAGTAGCGCGAGCATTGATGTAGTGCGACTGAAATCAGGACGAAGACGAGTGCTAAACCGAAAAGACCTTTGACGGGAATATCCCCTCTGCTCCTTGAAGAGCCGTCCAAGAGAGCCAACAAGATCAGGAAGGCTGCGTAGTAGGCGTATGGGAAGGCGGACCATCGAGCGATTCTAGCCAGTAGTGGTGGTGGCGGTGGCGTTTGCCTGCGTGGAGTTGAAGCCATGAGGTGATTTGATTGGGGGTTGCGTGGAGCCCTTAGTGGTTCGTGATGGCTGCCACTCATGTGGTATGCCTCTTCCGAATGTCGGCCATGATCATCTCATAGTAGTGGTCGAAACTCTCAGCAAACTCAGAGAATGCTCCTGCCTCATGCTCATACATCCGCACCCCAGCGAAAGCACCGGAGGACGAAATGCAGTAGTAGTCGCCACAACCAGAACCTCCAATGACGAGCAGATCGTCTGGCCAATGTGTGTCAGTGCTGTCGGTGGCGATCCAGCGGGCGGAAAATGACCTTATCTGGCGGTTTAAGTCCTCTAGAAAACGACGATCAAAAACAAGCTCGTTGTGGCCAACGTCCTCAATGTCCCGCTCGGTGAGCGATGTCTCAGCGCGAACTCTGCTCTCCAGTGAGGCGAAATACGCGGCGTAGTCGCCTGGCAAACGTCCGGACAGTGAGAATGGTCGATCACGCTCTCGAAATTCTGTGCAGTCTGCTTCCTGCGTCATGGCGAATGGCGTGTTGAGTTGGGCGAGCAGCCAATTATGGTGCTAGTGTTGTTGTGGCTTCCAATTTGCACCCGGTGGTTCCGGAGGGAGTCGGAGCGTTTGCACTGGTCTCTGGATCAATGGATGCAGGTGCATGTTGTTGAAGGTATTCGGGCTAGCTTGGCTGGCAAGGAATTTCCGGGGAGGTTGAGGTTGGGTTGGTTTCAGGTTGGGTTGAGATTGGCTATCCGGAGGGTGCAGGAGGTGGGGTTGTCCCTCATGCCAGAAGAGCCGCCGGCTGTCTCGGTTCCGGCGGGTTTGCAACGGTCTTTGGCTCAATGGATATGGGTGGACGTTGGCGATGATATCCGGGCTAGCATGGCCGGCAAGAAATTTCCGGGGGTGTTGGGGGCGGGTTGGTTTCGGGTTGGGTTGGGTTGAGATGGGCAATCCGGAGGGTGCAGGTGGCGGGGTTGTCCCTCATGCAGTGACGGGGGTGACATGTGTTTTCAACAATCTTGGACCGTCGGCGGACGATTCGCTGGATGGCGTTGTGGAGCGGATGGAGTTGTGCGGGGTCGAGTGGGAGGAGCGTCTGGTGATGTGAGGGTTGGCGACGAGGGGCGGGCCGCGTGCGTCGCCGTCGACCGGAGGACGGGTCTGCGGGGTGACGGCAGAAGGCGGTGGAGCGGTGGGAGGGGCTTTCGATGGAGGAGAGATGGGCAGGAGGCGGTGGGGTGCGATCGGGGCTGGGGGCGGTGTTTGTGCTGGTGGAAGAGAGCCATGCTGGGAAGGCATGGGGT
Organism: Verrucomicrobiaceae bacterium; assembly: GCA_027483175.1. Lineage (GTDB taxonomy): Bacteria > Verrucomicrobiota > Verrucomicrobiia > Verrucomicrobiales > V1-33 > V1-33. The sequence continues at coordinate 34,749 of JAIXVE010000015.1, read as the reverse complement.
GGGGTGGAGGGCTCAGGTGCAAAAAAAGCTCTTCTTGAACACCGTCATTCGGTCGTGTATAGAGAATCGGCATTTTCTATACATGATGGGTTCAATGTGTCGCACATTGATGCCTGTGGCTCAGGTCGTGCATAGAAAACGTGGCATTTCTATACACGACGGACCATGAGCACCCTTTTCCCGCTGCAAGACCTGCCCGCTGCCCGTTTTGAGACGCCTGGCATTTTGAAGAAGCTGGCCTCGGCCAGCCGTCGGCTTGCGGAGCTTAAAGGGGCTGCCAGCAGCATTCCCCGCCAGAGCATCCTGATCAGCACCCTTTCGATGCAGGAGGCGAAAGACAGTTCGGAAATTGAGAACATCGTGACCACCCATGATGAACTCTTTCAGGACGATCTTAGTGTCCGGCGACAATTAAAACTGACCCCCGACGACAATTAGAACTGACCCCTGATCGGGTGGTTCTCCGGGGCGGACGGGGTGCTCTGCGGCACGCGGTTTGACACCGGTCGGGGCGGCGCGTGTTGCCTCGGGTTGTGGTCAAGAAAACCCAACTCACGAAGCTCGTTCACGAGCGCAACCAAGGAGCAACCATCCGTATGAGTGCCATGAAAGCGGGCATGTCCCGCAACACCGCCCGCAAGCATTTGCGGCAGAGCAACCCCCTCGAACAGCGGCCGCAGCCGCACACATGGAGGACCCGGGAAGACCCGCTGGAAGCGATCTGGCCGCGGGCGCTGGAGATGCTGCGCACAGCGCCCGAACTGGAAGCGGGGGCGCTCTTTGCCCATCTGCTGGCGGCCCATCCCGACAGGGTTTCGGAGAAGCATCGGCGCACGTTCCAGCGCCGGGTGCGTCAGTGGCGGCTGGTGGAGGGGCCGGAAAAGGAGGTGTTCTTCACGCAGGATCACAAGCCCGGAGCGGTGCTTGCGGCGGACTGGACGGAGATGGACAGCCTGCAGATCACCATCGGAGGCAGGCCGTTTCCTCACAAGTTCTTCCACGCCGTCCTGCCGTATTCGAACTGGGAATGGGGTCAGCGTGCGCTCGGCGAATCGGTTCTGTCTCTGCGCGGGGGCCTCAATGCGGTGCTCGGGCGGCTTGGCAGAGTGCCCCGGGAACTGCTGACGGATCACTCGTCGACGGCCACCCATCAGCTCAGCCGGGACGGGAAGCGGCGCGGGTTCAACGAGGAGTTTCTCGGGATCTGCGCACACTTCGGCATCACGCCGCGCACGATCAATGTGGGGCGGCCGCAGGAGAACGGTGACTGCGAGAGCAGTCACGGGCATCTCAAGCGCCGCATTCGCCAGCACCTGCTGCTGCGCGGCAGCCGGGACTTCGGCAGCGAGCAGGAGTACGACCGGTTTGTGGCCGGGGTGATGGAATCGGCCAACGGGCTGCGGACGGAGCGGCTGAATGAGGAACTCGCTGCGATGGGCGAGACGGCCCCCGAACCCGTGCCGGATTACCGCGAACTGATGGTGACCGTCGGCATCAGCAGTACGATCCGGCTGCGCAAGCTGGTGTATTCGGTGCCCTGCCGGTTGATCGGAGCGAAGCTGGTGGCGCGCCTTTACGAGAACCGCATCGTGCTGCTGGCCGGTACGCAGGAAGTGGCGCAGCTGCCTGCCGGCCGCGGAGACAGCGGTGCGGTGATCGACTTCCGGCATGTGATCAGCCACCTGCTGCGCAAGCCCGGTGCGTTTGCCGGCTATCGGTGGAAGGAAGCCATGTTTCCGTCGGTGGTATACCGGGCCGCGTACGACCACCTGAAGCGCGCCGGCGACGAGGAGTCGGCGGACCGGCGTTATCTCGAAGTGCTGAAGGTGGCCGCCGATGAAGGGCAGACTGCGGTGGAGAATGCCCTTGAGCAGCTGTTAGGCGCGCCGCACCCCGTCGTCACGGCGGCAGAAGTCAGGGCCGTGCTCGACACATGGCGGGAGGTGCAGCGGGAATGGCGCGGGCGTCCCGGGCTGGAGGTGCGCCTCGAGGACTACGACGCGCTGCTGGAGGGAACGCAGGATGATGGTCAGGAGGTGGCAGCGTGAGCGCGCACCAGGACCCCGCGGAGATGCTGCTGCGTTCGTTCCGGCTGCCAACCATGGCCGGTCAGTATGAAGAGGTGATGCAGCGGGCGGAGAGGGAGGGCTGGAGCCACCGGCAGGTGATGCGGCACCTCTGCGAAAGCAAGGCGGTCGAACGCGCTCAGAGGCGCACGGCCCGGCTGCTGGCCGAATCCGGATTGCCCGAGACCAAGACCCTCAGCACGCTCGACGAGGCCGAGCTGCCTGCGAAAGTCAGGAGGCAGCTCCCTGCGCTGATCGATGGCGGCTTTGTCGACCGCGCCGTCAACGTCCTTGCCTTCGGACTGCCGGGGCGTGGCAAGACGCACTTCCTCGCCGCGCTGGGCCGGGAGCTGATACTGCGTCACTCGAAGCGGGTGCTCTTCCGCCCGGCGTTCAAACTGGTTGGACAGCTGCTAGCGGCCAAGCGGGATCTGAGGCTGGAGAGCGAACTCAGGCAGCTCGACCGCTTCGACGTGCTCATCCTCGACGACATCGGCTACATCCAGCAGAGCCGGGAGGAAATGGAGGTGCTCTTCACGCTGCTGGCGGAGCGCTACGAAAGGCGCAGCATCCTGATCAGTTCGAACCTTGTCTTCAGCCAGTGGGACCGGATCTTCAAGGACCCGATGACGACGATGGCAGCGATCGACCGGCTGGTGCACCACGCCATCATCCTCGAGTTCGACGGAGCGAGCCTGCGCGCCCGGAAGGCTGCCGGGAAAGAGACCAAGCCCGCCGACGGCTAGCCCCCCCCGGTCCGCGCCTGCGCGCGTCCTGGTTCCGGTCGGGACCGTTGTCCGGCCTCGGCCGGCCAACGGACCCTCCCTCCACCAGGACGCGCGCCCCCCTTCGCCACGGCAGCCCAAGCCACCCCCGTCGCCTGACATCTCAGGGGTCAATTCTAATTGTCGCGGAGGGAATTTCTAATTGTCGCTGGACACTTAGTCCTGGCAGCAGCCTGAGCCCGGCAGCCAAGGAGGTCCTCCGCTACCGCCAAGCTCTCTGGCGCGGCTTTGACCTCGTCCGCGCGAGCGGATTACTGACCGTCAATCACCTCCTCGACATCCAGGCGGTGCTGGAGCAAAACAACGCTGGACTGCGCAAGGTGCCGGGCACTGTGCTCAAGGATGGGCTGGGCCGCACCGTCTACAGCCCGCCACAGGATGGTCATGAGATTGTCAGGCTCATGTCTGATCTTGAGGGCTTCATCAACGACAGCGGTGCCTTTGATGCCGACCCGCTCATCAAGATGGCGCTCATCCATTATCAGTTTGAGAGCATCCACCCATTCTACGATGGCAACGGTCGGACTGGCCGCCTGCTTAACGTCCTCTACCTCGTGAAGGAAGGCCTGCTGGAAAGCCCCGTGCTCTACCTCAGCCGTTACATCGTTCGCACCAAGGCCGACTACTACCGTCTGCTTCAGTCTGTCCGCACTCAGGATAGCTGGGAGGAGTGGGTGCTCTACCTGCTCACGGCGGTGGAGGAGATGTCCCTGCAGGCGATCCGGACCATCGAGGCGATTCGAGTTGCCCTACAAGATTACAAGCACCGAATCCGCGCGACGCACAAGTTCTACAGTCAGGACCTCATCAACAACCTCTTCACTCACCCCTACACGAAGATCGAGTTTCTCGAGAAAGACCTCAACGTATCCCGTCTTACCGCTACCCGTTACCTTGAGTCGCTCACCGCCAGCGGCTTTCTGCGAAAACAGCGAATTGGGCGTTACAACTACTTCATCAACTCCGTCCTCGCGCACATTCTTACGTCTGAGTTCGGGCTACTTGAGCCATGACCCTCATGCCAGAAAAACAGTCGGCGGTTTCAAGCCCGATGGGGACGCAATTCCGTTGGGATTGTGGGGAGGTGTGAGTGGGGTTTGGGGGTATGCGGCGTTCCTTCAGAACGCCGGGGTTGGGCGGTGGCGAACCCAGAGCGTTGCTCTGGGCTGGTATGCGGTGTCCCGTTGGGGCACCGGGGGGAGGTGATTGGTGCTGAGGTATGGGTTTAACCGTGGTGTCTGCCCGTTCTGGCGCGGGATGTTTTCAGGGAACTCAGGCCGAACCTTTGCGTTGTTTCGGTCAGGGTTTGAGTTCCCAGTGTTCGTTGAAGAAGCCTGCGGCGGGGATGGCTCCTGGGTAGCGGGAGTCTGGGGGGGTGTTGAGGTTGATGATGGCCCAGTCGGGGAGTTTGGGGGTTTGGCGGGCGTTGTTGAGGTAGTCGTATTCGCGGAACGTGAACGAGCTGTTGAGGACGACGTAGCGGTTAGGGTTGAGGGGATTGGGGTAGATGCAGACGAGGGCGTGGTCGGTGGCGGGGAAGGATTGGGGGCCGGCGGTGATGGCGGCGGGGGACCATGCGATGGGGAGCCTGGCGGAGATTCTGGAGATGAGGGAATTGGAGGAGGGATCGCCCCAGAGGATGAGATTGGAGGAGGCGATGTCGGCCTCGGAGATGTCGGTATCGGGTTTGACGCGGGCGTCGCCGCGGAAGTGGCGTCGCCATTCGCGGATGGCGCGGTCCATTTCGGACTGGGCCCATGCGGCGGCTTTTTCGTTGGCTGGTTTGGAGGTGGGGCGGACGAAGAGGAAGGAGTCGGTGAAGGCGTCGTCGATGGGGCCCTGGAGCCCGTGGGATTTGCGGAGGCCGGGTTCCGGGTTGGGGCCTTCGGTCCATGCGCCGTTTTTGAGGTGAGCGGAGATGGAGAGGGAGCCGTCGGAGGAGAGGGTTGGTTCGAGGTGGAATGGGGTGGAGGCGTCCGGGGATTTGATGATGATAGTGGAGAGGGGGCGTGTGTGGAGCGAGCCTGGTGGGAGGGAGATGGTGAGGGCGGTGATGTTTTCAGTGATGATGGCGAGCTGGTGGAGCGGGCCGTTGCCTGGAGCGAGGAGGAAGGCGGCGCGGAGGCGTGCGGGTTTCCAGTGTTCGCCGAGGGCGTCGATGGTGCCGATGGGGGTTTGGTTGGTGTGGAGGGAGAAGGTGGTGAAGTCGACGGAGAGCGGGAGATTACTGCGGCCGAGGGAGGCGAGGTGGTCGATGCGGCGGGCGACTTCGGCTTTGGTGGTTTTCTCGTAGGAGTGGGCGGTTTTGGGGCCGATGAGATGTGTGAGGGTGATGCCTAGCGGTTGGGCGGCGGCGGCCATGAGGTCGGCGGCCTGTTTCTGGCGATCGGTTTCGCCGCTGTAGGCGACGGTGGGGCAGTTGCGGAGATTGCCTGCGACGGAGGTGGAGTCGTAGAGATTCCAGAGGAGCCGTTCCCATGGGTGGGGCTTGAGGGATTCGCCCTGGAAGAAGTTGAGGAACTGTTCGGTTTCGCTGAAGCCAGCGCCGGGGTTGGCGGCGGCCCAGAGTGGGGCGTGGTGGGTGGCGAAGTGCCAGCAGGCAGCGCCGCCTAACGAGAAGCCGCGGACGACGATGCGGTCCGGGTCGATGCGGTAGTCGCGCTGGACGGTGGCGAGGGCTTCGAAGAAATCGGTTTCGCCGGCGAAGCGCGAGCCATTGCAGTAGCGGCCGTAGGGGTGGAGGACGATGGTGTCGGGCGGGGCGAATTCGCCGGTGGAGGACTGGCGCTGGTGGATGAAGTCGAGTTCCGAGAGTTTTTCGCCGCGGCCGTGGAACCATGCGTCGAGACGCCAGCGGTGGGGGAGGTTAGGGTTGAAGGATTCGGGGATGACGAGGCCGAACGGCTGGATGCTGCCGTCGATTTTCGAGAGGTAGCCGCGGGGGACGAGACCGCGGGCGTGGAGCCATGGGGTTTCGTTGTGGAGGAGGGAGTTGAGGCGATCGAAGCCGGCGGCGAGTTGATCTCGGGCCCATTGCGTCTGGGCGACGTCGAAGAATTCGTTGTAGCGGAGAGCCCAGTCGACGGCTTTGTGGAAGATCTGGACGTCCGGGAGGAAGGCGAGAGTGGGGCGGTCTTTGAGAGTGGTGCGGGCGGCTTCGATGGCTTCGGCGAGCTTGGCGGCTTGTTCGGTGAGGGATTTTCTGACATCGTCCGGGATGGCGACGCCGGGTGGGGGGACCGGGCGGACGGAGGCGGGAATGTTATCGGCTGGGCCGTCGGCGAGGGCGGCGGAGGCGAGGAAGAGAGGGAGGAGGAGGGCGCGGGGGGACATGCTGGGGTTGAGGATGCCGAGGAGGAGACGGCGATGCAAGACCGGCGATATCCGCGGGGGCGTGAGGCGCGGTGGGGAGGGGAGTTACCATGTTCTGGTGAGGGAGACACGGAACATGCGGGGCTCGGTGGGATGGATGTGGCGGTCGGAGACAGGAGTGGGTTCGGAGGCGAGGCGGGAGTCGTAGAAGTATTCGATGTCGTTGTCGTTGCGGCCGAGGAGGTTGAGGCAATCGACGGCGAGTTCCCATGATTTGCGGCGGAAGCCGGCGCGGGCGTTGAGGAGGAGACTGGCGCGGGATTTGACGCGGCCGGATTCTTCGAGTGGGCGGCGGGCGAAGGCGCGGGCGCGGAGGGAGGCGAAGAAGCCGTCGCCGTGGCCGATGGTGATGCCGCCGTTCCATGTGAGCGGAACGTTGTTAGGGACATCGCTGCCGTCGGAGAAGGCGGCGTGGGAGACGGTGAATTCGCTATCGAGCATGAGGGCCGGGGAGGGACGCCAGTAGGAGGCGAGTTCGAGGCCGTAGCGGCGGCTGGAGGGACCGGCTTCGTTGGTGCCGGCGTCGCCGATGTAGACGAGTTCGCTGTCGCTGTGGAGGTACCAGAGGGAGGCGGAGTGGACCCAGTTGGTGAGGGCTTCCGAGCGGATGCCGAGTTCGGTGCCGAAGATGCGGACGAGAGGGTCGACGGGGAGCACGGATGAGCCGGAGACTGGGTCGATGGTGGTGAGGACCCCGCGGGCGTCATTGCTGTGGAAGCCCCAGCCGGCATTGAGGTAGTATTCGGTCTGATGCCATGGGCCGAAGATGGCGCTGAGTTTGGGGCTGACGAGGGCGGCGGAGTCGGAGCCTGCGTTGGCGGCGACGGGGCCGGAGGTGCGGAAGAGGAAGGCGTCGGCGCGGAGGCCTGGCTGGAGGCGGAACCAGTCGGAGAAGTGGAGGTCGGCGTTGGCGAAGAGCCCGGCGGAGGATTCGGTGACATCGTCGCGGCGGGTGGTGGAGAGACGCTGACGGGCGGAGGTTTTGTAGAGACCGATGTCGTCGATCCAGTCGGTGCGGGAGTCGATGCCTGCGGTTAGGGAGCTGTCTGAGGATGCGGAGGCGAAGGGGAAGAGCCATTCGCGGCGGAGGGAGGCACCGGCGAGCCAGCGGCTTTCGGATTGTTCGAACTGGTCGCCATTGATGGGGTCATCGAGGAAGTAGGTGAAGTTAGAGAGGAGCTGGAGATCGTAGCGGCTGAGGAAGGCGTCGGCGTGCCACTGGCCGCGGTCGTCGGTTTGGCGGGACCAGTCGGCGAGGAGACTGTAGCGCGAGGAATTGCCGCCGTTTGAGGGGTCGAGATTGCCGAAGCGGTCGACGAGGTTCTGGTTGATGGCGCGTTGAGGGATCTGGTCGCTGCTGGTCCAGCGGCCGTTGTAGCCCATGGCGGTGAGAGCGAAGCGGTCGGTGGCGTCTGAGGAGACCCAGCGGAGGAGACCGTTCCAGCGGCGGGCGTTTTCGGGGAGGATCCACGGGCCGTCGTAGGCGTTGAATTCGAGGCCGTAGGTTAGGATGGAGGAAGGGGCGGAGGGGTTGGATGGTGTGGTTAGGGAAATGGAGTCAGCGAGGAGCCCGCGGTACCAGCCGTATGCGCCGAGGGAGAGGGAGGCGATGCCTGAGGGGAGGGAATCGGCGAGCTGGAAGCGAGCGGCTCCGGCGGCGGAGAGGTCGCCGAGGTCAGCGAAGTAGGGGCCTTTGCGGTAGTCGATGGATTCGATGAGTTCGGGGATGACGATATTGAGATCGGCGTAGCCCTGGCCGTGGGCGTGGGTGCGGAGGTTGACGGGGAGCCCGTCGATGGAGATGCCGAAATCGGTGCCGTGGTCGAGATTGATGCCGCGGAGGAAGTACTGATTGGCTTTGCCGCCCCCGGCGTGCTGGGTGACGGTCATGCCTGGGACGACTTCGAGGAGTTCGCCGCGGCGGAGGAAGGGGCGGGTGGCGAGTTCTGCGGCGCTGGTCTGGCCTTTGGAGGCGGAGGGGGCGAGGCCGATGAGGGAATCGGCTTTGCCTTCGACGGTCATTTCCGGGAGGGCTGGGGGCGGGGTGGGATCGGCGGCGTGGAGGGAGGTGGCGAGCGGGAGGAGGGCGAGGATGAGGCGTGAGGAGGGCATGGATGGCGTGAGTTCACCATGGCCAACGGGAGGGGGGCGCGGACTGCTCAGGTATTTTTGCGGGAGTGGAGCGGGTCAGTCAGGGTTGGAGTGACCACCATGAGTTGAGGCGGTGGCGGGCGCGTTGGACGCGGTTATCGATGGAGCGGGTGGTGGTGTTGAGGATGGTGGCGATTTCGTGGTGGGGGAGGTTTTCGATGGCGCTGAGGACGAGAGGTTCGCGGAGGTTTTCGGGGAGGAGGGCGAGACCGCGGGAGAGACGATCGAGGTCGGCGCGGTGGGCGGCGGTTTCGTCAGGGGATGGTGAGGGGGAGATGGCGTCGGGCGGGGAGTCGGAGGACCAGTTGCAGAGCCAGCGGAGGCGTGAGGAACGGGATCTGGCGAGATCGCGGCAGCGGTTGAGGGCGATGCGCCAGAGCCATGGGCGGAAGGTGCCGGATTCGCGATAGCGTGGGAGGGCGTGCCATGCGCGGACGAAGGATTCCTGGGTGACGTCTTCTGCGTCCTGGAGGTTGCCGAGGCAGTGGAGGCAGAAGCGGTGGAGGGCTGGGCTGTGGCGGTTGACGAGACGCTGGAAGGCGAGGGAGTCGCCGCGGGCGGCGGCGGCGGCGTGGAGGGCGTCCCATGCGGCCTCTTCTGGAGGGGCGAGGGGGATGCTGGAGGAGTCAAGGAACCTGGCGGAGACTGTCATGGGTCCACTGGATGAGTTGCTGGCGCTGGACGGGGTCGAGGTGGTCGGCCATGGTGAAGAGGTGCGTTAGGACGGCCTGCTGGAGTTCGGCCTGAGCGGAGGCGAGCCGCTGGACGGCGGCTTTGAGTTCGGGTGAGTCTCTGCCGTCGCGGAGGATGAGGCGGCGGAGGTCGGATTCGGCGGCGGACATGGCGGCGCGGAGATCCTTGCGGCGGGAGGCGAAGGAGGATTCAGCGGAGTGGAGAGCGGCGTCTTCGGCTGGGGAGAGGTTGAGGTTCTGGTGGAGCCATGAGTGGAAGCGTTCTTCGGAGGCGGAGAGCGGGTCTGGGGTGGGTTGGTGGGCGTGGTGCTGGTGCCAGCGGAGGACGGCGAAGGCGGTGAGAGCGGCGAGGGTGGTGGAGGAGAGGAGCCAGAGGAGAGCGAGCCGACCGCGGTTCATGGTGGTGTGGGGGAGGCTGGGGAGGCTGGGGGTTCCGAGAAGAGGACGAGAGCGGGAGGCTGGGAGGATTGGTGGGTGCCGTGGGGGAGGGAGGCGATGGTGGCGGCGGAGATGAGCGTGGCGGCGGCGGCCCATGGGGACCAGCGGCGGAGCCAGCGTTGCCATTCGATACGTTCCGGGTTCCAACCGCGGGCGAGGTGGGAGCGGATGGCGGCCCAGCGCTGGGGGTCGTGGTGGGCGCTGGTGGAGGTGGCCGCGGCCTGCAGAATGGAGTCGAGCGGAGGGCGGTGCATGAGGGGAGGAACGATGGGTGGGGAGCGGGTGCAAGCGGCAACGCGTTCCCGGGATTGCGCGGATGCGGAGGGGGCTTAGGGTCGCGGCGATTCTGAAATCCTACCCCCAAAAACTCATGAAACCTGTGTGCGTTCTGCTTCCTGTCCTATCACTTGGTGCTGTTCTGACGATGGCGACTGGCCAGGGGCCGGGGGACAAGTTCAAGATTCCGGACGATCAGGCGGCGAAGATCAAGGCGGCGCTGCCTGCGAAGACCCCGGTGCCGGTTCAGAAGAAGCATGAAGTGCTGGTGTTCAGCAAGACGGCAGGGTTCCGGCACAGTTCGATTGCGGCGGGGGTGTACTGCATGAAGGCGCTGGGTGAGAAGACCGGGTTGTTCAACGTGACGCATACGGAGGACGAGGCGTGGTTTGCGCCGGACAAGCTGAAGGCGTTTGATGCGGTGATCATGGTGAACACGACGGGCGAGATCTTCAAGGGATCGCCGTTAGGGGAGGATGTGCTGAAGGCGAGCCTTGTGAATTTTGTGAAGAGCGGGAAGGGACTGGTGGGGATGCATTCGGCGACGGACACGTATTCGTCGGACAATCCCCAGCTGAAGTGGAAGGAATACAACGACATGATGGGCGGGGCGTTTGAGAGTCACCCGTGGGGATCGGGGGACACGGTGAAGGTGCGGAATCTGGAGCCCGGGCATCCGTTGAATGCGGCGTTCAATGCGGGTGGGATCACCTTGCAGGATGAGATTTACAAGTTCCGTCCGACGACGGCGCAGCCGACCGAGCGGCGGATGCTGCTGGCGCTGGATCCTAGCGGGACTGACATGAAGAAGGACGACGGGAACAAGGACGGGATGCCTGACCGGAATTTCTATCCGATTGCGTGGCTGTCGAAGTATGGCGAGGGGCGGACCTTCTATTGTTCGCTGGGGCACAACGAGCACATTTACTGGACGCCGGAGGTGGTGGCGCATTATCTGGCGGGGATTCAGTATGCGCTGGGAGAACTGCCGGCGGATGCGGCTCCGAAGGCGGTGGCGATGGTGCTGAGTGACGGGACCGTGGTGGCGCGTCAGTGAGGAGTTGAGCAGGGAGATTATCAGAGTGGCCCCGTGCTTCCCGAGGAGGAAGGCGGGGCCGGGAAATTGAAAATAGTGAATAGTAAAAGGGGACTGGTGAGGGGAGGGCCTTGAACGGAGAGGCTGGCCCCGCGCACTCTGTGCGCCCTGAGAGCTGTGATGCTCTCAGCAGTCCAGAGCCTGCGGCGCGCTGGCTGGGAGAGAGAGGAGAGGGGATTTGTCAGGCGATGAGGTCGCGGACGACCTTGCCGTGGACGTCGGTGAGGCGGTAGTCGCGGCCGGCGTAGCGGTAGGTGAAGGACTCGTGGTTGAAGCCGAGGAGTGCCATCATGGTGGCGTGGAGGTCGTGGACGTGGACGGGTTTATCGACGGCTTTGAAGCCGAAGTCGTCGGTGGCACCGTAGGCTGTGCCGGCTTTGACGCCGCCGCCGGCGAGCCACATGGTGAAGCCGTAGTGGTTGTGGTCGCGGCCGTTGACCTTGCCGGCATTGGCACCGGCCTGGGGGAGTTCGACGACTGGGGTGCGGCCGAATTCGCCGCCCCAGATGACGAGGGTTTCGTCGAGCATGCCGCGTTGTTTGAGGTCTTTGAGGAGAGCGCCGATGGCCTTGTCGGATTCGGTGGCGAGGCGGCGGTGATTGACTTCGAGGTCGTCGTGATTGTCCCATGGCTGGCCTTCGCCGTGCCAGAGTTGGACGAAGCGGACCCCGCGTTCGACGAGCCTGCGGGCGATGAGAGTCTGGCGGCCGTGGACATTGTCGCCGTAGAGGTCGCGGATGTGCTGGGGTTCGCGGTTGAGGTCGAAGGCGTCGCTGGCGTCGAGCTGCATGCGGTAGGCGAGTTCGAACGACTGGATGCGAGCTTCGAGGCGGGCGTCGCCGGAGCGGCGGGCCTCGTGTTCGCGGTTCATTTCGTGGAGGAGGTCTAGCTGGATGCGCTGTTCGCGCATGGGGAGGTTTTTGTTGCGGATGTTTTCGATGAGTTTGTCGAGATCGCGGTGCTGGGAGTCGATGTAGGTGCCCTGGAAGACGCCGGGGAGGAAGCCGGCCTGCCAGTTCTGGCTTTCCTGGATGGGGTAGCCGCCTGGGCACATGACGACGAAGCCGGGGAGGTTCTGATTGAGGGTGCCGAGGCCGTAGGTGACCCATGAACCGACGCTGGGGCGGATGAGGCGGGCCTCGCCGCAGTTCATGAGGAGGAGGGAGGGCTCGTGATTGGGGACGTCGGCGTGCATGGAGCGGATGACGCAGAGATCGTCGGCGCAGGCGGCGACGTTAGGGAAGATGTCGGAGATTTCGAGACCGCTCTGGCCGTGGCGCTGGAATTTGTAGGGCGACCGCATGAGGGTGCCGGTCTTGCGTTCGGTGCGGAGGTTTTCGCCGGGCATGGGTTGGCCGTGGAGGCGGTCGAGTTCCGGTTTGGGGTCGAAGGTGTCGACCTGGGAGGGGCCGCCGTTGGCGAAGATGTGGATGACGTGTTTGGCTTTGCCGCCGAACTGGGGGGCGTGGGCGATGAGGGGGTTGGAGGAAGCGGCGTCAGCGGAGTGGAGGAGGCCATCGGCGGCGATGGCGCCGAGACCCATGCCGCAGCGCTTGAGGAAGTCGCGGCGAGTGGAGAACAGGTGGCGGTAATCGGGCGCGTGGTGCATTTTCGTGACGGGTACTGGAAGGACTACGTGCGTCGCGGGGCCGACTTGCGTGGCGGAGTGGAAACGGGTGAGGGAGTTGAGCGGGGGAAGGGGAAGAATTGGGGGGCCTAGGTGAAATTGAGGGGGCTTGAGGGGTTCTCCGGGGGGCGCGTCGATCGGGGAGGCAATCCGTCGAGCGGGCTTCGGGCGACCACGGCCGGGCGATGCGTGAGGAGCGTGTGGATCATCGTGGTGCGGGGATGGTTGTGACCTCGGTCGTACAGCCAGCAACCGAGCGATTCCTGCGGTCCGGGCAGGTGTTCGTTCCCGTCGCGGTGCTCAACGCAGAAGGAGCTCGTGGGTCGGACGCGGCGCGGGGTGGTTGTTGGACGGGGAAGGGAGCGCCTCCGTTTCTGACAGAACGTCGTTGAGAGGTTGGGAAGCCCGCTCACGTTAAACTGCAGGTGAGTACATGGATTGGCTGGATGCCGGTGCAGATGAGGCGGGCAGGCGATGGGGATTCTGATGGAACCGACCTCGGCACCAGATTGACGATCGGCATGGCAGTTGGAAGTCTTTGCGAATCCGGTTGGTCCGGATCTGGCGGGCTCGATTAAGTCATATCGGTTGAAACTCAGCCGGTTTCTGGGTATCGAGAGTCGTCTGCACGCCCTGATTGAAATTGGAGATCCAACAAGATATGGTGAGACAATGGACCGTTCTGCAGAAAAAGTGAAAACCGCTACCAGCTTTGGAGGCCCATTCATTCTCCTTCCCATGAGACTTGCCGACGAATGGTCGAAGGCCATCGGAGACACCCCCGAGCCAGAAAGTGGATTGTATGGCGAGGTGTGCGGGAGCGAGGGCTTCATGCATCTAATCTCCTTCCAAGGGAGCACGGTTGTCAGGATCGCAGAAGAGCCGAGTGATCTGGTATGGATTTTCACCGACCGAGGAGGGCTTATCCTCCAGTGGGTCGGGGCAGATTCCCTCGATGATTTGGTTGCATTTGGTCAGAAGATTGCAGCGGCCAACGAATGGCAAGAGACACTGGATTTCACCATCGCAGATCCGGAACTGCGGATCATGGATTCCTGTGGTTTCGATGGAGACGACCAGCCCAAGATCGATTTTTCAATTGATCCCGGCGAGTATCAGATCAATGCCACCTACGCCGAAGATAGTGACACGATGGCGACCGTCTTCCGACTGACTAAAAAAGACTAATCGAACAAGGCGTCGATCTCAGAACCTGCACCGCCCCGAATTCAATCCGTCGTGACCATATCATCCGCAACCCACAGTCGAAGCCTCGCCCTCGGGCAGGCGTGAGAAGCCTTCGACGGTGGTCGGGAGATTGAACCTGTTGCTGAGGCTTTTTACCATGAGCATATTCAAAAAACTGCTTGGAAGGAATAGAACCGAGGCGCCTCGTCTGGACAAACCGAAGACGCATTTCGCCTTCGTTCTTTTAGAAGGCGCTGCACTACCGTCCGCTGATCGAGTTCTGGAATCGTTCCAAAATTTCTCTCATGGAAGGCACTCGCTCATAATCAACAGCGATGGGAGTGTTCAATCCGATGAAGGCGAGGAGTCGAGATTTCTATCTTTAATGATTGATAAGGTAGGGGCTGCATTCCTCGCGCTGATGCCCGTGCCAGTGCCTAATGGGGAAGCGGAGGCCTATGCGCCCTTATCGGTCGGCTCGTTCTCGGAAAAGAGCGAACTGAAAAGTCACGCAGCACATATATTGGTAAGCCTCATGGTTTCAGAGGAGACTGCGCCTCTGGATGGACTGACGGCTTTCACGAGTCTGCTTGCCTCGATCCTGGAGGTTACAGATAGTGTCGGAGTCTATTGGGGAAATGCGGGCGCGGCGCATACGAGGAAGTTCTTTTTGTCCATTGCGTCCGAAGCGGATATCATTCCAAGATTTATGCTGTGGAACGGAGTTTCCAGATCCGCCGAGCGTGGTAAAAGAATGAGTCTCCTGAGTCATGGCATGGGCCAACTTGGACTGCCGGATTTGTATCTCGTCTTTGATGCGAAGGAAGCCGGCGCCCATTTTTTTCGTTTATTTGACCTGCTTGCTTATGTGGCCAACCGGGGAGAGGCTATTCCTGCCGGTGACACAATCGGGGCCTCGGAGGATGAGAGGGTGGCGGTGGAATACGTTCCTTCCCCCGCGGACAGCAGCAGGATTGTGTGGAAGGTATCTCTTTAAACTGCCAAAGGGAAACCGAGCCGGATATTCAAGGGTGCATGGCTGCGAGGAACGGGGCAGCAATTCCCCTGTGGTTGAACCCGTCCGGCGATAGCGCGGGGGAGTGAGGCGTGCCCATTGTGTTTGGCGGGATCGGGCAGGCTAGACGGGATTGGACAGGATGGATGAGATTGACCGGATTGACCGGATTGACCGGATGTGCGGGAGAGTGGTTGAGGCTTGTGGAGAGGGGCGAGTGTGGAGGGGTGAGATTGGACGGTGCCGGTCCGGCGGGGTCGGTGAGGGAAGGGAGGGTGTTCCGCCCTTTCAGGGCTGGGGTTTTTTGGTGGGGGCACCCGGGGCGTTGCCCCGGTCTATCACATTTGGCCCCTTTGGGACCGCAGGGGGAGATGAGGGGGAGGCTTGAGTGGGGATTTTGGGGAGGGGCGAGGGCCTGTATGCCTCCAAAGCCTCGCAGAGAGTTCGGGCGGGGTAGGCTGTGAGCCGCCCCATCCAACGGCGACAAGCCCCCAAATTGAGATTGAGCTTCCATCCCGCCGTGGATGCGCTCAGACATATGGCGACATCACATGCGTGTCCTATGAACGAAGTCCCCAGAAAGCCATTTCGGATCATCACTGCGTTAGCCATTGCCGTTCTCGCTCTCGCGATGGTCTTTTTCATTGGCCCGAGTGTGATTCATGCAGGCTATCGTGCCACAACGTCTGCGGCCACGATTCAGAGCCAGCGTGCCGAGTATCGCCGTCTCGACGAAGGCGAGTCGGGACTGTCCGGCGCAGACAAGGCAGCCAGCCAGAACGCGCGATCCAAGCTGTTCCTTTGGTTTCACGCTCGCGGACTCGACATCGATGAGGGCGACGAGGAGCATCCACTTTGGCAGTCCTGGACAGAGCTTTTTGGCTACTGGCGGAGCTGATCATTGCTCAGCTCACGAACAACCAATGTCGCCGCCCTTTCAGGGCTGGGGATTTTTTGGTGGGGGCACCCGGGGCGTTGCCCCGGTCTATCACATTTGGCCCCTTTGGGACCGCAGGGAGAGATGAGGTCGTGAGGCTTGAGAGGGGATTTTGGGGAGGGGCGGGTAGGCGCATTTCGTGCGCGGGGAGAGCGGTGATTCTTGCAGGGGTCCAGAGCCTTCGGCGCGCTGGTTTGGTGGGGGGAACCCCGTACGGGGTTCTGTGTTATTGTATTGGGGACCGGGGGTGCCGCGAGTGGCTCGCGGTACCCCCGGCTAGTCACCGGTCGTCCCTACGGGACGGGTTGGGGTGGGGTGATCTCCGTCAGGCGTTCGGTGCGCTGGTTTGGTGGGGGCCGAGCGGGAGCTCAGCCCAACCAGTGGCGTGTTCGGAGGGATGCTGGCAGGCGCATTCCGTTCGCAAGGGGTATCATGTTGCGCCCTTTCAGGGCTTGGTGTTTTTTGTTGTGGGCTACCTGGGGCGATGCCCCAGTCTATCACATGTTGCCCCTTTGGGACAAGTGGATGATGCTGTCGGGGTCGAGGTTGGGCGATGCCCCGGAGTATAGGTTGTCCCTTTGGGCCAAGGGGATGATGGCGGGTGGGGCATTAGCGGACTTCTGGGCCGCCCCAGTCGAAGCTGAGTTGGGTCCAGAGGGAGTGTTCGTCGCGTGAGTTGCTGAAGCGGTCCCAGTTGTATTGGAGGCCGACGGAGACGGTGGCGGCTTTATTGAAGAAGAGGCGGGCGGAGGGAGTGAGGCGGAAGCGGTTTTCGAGGCCTGCGTCGGCGATTCCGTCGGTGTATTCTGCGCGGAGGGCGAGTTCGAGTGGGCCTGCGAAGCCTGTTTGGTGGCCGTAGAGGGCGTAGGAGTAGATACCGAAGTCGGAGAAGGAGCGGCGTTGGGGGGAATCGTCGTGATCGGAATGATCGTCGTGATCGGCGTCGTGGTCGTCGTGGTGTTCTTCTTCGTCGTGGTGATCGGCGTCGTGGCTGGCGTGATCGTCGTGATCGTCGTGATCGTCGTGATCGGAGTGGTTGGAGGATTCGCCTGGGAGTGGGCCGCTGACGGCTCCGAAGCGGCGGAACATGGCTTCGGAGCGCCAGCGGAAGTAATCGCCGCCGGGTTCGAGGCCATTTTCGCGCCATTCGTATTCGGCGTGGAGGCCGTAGACGTGGGTGGTGCGGTTGAATTGGTTATCGCCCCATGCGCCGGAGGCACCGAAGCGGAGCCGGTGGAAGTCGTTGATTTGGAGGAGATTGGTCCAGTTGGCGGAGAGGAGGAGGTCCTGGAAGGCGGCGCCGTGGGATTCGAAGGTGGCGGAGTCGTGTTCGTGTTCGTCGTCGTGGCCGTGGTTGTGGTCATCGACGACGGCGTTGCCCGCGGAGAAGGAGAGGGCGCTTTGCCATGGGATGGGGAGGTTCCATGTGATTTCAGCGCCGCGGGTGGTGACGCTGTGATCGCCGAGGAGTTGATTATTGACGAGGAAGCTGTCGGTGAAGTCCCAGCCGTGGAGGTGGGTGGCGTTGTGGAAGCCGAAGCGGTTGAAGAACTGGCCGCCGCGGAGTTCGAAGCCACCGGGGAGGGATTTGATTTTGAGGAAGGATTCGTCGTGTTCGTAGTTCCAGCCTGAGGCCTGGTCCCAGTAGAAGTGGTGGCCGGTGAATCCTTCGAAGTAGCGATTGAAGCGGAAGCTGCTTTCGGCCTCGATGCCTTGGAGCGTCCAGCCGTCGGCGTTGGGGTCGTGGGCGCCGGTGGCGAGGTCTGCGGGGTTGGCGGCGGAGGAACCGCCGTAGGCCTGGTTGATGTGGAGGTGGGGGAACCAGATGTTGGCGAGGCCGAGGCCGCCGGATTGGGGTGAGCCGAGGAGCGGGTTATTGAGGGGAGCGCCGAGACTGAAGGAGCGGCCGGTGAACCATGGGCGTTCCATGATGGGGAGGTCGGCGTGTTGTGGCGGGGCTGGGAGGGCTGGGGTTGTGGTGCCGGCGAGGGAGTGGGCGGCGAGGAAGGCGGAGGGGAGCAGAGGGAGGAGGCGCATGGCAATTTATTGCAAATGGAGTGCGATAGATGCCGGGAGCGCAGGAATGGGGCGAATGCAAGGCCGTGATGCAAAAAAGATGCATCAACGCGGGGAGGAGGGAGAGAGTGGGGAGGAAGTGTGAGGTGGCTGGTTGTAGCCGGCGTTCTGCCATGCGGTGCCCATGCGGTAGACGTGGTCCTGCATGAGGGAGGGGATGCGGTGGGGGGTGGGGATGGAGGAGGAGAAGAGGAGGAGTTCCGGGGAGGAGCGGGAGCGCCAGATGACTTCCTCGCGCCAGTCGCCGAGGAGGTCGGCGGAGAGACAGGGCGTGGCTTTGGATGAGTTGTTAGAGGCGGCTCCGTGGAGGTGAGCGGCGAGGAGTGAGGATTCGCGATGGGATTCCCAGTTCCATTTGGAGATGGAAGTGCTGTCGAGGAGTTCGCGGAGGAGATCGCCGTCCCACCAGACGGCCATGTTGGTGGAGCGAGGGCGAGGGCCGATGGGTTGGCCGGAGGAGGAGAAGAGCGAGGGGAAGCCGGAGGCCCAGCATTCCGAGCCGTCGTGGCGGGGGTCGATGTCGCAGGCGAGGCCGCGGCCGGTGTCGAAGGCGGGGCGGCTCCAGAGGATGGCGCCGGAGGCGGCGTCGAGGCAGGCGATGCCGTGGGGGTGGCGGACCTTTTCGTGGACCCCGAAGAGTTCGAGGCCTGGGCGTGAGGGGATGAGATCGGCGAGGTGGAGGGCGTCGCCGTGGCCGAGTTTTGAGTTCCAGAGCGGGGCACCGTGGTCGTCGATGGCCATGGATCCGTAGATGATTTCGTCGCGGGAGTCGTGGTCGACGTCGGCGACGGCGAGGTTGTGGTTGCCCTGGCCGGAGTAGTCGAGGTGCTGGGGGTTGGAGGAATCGAAGAGCCAGCGGAGGGAGAGTGAGCCATTGCGCCAGTCCCATGCGGCGAGCGTGGTTTTCTGATAGTAGCCGCGGGTCATGACGATGCTGGGGCGGGCGCCGTCGAGGAAGGCGACGGTGGCGAGGAAGCGGTCCGAGCGATTGCCGTAGGAGTCGCCCCAGTCGGAGACCTTGCCGCGAGGAGGGGAGAAGGGGGCGGAGGCGAGGGCTGCGCCGGTGAGCCCGTCGAAGACGGTTAGGTATTCCGGGCCGTCGAGGATTCTGCCGTAGGTGGGGCCTTTGGTGAGGGAGCGCCAGTCGCGGGAGGGATTGCCGATGGGTTTGCCGGTGCCGTCGATGGAGCCGTCGGCGGTGCGGCAAACGAATTCGGCGCGGCCGTCACCGTCGAAGTCGAAGACGAGGAACGGGTTGTAGTGGGCGCCTTCGCGGAGATTGGGGCCGAGGTGGATGGACCAGAATTTGCGGCCCGAGAGCGAGCGGGCTTCGAAGACTGGAGGGTCGGTGAGGCCGGGTTTGGAGTTGTCGAGGCTGCGGCCGGTGTGGTGGATGACGAGATCGAAGGCACCGTCGCCGTCGAGGTCGCCGGGGGCGGCGTCGTTAGGGGTGTAGCCCTTGGGAGGGTCGACGGGGATGCGGAGGAATGGTTCTTTGAGGGGTCTGACTGGGGGTGAGGGAGGGGAGGTAGGGGAATCCGGGAGGATGGATTGGATGGAGTAGGAGGCGTCTGCGGGCGGGGTGGGGTCGGTGAACGACGTGGGGCCGGAGAGCGGGGAGGGAGTGAGGCGGGCGGGTGGAGTGTTAGGCGAGGCGCGCCAGATGTGGAAGGTGGTGGTTGGCGGGTCGGAGCGGAGCGAGCGCCATGAGAGGAAGACTCCGCCGGAGGGGAGAGTCAACGCGATGAGGGCGCGGTCGAGCCTTTCCTGCTGGCGGGGGTGCGCTGACGGTGGGGTCACAGGCGGGACGCCCGTGCCACTTTGGCTACTGCGATGGGCTGCGGCGGCTAAAGAGGCTGCGGCGAGCGAGAGGGTGAGGAGGGTGATGGCTAAAGGAGGCCGTCCTGGAGAGGGCATCTTTTGGTCTTGTGGGGAAAATGAGGGGGTAGCCGCCTGGCTTCAACGAGTTGAAAGGCCATGGCGGCTGGTTTGATGATCGCTGGCATGGAGGTCACAGGCAAGATGCCTGTTCCAGTGTGCATCTCTGGTTGCTGGCATTGGGGTCACAGGCAAGATGCCTGTGCCACTTTGCGTGCTGCGGAGGGTTGTCATCCTTCTGGGGTGTAGCCCATGACGATGTCGAATTTGGCGCTGAGTTCACCGGTTTTGCTGCCGGTGATGGGGGAGAAGGGGACGGTGACGGCGGCCTGATGTTTTTCGGAGCCGAGGCTTTTCCAGATGCCGTCTTTAGCGTTGCCGGGGTGGTCTTTGACGTAGCACTGGGTGGTCCATTTTTCGCGGCCCTTCATTTTGACGGCGAAGTGGATGTGAGGGGTGCGGCCTGGGTAGGGGACGGGTTTGATGGTGCGGAAGACGTATTCGCCGGAGGTTCCGGTGAGGAAGCGGCCGAAGGATTGGAAGTTCTTGTCTTTTTTGGCGATGTCGCCGCCGCTGCCGGCGTGGCGGTAGACCCCGGTGCTGTCGCACTGCCAGATTTCGACGAGGGCGTTGCGGATGGGTTGGCCGTCCGGGCCGAGGATGCGGCCGCCGAGCCATGTGACCTCGCCGATGGCTGGGGTGGTGGCGTCGTTGATGATGAGGAGATCGTTATCGGTGTCGAGCGGGAGCGAGTCCGGGTAGAACGGGCCTTCGGTTTGGGAGGGCGTTTGGAGGAGGGCTTCGGCGAAGGCACCGGGGACGGACCAGAGGGCGGCGGCTGCGCCGGCGGAGCGGCGGAGGAAGTCGCGGCGGCAGGCGATGCTGGATTTGCGGGAAGTGAAGAGATTCATGATGGGAGACTGCCGAGGAGGCGTGGTGGAGGACAGGGAAAGAGGGGGGCGTGGGAGATGTCAGGGATTGGAGCCGGTGGAAGTGCCGCCGTTGAAGGGGTCTGAGGGAGCGGCACCGGGAGAGGTGGCTGGGGAAGAAGAGACGCCGGGGTCCGAGAAGGAGGAGGGGGCGGTTTCGGGGGCGGATTCCGGGAGGATTTTATCGGCGATGCGGTCGATGCCTTTGCGGGCCATGAGACTGGCCGGGTAGAGCCGTTCGGCGCGGAGGTACCATGAGAGACTGACGCCCGAGCGGCCGCTGGTTTCGTGTTTCCGGGCCTCCATGATGGCGTTGATGAAGTCGGCGTTTTTGCCGGAGAGTTCGGCGCGGCGGCGATTGATTTCGTTGTCGTCGGGGTAGTCTTTGGAGGCTTCTTCGAGCCGTTCCCATGCGCCTGCGGAGTCGCCGGCCTTGACCATTTCGTCGGCGATGGCGACGACCTTGTCGACAGGGGCGACCTTTTCGAGGGCGGCCTTGAGTTTTTCCTCGTATTCGGGTTTTCCGAGGACGGCGCCGGAGTATTTGATGTGTTCGCGGGCGATTTCGCGGAAGTTTTTCTGAGCGAGGAGCGTGTCGAGGTCATTGAGGACCCGGCTGTTCATGTCGCCGTAGGTGGCGACCTGGGTGGCGAAGGCCTTGAGGTCTGGGTTGGTGGGCCAGATGAGGGCGGCTTTTTCGATTTCCTCGGCGACCTTTTTGTCGTCTTTTTTGATGGCGGCGCTGCGGGCGTTCTGGATGTGGAGGGCGGAGGCGGCGCGGGCGGTTTCGATGGCGGCGCGAGGTTTGGCGTAGTCGAAGTCCTTGCCGTTTTTGCGGAGACGTTCGACGACTTCCTCGGCGAGGGAGTAGTCTTTGACCTCGATGGCGGAGATGAGCTGGTTGGCGTCGCGGACGAATTCGAGGACCTTTTCCTTGCGGGCGCGGGTGAGGGTGCGCATGCGTGGGAGGTATTCGCCGATGACGAAGGCCTCGCTGAGGCGTTTGCTGGCGCTTTCGAGTTCGTTTTTCTCGGAGAGGTATTCGAAGGCGACGACCCCTTCATCGACATCGCGGATGAATTCGGAGGCGAGGGCGTCGAGGGCACTAACGGTTGGGGTGGTGCCGGTGGTGCGGGTGAACATTTTTTCGACGTCGGAGCCTTCCTTGAGCTTGAGTTCGCTGTCGCCGTCTTCGTAGAGATTGCGGTAGAGGCGGCAGGAGAGGATGGTGTGTTCGAAGCGGCGCTGGAGGAAGAACTGGACGATGAGGGCCTGGAATTCGACCTTGGATTTGAGGTCGCCGGCGGTCATTTTGGCGGAATTGGCGATGCGTGCGGCGTCGATTTCGATGATTTTCTTGATGTAGCTGCCGGCGCGGCTGAATTCGCCGAGTTGGGATTCCATGGACTGGCCGGAAGACTGGGCGGGACGGCCGGCGTTGTTCTGGCCCTGGCCTTGGCCTTGGCCGTTGGGTTGATTGCCGCCGCCGCCACCTCCGCCGCCCTGCGCGGGGGCGTTCATTTTCTGGCGGGTTTCGGCGGCTGCTGCGGAGACCTCGAGGTTCCAGCCCTGGTTGTGGCGGTCCTTTTCGAGTTCCTTGTTCATCTGGGCGAGGAGCCGCTGATTTTTGCGATTGAGGACGACCCCGTAGACGGCCTGGGCGAGGGAGTCGCAGAGACGGGCGTCGATGGGGTAATCGGCGGCTTTGACGAGGAGGCGCATGGTTTCCGGGACGCTGGGGCCGCCTGGGCGGCTGGGCGACATGGCCTTCATGGCGTCGAGGAGGAGCTGGCGGTATTCGGCGTCGCGGGCGGTGTTTTCTTCCGGGGCGGCGAGGTACTTTTCGAAACGGGCGCGGAAGAGTCGGTTGTTAGTGACATTCCACATTTTGCCGTCCCACTGGGCCATTTCCGAGCCTGGGTCGACGAAGGGGACATCGTTGCCGAGGAGGGCTTTGGGGGCGGAGGGCTGGGCGGCTGCGGCGGTACCGGGCTGGGCAGCGGGTTGGCCACCGCCGCCGGCGTCGAAGACCTGAGCGTGGAGCGGGGCGGCGGCGAGGAGAGAGACGAGGGAGAGGGTGCGGAGCTTCATGGCGAGCGGCTGGGTGAGGGTTCAGGATTTGCGGATGTCTTCGGCGCGGAGGAGCCCGTCTTTGTCGACGAGGACCTTGAGTTGGAAAGATTGGCCGGTCTGGATATTGATGCTGCTGAATTCCGGGGGTATGAGGACGGCGAGGTCGATGGGATCGGAGGCACCGTCGTCGGTGACGGCGAGGGAGAAGAGTCGCGCGCTGTTGGGGGCGTAGCGGAGTTGTTTGGTGATGATGCCGGTGACGACGTATTTGTTGCCGCGGAGGCCGATGTAGTTCTGCTGGTACTGGGCGGCGGAGAATTTGTTGCCTGAGAAGCCTTCTTCTTTCTGGCGTGAGAAGTACCAGAAGCCGCCGCCGGCGAAGGCGAGGAAGGCGAGGGCACCGAAGATGTGGGCGGGCTGGAGACCGGATTGGCGGCGGGGCATGGCGAGGAATTCAGGAGAATAGCGGAGACAGAGTAAGGAACGGTGAAGGAAAGTCCACCCTGCAATGAGGCGAGTCAGCGGGTAGGGGAGAGGATGAGGCGGCCGGGGGATTCGGTGCGGTGGGGCTGGGGGACCTTGAGGTAGAGATTGGATTGGGGATCGACGAGGATGTCGCCGGCGACGGCGTGGATGGCGGTGGCGGAGTTGAGGAAGCGGTTGTTGCGGATGACGATGGAGCCGGCGGATTTGCGGTATTTCTGGGAACCGGCGCGGATGGCGTTGCGGAAGCCGGAGAACGTGCAGCCCTCGATGAGATTGGCTCCGTCGGAGACATTGGCCTGGAAGGCTTTGTCGCCAGGGTAGCCGTTCTGGCGGGAGGTTTTGAGAGGGGCGGCGCGGAAGAAGCAGCCGCGGATGGTCCAATTGCGGGCGCCTTTGGAGGTGTTGAGGCAATCCTCGCAGTTTTCGAAGGCGACATTTTCGAAAGTAACGTCCGGGGCGGCGATGCCGACGCCGTCGGGCCAATTGGCGAAGCGGCCGTTGCGGATGGTGAGGCCCTTCCAGTGGATGGTGATTTTGGCACCGCCTTCCTTGTCGCAGCAGTCGCCGGAGTCGCGGCCGTCGAGGGTGAGGCCGCCGAGGTCCCATGTGTTGCCGGAGATTTTACCGGCGGGAGGTTTGTCGCCTTTGTGGAGGGAGATGGAGCGGCGGAAGATGAAGCCTTGGGTGGGTTCGTTGCGGAGCGTGCGGCGGTTTTTGGAGGATTTGGATGATTTGGAGGGTTTGGCGGAGACGGAGGTGGCTGCGAAGAGGAGGGAGATGAGCGCCATGAAGGCGGCGAGTTTCATGGCGGGACGGTGGGGTGGGAAGGGAGGGGCGTCGAGGGCGAAGCGGGGGTGGACTGGAGGTGGTCGGAGGACGGGGATCGTCAGTGCGAGCGAGGGTTTTTGAGGAAGTAGATGCGGCCGTCTTCTGCGCCGCCGATGAAGTCTGGGATGCCGTTGCCGTCGAAGTCTGCGGTGGCTGGGCTGACGTCGTGGCCTTCGATGTTGCGGGAGGCGAGTGCACCGGCGTTGGTGAAGGACCATGTGTTGTTGGTGGCGTGGGTCTGGCGGAGGAAGTCGGCGTTGGACGAGTTGAGGAGGAAGTCGAAGTGGCCGTCGCCGTCCCAGTCGGTGACGCAGAGTTTGCGGCGGCCGCTGGCGCCTGCGGATTTGGGATTGAGGCGGAGCGGTTGGCCGTGTTCGTCGAGGAAGGCGCGGCGAGGGGGAGCGAGTTCGAGGGAATTGCCGGAGCGGCGGCGTTCGAAGAAGGCGAGGTAGCCTTCGGTGTCGAGGATGGCGAGGTCGGGGAGACCGTCGGCGTTGAAGTCGTGGACGACCGGGGTGGTGCGCCATTGGGTGAGGAGGGCGTTGCCGGAGGGTTTGCGCCAGCCCCATGCGAGGGTGGGTTGTGGGGATGGCCATGCGACGGTGACTGGTTCCGGGGCGGCGAGGGCAGGGGCGGAGCGGGTGCCGGTGTTGCGGAGCCAGACGACCTCACCGAGGATGCTGTTGAGGACGATGTCGGGGAGACCGTCGAGGTTCCAGTCGGCGACGGAGAACGTGGTGTAGCCCCATTTGGCTTCGGCGGGGCCCTGGATGCTGCCGTTAGGGCCGGCGAGGATGCGGAAGGTGGTGGTGCCTGCGGTGAGGCGGCGAGGGGCGGCCCATTTCGGGCTGGGGTGGTTAGGGCCGCTGAGGTTTTCGAACCATTCGATGAAGCCGGCGGTGTTGCCGGAGAGGATGTCGGTGTCGGAGTCGCCGTCCCAGTCGAAGCCGATGGGGGTGGCGAGGGCGCCGCATTTGAGGGTATCGGCTTCCTGCTGGAAGTAGACCGGTTGGGCGAAGACCGGAGGGTGGTCCGGGGAGGCGAGTTGGAGGCATTCGATGAAGGCGACGCGGCCGTCTTCGTCGCCGGTGATGAGGTCGTGATCGCCGTCCTTGTCCCAGTCGAAGGCGACGGGGACGATCATCTGGAGTTCCATGCGGACGGGAGTGCCGGAGGGATCGGTTAGCCGGCGGGCTGGGGAGTAGCGTGGTTCCGAGCTGGTGCCGGAGTTTTCGAAGTAGGAGAAGGAGTCGAGGAATTCGCCGGTGATGAGGTCGAGGTCGTCGTCGTCGTCCCAGTTGATGAAGTTAGGAGACGGGCAGCCGAAGGTTTCGAGGGGCTGGCTGCCGATGCGGATCTGGAAGGGCGGGGCGTATTCTGGTGAGGCGGCGGAGCCGGTGTTGCGGAAGACGAAGAGGAAGCCCTTGAGCGGGCCGTTGGTCCAGTCGCCGTTGGGGTTCCATGCGTTGTCCCAGCCGTAGTGGCTCCAGTCTTCGATGGCGGCGATGAGGTCGGGGCGTTGATCGCCGTCGAAGTCGGCGTAGCGCCATTGGTGGTGGCGGAGGCGCGGGCCGCCGCGGGCGGTGCCGTCGGGCTTGTAGAAGCCTTGGTCGGCGGGGATGCGGAAGCGGGTGGCGGTGCCGTGGCGGGCGAAGTCCGGGTATTCCCAGCCGGGGCTGAGGACGCGGAGCTGGCCGTTGACGTAGCTGGGCATGACGTAGTGGACGGTGCTGCTGAGACGGCGGGCGGGTTTGAAGACGGGGAGCTTGTGGCGGGCGGTATCGCCGGAGGTGTTTTCGAAGAGCCAGACTCCGTTGGAGGGTTTGTCAGGGCAGGAGACGATGAGGTCGAAGTCGCCGTCGTGGTCGGCGTCGGTGGGGATTGGCCATGCCCAGAGCCCGACGCCGAGGGAGACGGAGAGGCCGGGGTTTTGATAGGCGAGCCTTTCGAGAGCCCGGGCGTGGAGTGTCAGGGAGAGGAGAGGGAGGAGAGTTAGGATGAGGGATTTCACGGGAGGGCGGGGGTGAGGCCGCAGAGGAGCATGCGGCGGCGGAGTTCGGCGCGTTCGGGGTCGGAGAAGGCGTGGAGCGGTTCGGCCATGAGGTCCGAGCAGATGCCGAGGAGGGCGAGGGTTCCTTTGACGCCGCGGACGAGGGAAGTGGCGGGAGGGCCGACCGAGTAGAGGAGCGAGGCGATCTGGACGGCTTTGGGTTGGAGGGAGCGGACGGTGGCGAGGTCGCCGGAGGCGGCGGCGTGGTAGAGAGAGGAGTAGAAGGCGGGGAGGAGATTGGCACCGGCGTTGATGCCGCCGTGGGCTCCGAGGAGGACGGCTTCGGCGGTGAGTTGTTCGTGGCCGACGAAGACTGACCAGTCGGGGCGCTGGGAGGCGAGTTGGAGGAGCCCGTGGACCTGGATCATGTCGGCGGAGCTGTCTTTGATGCCGATGATGCGGGGGTTCTGGAGGGCGCGTTCGGCGGTGGCGAGGGAGACGGCGACCTTGGTGAAGGCGGGCATGTTGTAGAGGAAGAGCGGGAGCGGGACGGCCGCGGCGAGGGCGGCGTAGTAGCGGTCGAGGTCGGCTGGGGTGATGGGGAAATAGAACGGCGGGGCGGCGACGACAGCGGCGGCACCGGAGTTGGCGGCGAAGGCGGCGAGGGCGATGGATTCCGTGAGGGAAGTGTCGGTGATGCCGACGATGATGGGGATGCGGTCGTGGACGATGCGGAGGGATTCGGTGATGACGGCGCGGCGGAGGGCGGGGCTGAGACTGGGGGCTTCGCCGGTGCTGCCGAGGACGAAGAGCCCGTGGACGCCGCCGAGGATGAGGTGTTCGATGAGACGTTCGAGGGCGGGGATATCGAGTTGGTCGGGTGCGGCGAGGGGTGTGGCGATGGGGGGGATGATGCCGTGGAAGCGCGTGGGAGGGGAGGGAGGCATGGGTGGAGGAGTACGGGGGTGAACCGGGGTGGATTACGGGTCAGGCGGTTTGAAAATTAGGCGTTGACGAAATCGGGGTGACTTTAGCAATCTGGAGACCCCCCCCAATGAAAAGACATAAAATTGCCCGTACGGGCGGTGCCAAGCGCCGCAGCCTTGAAATGTGCCTTCTTGCCGCAATTGCGCAGCAGGGTCATGCTCAGATTCAGACGGCGGAGAATCTGCTGGTGAATCTTGATTTCACGACCCAGCCGGCTGGGGCGCTGCAGTACATTGCGAATACGGGGAGTGCGGGTGGTGGTTTTGAGGCGCTGGGAGGTGGGAGTACGGTGCCGGTAATTCGGAATGCGCCGGATGGGACGGTGCCGGCGCTGTATCTGGACGGGGATTCGTTTTTGATGAGTGTGGTGAATCAGACGGTGGCACCGGGGACCCCGGTGCGGATGGATGCGCCGGCGGGGATTGTGGGGCCGCAGCCGTCGCGGTCGGTGGAGGTGTGGGTGTACAATGAAGCGCCGCGCGGGTTGAACGGGTCTGCGGAGGAGACGATTCTGGCGTGGGGACGGCGTGGTGGTGGAGAGGGGATGAATTTCTCGTGTTTGTACGGGACCCATCCGACGTGGAGTGCGGTGGGTCAGTGGGGGGCACCGGATTTGAACTGGAATCCGTATCCGACGGCTGGGAACTGGAGGCATCTGGTGTGGGTGCATTCAGGAACGGGGAATGGAGCGGATGTTCCGGCGGACACGACCCAGTTGTACGTGGACGGCGAGCCTAACAATTCGGAGGGTGGATTGTTTCTGAATACGCATCCTGGTCCGATGCTGATTGGGTCGCAGATGGAAGGTGATGGGGTGACGCCGACGGGTGCGAACCGTGGGACGATGTTTATTGCGAAGGTGCGGATCCATGATGGGGCGCTGACTGGGCCGCAGGTATTGAACAACTATCATACTGAGAAGGCCGGGTTTCCGTTTACGAGTCCTGTGGCGGCGCTGGCGAGCGGGCCGATTCACCGTTGGAGTTTCAACAATGCGGCTGGAGCGGCGACGAGCGGGACGGTGGTGACGGACAGTGCTGGGTACCAGCATGGGCGGGTGCTGGGTGCGAATGCGACGTTTACGGGTAGTGCGGTGTCGCTGCCTGGTGGTGGGTCGGCGACGGAGGCGTATGTGGATTTGCCGAATCGTCTGGTGAGTTCGCGAGCGCCGGAGCTTGGGGGTAGCGGGGAAGTGACGCTGGAGGTGTGGTTTACGAACACGGCACCACGGACGTGGGGGCGGGTGTTTGACTTTGGTAGTTCGAACAATGGCGAGTTTACGGGGCCGGGGGGAGGTGGGAATGGTTCAGACTATCTGGCGCTGACGTCGGATGTGGCTGGGAATGTGAATGTGAACCGGCTTGAGTTGAGGAATGTGGATCCTGCGGGGAATGGGCCGTTGGGAGCGGGCGGGCCTGGGGCGACGGTGACGACGGATGTGGGAGTGCCGATGGGAGTGGAGCGGCATTTGACGGTGGTGTGGCGGAACGGGGTTGGGGTGTGGTTTTATGAGGGAGGGGTGCCGGTGACGGAGATATTGGATGCGGGGATTCGGATGGTGAATCTGAATGACGTGAACAACTGGCTGGGGCGGTCCAACTGGACGGGCGACCAGAACGTGCAGGGAGAGTTCAACGAGTTCCGGATTTATGATCGGGCTCTGACGGCTGGGGAAGTGGCGAGGAATGATCTGGCTGGGCCTGATGCGGTGCTGCCGGCGCCGACGGACAGTGACAGTGACAGCCTGCCGAACTGGTGGGAGATTCGTTTTGCGGGAGTGGACATTGATCCGAATGTGGGAGGTCAGGGTGGATTGGATCCTGACGCGGATGGGAGGACGAACGTGCTGGAGTTTCAGACAGGCACGAATCCGCGGGTAGCGGATACGGATGGGGATGGATCGAGTGACGGTCAGGAGGCGGTGAACGGGACGAATCCGCTGCTGGCGGATACGGACGGGGATGGATTGACGGATGGGAACGAGGCGACGCGCGGGACGAATCCGTTGAATGTGGATACGGATGGCGACACGTACGGTGACGGGACGGAAGTGGCGGCGGGATCGAATCCGCTGAGTGCGGCGAGTATTCCGGTGTTGTTCCTGACGACGCGGTACAGCTTCAACAGTGCGAGTGGCGCGACGGTGACGGACAGTGTGAGTGGTTGGAATGGTCAGGTGCGCGGGGAGGGGGCGACGTGGACGGGCACTGCACTGACGCTGCCGGGGGCAGGTTATGGTGGCAGCAATGGAACGGCGGCGTATGTGGATCTGCCTAACGGGATGGCGTCGCGGTTTGCGCGGGCGAAGGGAGGCCGTGGGTCGGTGACGTTTGAAGGTTGGGTGACGGTGACGAACCGGTTTGATGGCGGCTGGCAGCGATTGATGGACTTCGGGTCATCGTATCCGGGAGGCGCGATGGGCGAGATTTTCCCATCGGGCCGGATCAGTCAGAACAACACGCGTGGGATGGATTACCTGCTCATTTCGGCGGCGCGGGGTGACGATGTGAATCTGCGTCGGGTGGATTGGACGAACGACGATGCGGCTGGCGGGACGGGGAACAACTACGGGGTGGACTTCGCTGCGTCGGCGAACACGGTGGGGACGCCGTTCCACTTTGTGCTGACGGTGGACGAGACGACTGGGAAGCTGGCGTATTATGAGAATGGCGTGGCGATTCCGACGCCGGACACGCGACTGACGCTGGACCAGTTGAATGATGTGAACTGCTGGCTGGGCCGGTCTAACTGGTCTGGTGACGGCAGTTTTGGCGGGGAATTTGATGAATTCCGGGTGTATTCCGGGGCGTTCACGCCTGCGGATGTGGTGAAGAGCATGAACAAGGGACCGAACGCCCTGCCGACGGGGACGAATGCGGGGACGGACATTGTGACGCTGAAGGTGATGGATCCGAGCGGATGGCCGGCGTGGTATGTGGACCGGAATCCGGGAGCGCCTGCGCCGGGATCGGATCTTGATGGTGACGGGTTGACGGCGCTGGTGGAGATGGGCCGGGGATCTGATCCGACGAAGGCGGATACGGATGGGGATGGATTGAGTGATGCGGTGGAGACTGGGACGAATGTGTATCTGTCTCTGACGAACACTGGGAGCAGCCCGGTGAATGCGGATACTGACATTGACGGGCTTGGTGATGCTGCGGAAGTGCAGAATGGGGGTGATCCGTCGAATCAGGATACGGACCGGGACTTGGCGCTGGATGGAGCGGATCCGCTGCCGGCGAATCCGCTGGCGCAGGTGCGGACGATGGCGCACCGGTGGACGTTCAACGAGTTGAACGGGCCGGTGGCGGATGGGACCGTGGTGGTGGATTCGGTGGGTGGCGCGCACGGGATGGTGCGGGGGACGGGAGCGACGGCGAATGGGGCTAGTGTGCTGCTGCCGGGCGGGCCTAACGACGGGAATTCGCCGTACATTGACCTGCCGAACGGGATCATCAGTTCGAAGCCGCGGGTGACCGCGGTGGCATGGGTGACGATCGATGCGGCAAACAACTGGTCGCGCGTGTGGGACTTCGGGAACAGTTCGAATGGTGAGGTGCCGCCGAACGGGATTGGGAACGGGACGAGTTACATGTTCCTAGCGGCGTCGCGTGGGACGGTGTTGAACGACCAGCGGTTTGCGTTGAAGACGCCGACGAGCGGGGAATCGTTCTATGACTGGTCGCTGACGAACGTGGGATTGTTTGATCCGGGACCGGGCGTGGAGATTTTCTTTGCGGCGACGGTGGATTCGAGTTCCGGGGTGACGAGCGTATCGAGCTTCAATCGTGACGGCGTGTGGATTCAGCAGAATGCGGCGCTGGACTGGCGGTTGAATCAGATTGAGGACGTGAACAACTGGCTGGGGCGGTCGCAGTATGGCGGCGATCCGAACATGACGGGGTCATTCAACGAGTTCCGGATTTACGATGGGACGCTGAACCGCGGGGAGATTTACAATCTGTTTGCGGGTGGGCCTGAGGGGATCCGGGTGACTGGGTTGGTGCGGACTGGGAATGCGATGGAGATCACGTGGAACTCGAAGGCTGGGGTGAGTTATACGATTGAGGGGACCTCGGATCTGCTTGGGTGGGCTCCGGTGGAGCAGGGGATTCCTGCGGTGGGGGATTCGACGAGTCGGCAGGTGGCGATCGCGCCGGGGACTCGGTATTTCCGGGTGCGGATTGAGACGCGCTGAGTTGGGATTGAGATATCGAAGCGATCCGGGCTGGATGCTGCGCCGTGTGAGACGGTGGTGGTGTCCGGCCCGGATTGTTTTTGGGAGTGGGCGCGGAGGTGCCGGGGAGGGTTGGAGAGGCCGGCACGAGACGGCTGGGAAGAGACCGTCAATGGACGGTCGAGTGGGGAACCGTCAGTGGACGGGTGAGGAACCGCGCGGGTGGGTTTCCTGAGGGGAGCCTCCGGGAGAGCCGGAGGGGAGAGAAGTGGTGGAGCATAGCGGATTCGAACCGCTGACCCCCACAATGCCATTGTGGTGCTCTACCAACTGAGCTAATACCCCACTTCCCGAAGTGTTTCGGTGGGTGATTCGTAGCGGAGATTTGGGGATTGCCAAGTGGTTTTTTGCAGAGCGGCGAGATTTCGGGGAGGATTGGGGGGATCAGGAGAGGAGACGGACGGCGAGCCAGACGGCGAGTGCGCCGACGAGATCGAGGGCGATGCCTGCTTTGATCATGCGAGGGAGGGGGACGAGGCCTGTGCTGTAGGCCATGGCGTTTGGGCCTGTGGAGACTGGGAGCATGAAGCCGAAGCTGCAGGCGAGGCTGACGGCGAGGGCGACGGGGCGTTGGGGGAGACTGGCTGAGCCTGCGAGGATGATGAAGAGGGGGACCATGACATTGGCGGAGGCGGTATTGGAGGTGGCCTCACTGAGGATGATGCTGAGGATGACGCCTGCGGCGACGAGGGACCAGAGGGAGGGTTGGCCGAGGGCTGCGCTCATGGAGCGGCCCATGGCGTCGGCGAGGCCGGTGGCGAAGATCTGGGTACCGAGGGCGAGGCCGCCGGCGAAGAGGAAGATGGTGCCCCAGTCGATGCCGACTGCTTCTTCCCATGTGAGGGTGAACTGGTGGTTTTTGAGGCTGGTGGGGAGGAGGAAGAGAGAGAGGCCGGCGAGGAGGCCGACGGTTTCTTCTTTGAGGTAATGGGCCATCCAGTCGACGCCGAGGATGCGTTGTCCGGTGGTGAGTTCGACGAGGCCTGGGTACATCCAGAGGGCGACGGCGAGGGAGAAGACGACGGCGGTGTTGAGTTGGCCGGGGGTGAGGGGGCCGAGGGCGGCGCGGCGGGAGAGGAGGTCGGCGTCCATGGCGGCGCGGTCGGTGAAGACGACGCCTTTGGGACGGAGCCACCAGAGGAGGAAGGCGGTGAGGACGAAGACGAGGGGGACCCCGATTTTCATCCAGTCGAGGAAGGTGATGGAATCGCCGGAGAGTTTTTTGAGGAAGCCCATGGCGATGATGTTGGGCGGGGTGCCGACGGGGGTGCCGAGCCCGCCGACGGACGCGGCGAAGGCGATGAGGAGGACGAGGTCGCACTGGAGACGGCGGTTGTCGTGGAGGCCGGGGCAGGCGTTGAGGACCCCGGTGGCGACTGGGAGCATCATGGCGGTGGTGGCGACATTGCTCATCCACATGGAGAGGATGGCGGTCATGGTACCGAGGGCGGCGAAGAGCGTGAATGGGGAGCGGGTGACGCCGCGTCTGGTGAGGAGCCAGAGGGCGATGCGCTGGTCGAGACCGTGTCGGCGCATGGCTTCGGCGAGGAAGAAGCTGCCGATGAAGAGGAAGATGGAGGGGGAGGCGAAGGGGGCGAGGATGGCCTTATCGTCGGCGATGCCGAGGGGGATGCAGAGGGCGGGGGCGAGGAGGGCGGTGGCGGCCATGGGGATGGCCTCTGTGATCCAGAAGATGACGGCGAGGGCGAGGACCGCGGAGAGCCGCTGGGCTTCCGGGGAGATGCCTGGGATGGGGAAGGCGAGGAGGAGGGCGGCGGCGAGCGGGCCTAACCAGAGACCGATGCGGCGGCGTGCGGCTTCGAAGCGTGCTTCGGCGTCGGAGAGACGCTGCGCGGCGTCAGCGTGCATGGAGATGGTGCGCCGGGGGGCGGGGTGCGGTCATTTGGCGACACCGAAGCGGTAGACGCAGGTGTGCTGGTAGGTCTGGCCGGGGCGGAGGACGGTGGAGGGGAAGGACGGTTGGTTGGGGCTGTCCGGGAAGTGCTGGGTTTCGAGGCAGAAGGCACCGCGGCGCGTGTAGGTGCGGCCGTCG
Source organism: Verrucomicrobiaceae bacterium (assembly GCA_027483175.1). Taxonomy (GTDB): domain Bacteria; phylum Verrucomicrobiota; class Verrucomicrobiia; order Verrucomicrobiales; family V1-33; genus V1-33. The sequence continues at coordinate 1,566 of JAIXVE010000015.1, read as the reverse complement.
CGGCCTTTGTATTCCTTTTCGAGGTGATTGGCGGTGTAGAGCTGGACGGCGGGTTCGGTGGTGAGGCACTCGAGCGTGCGGCCGGAGACGGGGTCTTTGACTTTGGCGGCGGTGCGGAGTTCGCCTTTGGGGCCGTTGATGACGAAGTTGTGGTCGTAGCCCTCGCCGTATTTGAGAGGGAGGAAGTCGGTTTTGTCGATGCGGTCGCCGATGCGGGTGGGTTTGAGGAAGTCGAGCGGGGTACCGGTGACGGCGAGGACCTCGCCGGTGGGGATGAGGGTGGCGTCGGTGTCGGTGTAGGAACCGCAGGGCATTTCGAGGATGTGGTCGAGGATGGTGCCGTGGCCGTGGCCTGCGAGGTTGAAGTAGGAGTGGTTGGTCAGATTGACGACGGTGGGTTTGTCGGTGACTGCGGAGTAGACGATGGAGAGTTCGTGCTGGTCGTTGAAGGAGTAGGTGACCTCGCAGTCGAGTTTACCTGGGTAGTTTTCTTCGCCGTCCGGGCTGGAGTAGGTGAGGACGAGGGTGGGGGCGCCGTCTTTGAGGATGGCGGATTTGACGGACCAGAGTTTTTTGTCGAAGCCTTCTTTGCCGCCGTGGAGGCTATTGGGGCCGTTGTTGACGGCGAGGAAGTGGGCGGTGCCGTCGAGGGTGAATTTGCCTTTGGCGATGCGGTTGGCGTAGCGGCCGGTGATGCAGCCGAAGAAGGGGTGGCCGGCTTCGTATTCTGCGAGGGAGTCTTTGCCGAGGACGACGCTGTCGAGTTTACCGGAGCGGTCGGGGACATCGATGCTGACGATGATGCCGCCGAAGTTGGTGATGCGGACGGAAGCGCCGTCTTTGGCGGCGAGGGTGTAGAGGCTGACGGCGCGGCCGTCTTTGAGATTGCCGAAGGGTTCTTTGGTGATGGTGGCCTGGCTCATGGCGAGAGGGGAGGAGAAGAGGAGCGCGGAGAGTGCTGGGAAGAGCTTTTTCATGGCTTGAGGAGCGGGGGGTCTGCGCGGGGATGAGATGCGCATCCGGGTGGGAATTGGCAAGCTCAAATCCCTGAGGGGAGAGAATCCACGGAAGCGGAGAAATTATGGTTGGCGGCGGCGCGGCATCTCGCGATGATGGCGGGCAAATTCATTCCAACTGATCTGATATGAAAACCTCGCGACGTTCCTTTCTGACGATGGCAGCCGATGTAGTGGCGGCGCCATTGAGTTCCCGGCTGGTTGCGGCGGAGGCGGTGCCTGCGTTCAAGATTTCGCTGGCGCAGTGGTCATTGCACAAGGCGTTGTTTGCGAAGCAGATGAAGAACACGGATTTTCCGGTGATGGCGAAGAAGGATTTCGGGATTGATGGGGTGGAGTGGGTGAATCAGTTCTGGAAGGACAAGGCGACGGATGCGGCGTACGTGGCGGAATTGAAGAAGATCTGCGAGGGTGAAGGGGTGACGAGTGTGCTGATCATGTGTGATGGCGAGGGGCATCTGGGGGATCCTGATGATGCGGCGCGGGGCAAGGCGGTGGACAATCACAAGAAGTGGATTGAGGCGGCGAAGGCGCTGGGGTGCCACAGCAT
>JAIXVE010000339.1 GCA_027483175.1 Verrucomicrobiaceae bacterium | reverse complement strand
TCCGCATCCTCTATGGCATGACCCAAAGTCAAACGCCCTACGACGAAGCCGAAGCCTTCCACCTCACTCCGCAGAACCTCGCCCGCCGCCGCCGCAACCTTGAAAAACAAGCCGCCGCCTTCGGCTTCCAACTCGTTGATGCCGAGTAACTTGCAAAACAGTTACTCAGGAGGGCGTCCCGCCCTTGTCTCCGAACCAGCCACCCACCGTACCAAGGCCGTCCCGACCTTGTCTCCACCCCAGCCACCCACCGCGACTGCATCTTCACGCTTTCCCACAAATTCAAAAACCACCACCTTCAATCACGCCCCGCCCACTCCACCACCACCCGCCTTGCACCGCCTCCTCGCGAACACCCTCGTCCGCCTCTCCCTCCCATGGGTCCACTCATGGGCCCGCCGCACCTCCCAGCTCGCCCTCCACCACGGCCGACCCCTCACCCCCCTCGAATCCGCAGCCGCCACCCAATCCGGCGTCCAGCACCCGGAACACATTCGCATCCTCGCCGTCCCCTCCTTCCCCATGCCCGGATTCGCATGGCAGCAACGCCTCGCCGCCACCCTCGGCTTCGACGGCCGCTCCACCGCAGGCATGGCCCTCCACTACGCCATCTTCCTCCGCCACGACGTCGCCGACGACCTCTCCCTCCTCCGCCACGAAGCCACCCACACCGCTCAAGCCGAACGCCTCGGCGGCCTCCGCATCTTCCTCCATCTCTACCTCTCCTCCTGCCTCATCCACGGCTACGACGATTGCCCCTTCGAACTCGAAGCCCGCTCCCTCGCCGCAACTCCTCACCCACCTCACCTACCTCAGCCACCCACCCTCACATAAACCCGCCCCGGCAGCTGCCTCACTAGCCGCTTCAGCTCCATCCGCATCAGCTGCGCCGCCACCACCGCCGCCGCCAGCCCAGTCTTCCCGATCACCGCATCAATCTGCGTCTCTCCCTCTTCCAGCGCATCCCACACCACTCGCTCTTCCTCACTCATCTCCGGCGCCGCCGCCAGAGTCCCCAGCACCGGTGCCGGCAGCAGGAAATTCATGTCATCCAGAATCTCCGACGCCTCCATCACCAGCCTCGCCCCATTCTGAATCAATCGATTGCACCCCGCCGACGACGCCCGGTCAATCGGCCCAGGTATCGCATACACCGACCTCCCCTGGTCCGCCGCATTGTTCGCCGTGATCAATGCCCCGCTCCACGCCGGTGCCTCCACCACCAGAATCCCCTGACTCCACCCGCTGACAATCCGGTTCCGCTGCGGAAACGTCTGCTTGTCAGGCTCCGTCCCGATCGGAAACTCACTCACCACCGCCCCGTGCCCACTCGCAATCCGCTCCGCCAGCGCCTTATTCTCCGGTGGGTAAAGATGCCCGAACCCTGACCCGATCACCGCAATCGTCCGCCCCCCGGCCGCCACCGCCCCCTCATGCGCCGCCGTATCAATCCCCCGCGCCAGCCCGCTCAGCACCGTCACCCCCGCATGCGCCAGCTGAAACGAAAACCGCTTCGCCTGCTGCAACCCATACGACGTCGCCCGCCTCGACCCCACCACCCCAATCGCCGACCGATCCCGCGCCTCCACCTTCCCCCACACATACAGCAACAGCGGCGGATCATGCATCTCCCGCAATCCCTCCGGCCACGCCTCGTCCTCCGCCGTCAATATCCCGTACCCACCCCCCCTCACCCGCTCCAGCTCCCCACTCACATCCGCATAATCCTCCCACTTCCCCAGAATCGCCGCCGTCTCCGCCCCAATCCCCTCCACCTGCCTCAGCTTCCCGCTCCCCGCACGCAACACCCCCGCCGCACTCCCGCACGCCTCCACCAGCCGACGCACCCGCACCGGCCCGATCTTCGGCAGCATGTTCAACGCCACCAGCGCTTCGGTTTCCGTCATGCCCTCACCTGCCCGCTCCAGCACCTCCCGTCAATTCAGCCCTGCCGCAAAAGCACCTCCGCCACCCGCATCCCATCCACCGCCGCAGAAATAATCCCCCCAGCATACCCAGCCCCCTCCCCCGCAGGGTACAACCCAGCCGTACTCACACTCTCCAGTCTGTCAGGATCCCGCGTCACCCGCAACGGCGACGAACTCCTCGTCTCCACCGCCACCAGCAACGCATCAGGATGCGCAAATCCTCGCAGCGTCCGGTCAATCGCCGGAATCGCCTCCTTCAGCGTCGCCGCCACCCATGTCGGCAGGCACGACCGCAAATCCCCCGGCGTCACCCCAGGCTCATACGACGGTACCACCCCGCCCAACTCCCGGCTCGCCCGCCCCGCCAGAAAATCCCCGATCGTCTGCACCGGCGCATGGTAATTCCCCCCGCCCTCCACAAACGCCCGCCGCTCCCACTCCCGCTGAAACGCTATCCCCGCCAGCGGCCCCGACCCACCGTAATCCGCAGGACTCACATCCACCATGAACCCCGCATTCGCATTCGCCTCCGCACGCGCATAACTGCTCATCCCGTTCGTCACCACCGTCCCCGGCTCGCTCGACGCCGCCACCACCAATCCACCCGGACACATGCAGAAACTGTACGCCGTCCGCCCGCCCGTCCGGCTGTGATGCACAAACTTGTAAGGAGCCGCCCCTAACTTCGCATGCCCCGCAAACCTCCCGTACTGCGTCCGGTCAATCCACGCCTGCGGATGCTCCACACGCACCCCGATCGACAACGGCTTCGGCTCCATGAACACTCCCACCCG
>JAIXVE010000029.1 GCA_027483175.1 Verrucomicrobiaceae bacterium | reverse complement strand
TGGCCGATGATTTCTGCGCTGCGGCCCCAGAAGGTGACGTCGATGAAGGTGACTTCCTCGCGGGTTTCGTTTTCGACCTTGTAGCGGCGGTTCACGGCGAGGCCGATATCGACGACGGCCTGGCCTTTGGGGGTGTAGCGGACTTCCGGGTCACGGGTGAGGTTGCCCATGATCATGACTTTATTGAGGGAGGCCATAGCGGGAAGTTGATGGGGTGGTTGGGAAAGCGGGTGGTGTGCGCGTGGAGCCCTTGAGGGGGACTGGGCGCGGAGGGACTAGTGAACCCGCAACGCGGAGGCGGCAAGCCTGCGGTTGTGGAAAAAAGAAGCGACTGGCGGGAGGGCGAGGGGGCGATCAGTCGTCGTTACTGGTGAGGCCGAGGAGTTCGACGAGTCGGAGGACGAACCACGCGAGGGAGGAGAGGAAGGCGGCGACGTAGGTGAAGCCGGCGGCATTGAGGACGGCGTTGACGCCATCGGCTTCCGGGCCTGGGGCGATGATGCGGCTGTTGACGAGAGCGGTTTTGGCGCGGCGGCTGGCGTCGAATTCGACTGGGAGGGTGACGAGGTTGAAGGCCATGAGGATGGCGAGGCAGACGACGGCGATGGTGAGGCCGAGGATGAGTTTGCCGAGGAGGCCGAGGACGAGCGGGGCGATCATGAGGACCCATGAAGCGGTGCTGGTGGTGCGGACGGCAAGCATGCGCCACATGAGGGGTTGGTAGGCATGGGCGTGCTGGATGGCGTGACCGGCTTCGTGGGCGGCGACGCCGACGGCGGAGAGGGAATTGCCGTGGAAGACGGATTCGGAGAGGGCGAGCGTGCGGGTGGAGGGGTCGTAGTGGTCTGAGAGTTCGCCTGGGGTGAGGGTGATGTCGACGTCGTGGAGCCCTTCTTCATTGAGGATGCGGCGAGCGGCTTGGGCGCCGGTGAGGCCGGACCATGAGGAGACGGTGCTGTAGCGGCGGAACTGGGAGCGGACGCGGGAGGAGGCCCAGAAGGAGATGCCGAGGGTGGCGAAGAAGACGATCCAGATCATGGGAGTGTTTTAAGAGGGAGGATTTTGAAGGAATTACGAGTGAGAGCGGCGGGGCGGAGGTGAATGGTGTTACAAATCGGGGTGGGGGTTGGAGCGGGCGGGCGGGGGGTGGGGGTGGAAGAATGACGGAAAAGGCGTTGAGGAAGGGTGGAGGTTTTGATTAAAGAGGGCTGATTGGCGAATTGGAAGCTATGAAACTCAGACTGAACCTTATTCCTGGATTGTTGGTTTTGGCGATGGTCCGGCTGCGTGCGGCGGAGGCGACGTGGCTGCCTGGAGCGGGCGGGGTGGTGCCGGCGAGTGGGTTTGTGGTGGATGGGGGTTCGCGGGCGGAGGTGCAGAGTTTTTTCAACACGGTGTATCTGGCGTCGAAGGATGTGGATGGGAGCATGGGGTGGACGGGTTCGTACGACAGTGTGACGGGGACGGTGGGGACGACGACTTTGACGTATCGGGAGCACGTGCGGCGGCGGGTGAATTTCTACCGTGGGCTGGCGGGTTTGTCGGCGGACATTACGTTTGGGGCGTTTCCTGCGGCGAACGATGTGCCGGGGCCGAGGGTGCCTGATGGGACGTCGAAGACGTTGTGTGGGATGGAGGCGTCGTACATGAACTGTGTGGAGTCGATTTACGGTGGTGTGGATTTTGTGCTGAGCCATGATCCGCCGGACACTTATTATGGGTGGAGTGCGCGGGCGTGGAATGCGTGTGCGCACAGCAATCTGGCGATTGGGTACTGGGGGCCTGAGGCGATTGACGCGTACATGCTGGACGACGGGATTGCGGAGTCGGATTTGTATAACAATGTGAATGTGGGGCACCGGAGGTGGTTGTTGTTTCCGCGTGGTCAGGACATGGCGAGCGGGGATGTGCCGTCGGGGTATTTTACGGATGGGGTGGATCGTTACGAGGCGTTCGGGGCGAGTTCGGTGTATGTGGTGGCGAATTTCAAGCCGGCGGGAGCGGCGCGGTTTACGAAGTGGCCGAACGAGGGTTTTTGTCCTGTGAATGTGGTGCCGAGCCGGTGGTCGCTGGCGTGGCCTGGGGCGGATTTTTCGGGTGCGGTGGTGGCGATGAGCGGGCCTGGTGGGGCGGTGCCTGCGGCGGTGATTTCGCGGAATGCGGATGGGATTGGGGAGAATGCGATTGTGTGGCAGCCTAGTAATCTGCCGAAGACGGTGAGTGGGGATGTGCGGTATACGGTGACGGTGAGCGGGATAAAGGGGAGTGGGGTACCTGCGCAGACGACGTGGACGACGACCTTGTTTGATCCGGATGTGGCGGGAGGGTCGGCGGTGCTGAGCGGGTCTACGGTGTTGCCGAGGAGTGGGGCGGCGTATGCGTTCACGGCGGTGCCTGGGGCTGTGGAGCATCGGTTGAGTGCGGCGACGGCGGGGGTGCAGGGGGATGCGTTGGAGGGGGCGGAGGATGCGACGGCGGGTGATCTGGTGGCGAAGACGACGGGGACGTATGTGTTGAGGCAGGGGGTGATGACGACGAGTGCGGGGACGGTGTTTCTGCCGAGGAGTGGGGCGAAGGCGCATCACCTGACATTTCCGCCGGATGGGAAGGTGCAGAGTGTGGAGGTGGCGGCGGATTATCTGCTGAGTGCGGGGTCGAAGATCGAATATTACAATTGTTTCCGGTGGGCGTTTAACTTCAGCCGATTGAGTCTGGAGATGTCTGTGGACGGCGGGGTGAAGTGGGTGGAGATCGACGGGCGGAACGGTCCGTACGCGGAGAATGTGGATAACAATTATGACAATGCGCTGTGGGACCGGTTGCCGAACAGCGGGAATGCGCCGGACTGGAAGCTGAGGACGGTGGCGCTGGGGGCGTATGCCGGTAAGGTGGCGCGATTCCGGTTTGTGTTCCGGCCTGGGGAGCGGGCATTTACGGGGGAGGATACGAGGTATGGTTGTTTTGTGGATGATGTGAAGGTGACGGCGGTGCGGCGGCTGTCGGTGATGGGGAACGAGGTGGTGACGAAGACCTCGACGTTTGTGGTGTCTGAGGCGGCGCTGGGGGTGGCGATGGTGCCTGGTGCGCAGTGTTATCTGCGGGCGGCTCCGGTGGTGGGGACGCGGCGGATGGGGTGGGCGGATCCGATGGTGGCGACGGTGTCGAGTCTGACTGGGTATGAGGGATGGGTGGCTGGGTTCTATCCTGGTGCGACTGGGGGTGCTGCGGGGGATGATGATCGGGATGGGGTATCGAATCTGCTGGAGTATGCGTTCGGGACGAATCCGTTGTCAGGGGCGAGTGGGGCGGGAGCGTTGCCGGTGGTGGGGATCAGTGGAGGGGCGTTGCGGATGAGTTTTTCGGTGTCGCCGACGGCGAGTGGGGTGACGGTGAGGGGGCAGGCGTCTGAGGATTTGAAGACGTGGACGGATTTGACGAATATAGGGGTGCCGCCGCTGCATTCGTATGCGGTGCCTGTGAGTGGGAGGCCGCGGCAGTGGATGCGGGTGAAGGTGACGATGCCGTGAAGCGGGAGGATTTCTGGTTGCTGGTGGGGTAGGTGTGTGGGAGGGGCGGCGCGATGAGCAGAGCGGAACACATTGATGTGGCGAAGACGGCGGACCTGGCGCGGCTGAGGCTGACGCCTGAGGAGGCGGCGGCGTATGGCGGGCAGTTGGACCGGATTCTGGGGTATATCAGTCAACTGGAGCGAGCGGACACGGATGGGGTGGAGGCGACGGCGCACCCGCTGGGATTGACGGATGCGTTGCGTGAGGATGTGGCGCGGGAGGGGAGAGGGGTGGAGGCGGCGTTGAGGAATGCGCCGAAGCGGAGTGGCGATCAGTTTCTGGTACCTAAAGTGGTGGAGTGACGATTATGAGTGATGCTTTGAATGAATGCACGGTGGTGGAGCTGCGGCGGCGGTTGAGGGCTGGGGAGATCTGTGCGCGGGACATTGTCCTGAGTGTGGAGGCGGCGATTGCGGCGCGGGATGAGGTGATTGGCGGGTATCTGCATCGGGATGTGGAGCGGGCGCTGGAGGCGGCGGATGCTGCGGATCTGGCGTTGCCGCTGGGGGGGGTTCCGGTGGCGGTGAAGGATGTGATCAATGTGGCGGGGCAGCCGCTGACGTGTGCGTCGAAGATGCTAGGCGGGTATGTATCGACGTGGGATGCGACGGCGGTGGCGAGGCTGAAGGCGGCGGGGGCGATCCCGTTCGGGAAGGTGAACTGCGATGAATTTGCGATGGGATCGACGACGGAGAATTCGGCGTTGCGGGTGACGCGGAATCCGTGGGATCTGGAGCGTGTGCCGGGTGGGTCGAGTGGTGGATCGGCGGCGGTGGTGGCGGCTGGTGAGGCGATTGTGTCGTTAGGGACGGACACGGGTGGGTCGATCCGGCAGCCGGCGTCGTTCTGCGGGATTACGGGGATGAAGCCGACGTATGGGCGGGTTTCGCGGAGTGGGTTGGTGGCGTATGCGTCGTCGCTGGACGGGATTGGGCCGATGGCGCGGACGGCGGAGGATGCGGCGATGCTGCTACAGGCGATGGCTGGGCATGACGTGCTGGATTCGACGTCATTGCGGGATGGGGTGCCGGACTATGTGGCGGCGGTGGGGCAGGGGGTTAGGGGGATGAGGATCGGGCTGCCGAAGGAGTATTTTGTGGAGGGGATTGAGCCGGGGGTGAGGGCGGCGGTGATGGAAGCGGTGCGGGGATTGGAGCGGGCGGGGGCGATTGTGAAGGAGATCACGCTGCCGCATACGGAGTACGCGGTGGCGACGTATTACATTATTGCGACGGCGGAGGCGTCGGCGAATCTGGCGCGGTTTGACGGGATTCGTTATGGGCATCGTTGTGAGGATCCGGCGAATCTGCGGGACGTGTATGATCGGTCGAGGGCGGAGGGTTTCGGGGCGGAGGTGAAGCGTCGGATTATTCTGGGGACGTATGTGCTGAGTAGCGGGTATTATGATGCGTATTACGGGAAGGCGCAGAAGGTGAGGACCCTGATCCGGCGGGATTTCGAGGAAGCGTTCCGGGAGGTGGATCTGATTGCGGGGCCGGTGTGTCCGGTGCCGGCGTTTCGGATAGGGGAGCATGCGGCGGATCCGCTGCAGATGTACCTGGCGGATATTTTCACGATTGCGGCGAATCTGGCGGGGATCTGCGGGATCAGTGTGCCGTGCGGGTTTACGGAGAGCGGTGGGAGGTTGCTGCCGGTGGGGTTGCAGTTGATGGGGCGGCCGCTGGGCGAGAGTGATCTGCTGAGGGCGGCAGGGGAGTGGCAGCGGGTGAGTGACTGGCACTTGAGGCGGCCGGTGGTGGGGTAGGGTAACCCGCAGAGGCGGATGGAGGGCTTGATCCTGGAGGTTGCCTGAGGCGAGACCCCGTGGGAAGTTGGGGGGTGACCTTTGAGGAAGCCATTGATCGGTTTGTGCTGTTTCTGGCGACGGAGCGCGGGTTGTCTGACAACTATCAGCTATCGACGCGGCAGTCGCTGGAGGCGTTTGCGGCGTGGGCGGAGTTGAGGGGTGTGAGGGAGGTGGGGGCGGTGACGACGGATGAGATGACGGCGTATCTGCTGGAGCGGCGGGCGGGAGGGCTGGCGAATGCGAGTGTGCGGCTGGTGGTGATTGCGCTGAAGATTTTCTTCCGGTGGCTGGCGGGGCGGCGGCATGTGGGCGGGGATCCGGCGGCGCTGCTGATGGCACCGCGGTTGGATGCGACTCTGCCGGAGACCCTAACGGAGGAGGAGATCGGGCATCTGCTGGCGAGCATTGAGCCGGTGGGGCCTTTGGATTTCCGGGATCTGGCGGTATTGGAGCTGATGTACGCGAGCGGACTGCGGGTATCGGAGCTGGCGAATGCGACGCTGGATGCGTTGTCGCTGGAGGACGGGTTTATCCGGGTGACGGGGAAGGGGAATAAGACTCGGGTGGTGCCGGTGGGGCGGACGGCGTGCGGGGCGGTGGCGGCGTGGCTGGAGAAGGGGAGGCCGGCGCTGGTGACGCGGAAGACGGGGAGTCACGTGTTTATTTCGGTGCGGGGGACGCGGCTGACGACGCAGCGGTACTGGCAGATCATCGGGGAGCGGGCGGCGGCGGTGGGATTGGATGTGCATCCGCATTTGCTGAGGCATTCATTTGCGACGCATCTGCTGAGCGGGGGAGCGGATCTGAGGGTGATTCAGGAAATGCTGGGGCATGCGAGCATTGCGACGACGCAGATTTACACGCATGTGGACGGGAAGCGGCTGCGGGAGGTGCATCGGAAGTTCCATCCGCGGGCGTGAAAGTTCTGGCGTGGGCGGCGGGAATATGGCTTGGTGGGCGGCATGATGAACGTCCGCAATTTTCTGAAGGCTGGTGCTGTAGCTGCTGTGTGTGCTGTGTTTCCGGTGGAGGGAGCGGATGCGAAGCCGGTGCGGGTGCTGCTGATTGACGGACAGAATAATCACCAGTGGAAGGCGACGACGCCGGTTCTGGTGAAGGCGCTGGAGGCGGCGGGCGGGCGGTTTACGGTGACGGTGTCGACGGCACCTGGGGACAAGTCAGCGCCTGCGGAATGGGAGAAGTGGCGGCCGGATTTTTCGGCGTGCGACGTGGTGGTGAGCAATTACAACGGACAGGCGTGGCCGGTGTCGGTGCGGATTGGATTTGAGGCGTTTGTGAAGGGCGGGGGCGGGTTTGTGTGCATCCACGCGGCGGACAATTCGTTTCCGGACTGGGCGGAGTACAATCAGATGATCGGGCTGGGTGGCTGGGGTGGGCGGACGGAGAAGCACGGGCCATATGTTTATGTGAAGGACGGGAAGCTGGAGCGGGACATGACGCCTGGGCCTGGGGGGTCGCACGGGGCGCAGCTGGAGTTTCAGGTGGAGTTGTTCGGGGAGGGGAAGGATCATCCGGTGACGAAAGGGATGCCGGCGTCGTGGAAGCATGCGAAGGACGAGCTTTACAGCACCCTGCGTGGGCCTGCGGAGAACATGAAGGTGCTGGCGGTGTCGCCGTGTCCGGACACGAATCGGAGCGAGCCGATGATCATGGTGCTGGATTACGGGAAGGGGCGGGTGATGCACACGCCGATGGGGCATGCGGATTATTCGATGAAGGACGCGGGGTTCTGGTCGGTGCTGCAGCGCGGGACCGAGTGGGCGGCGACTGGTGCGGTGACGATTCCGCTGCCGGCGAAGTTTCCTGGGAAGGACGAGGTGGTGGTGGCGGAGTGAGTTGGGGGCGGGCCGGGTGGTCTTTTAATACTCCTTGATTTTCCTGTCAGTTCCCCGCATACCTGCGCGCATCCATGTCGGACCTCAAAATCAAGAAAATTGTCGGGCGCGAAGTGATTGATTCGCGCGGGAATCCCACTGTCGAAGTGGACGTGCATCTCAAAGGCGGGGCCATGGGTCGCGCGGCGGTTCCGAGTGGAGCGAGCACTGGGGAGCATGAGGCGTGGGAGTTGCGTGATGGCGACAAGGCGCGGTTCCTTGGGAAGGGCGTGCTGAAGGCGGTGGGCAATGTGAACACTGTGCTGGCGAAAGCGCTGGCTGGGAAGGATGCGTCGGATCAATCCGGGATTGATGCCCTGATGGTGAATCTGGACGGGACGCCTAACAAGGCGAAGCTGGGGGCAAATGCGCTGCTGGGGGTGAGTCTGGCGGTGGCGAAGGCGGCGGCGGCGCAGGTTGGGAAGCCATTGTATGCGTATCTTGGTGGAACGAAGGCGAAAGTGCTGCCTGTGCCGATGATGAACATCATCAATGGTGGGGCGCACAGTGATGCGCCGATTGATTTCCAGGAGTTCATGATCATGCCGAAGGGTGCGCCGACGTTCAGTGAGGCGGTGCGGTACGGGGCGGAGATTTTTCATTCGCTGAAGAAAGTGCTGCACGACCGCGGGTTGAGCACGGCGGTGGGTGACGAGGGCGGGTTTGCCCCGGTGCTGAAGAGTGCGGATGACGCGCTGGCGGTGATTTCGAAGGCGGTGGAGAAGGCTGGCTACAAGCTTGGCGAGCAGATCTTCATTGCGCTGGATGTGGCGTCTTCGGAGTTTTACGACAAAGCGAAGAACGCTTATGTGTTCAAGAAGAGCGACGGTTCGGTGCGGAGTGCGGCTGAACTGGTGGCTTATTATGCGAAGCTGCAGAAGAAGTATCCGATCATCAGCATTGAGGATGGGTGTGCGGAGAATGACTGGGACGGGTGGAAAGTGCTGACCGACAAGCTTGGCAAGAACACCCAGCTGGTGGGCGATGACTTGTTTGTGACGAACGTGCAGTTCCTGCAGAAGGGGATTGAGCGTGGGGTGGGCAATTCGATTCTGGTGAAGGTGAATCAGATCGGGACCCTGACGGAGACCCTGCAGGCGGTGGATCTGGCGCACAAGAATGGTTATACGGCGGTCTTGAGTCACCGTTCGGGTGAGACGGAAGACAGCACGATTGCGGACTTGGCGGTGGCGACGAACTGCGGGCAGATCAAGACTGGGTCGATGAGCCGGTCTGACCGGATTGCGAAGTACAACCAGTTGCTGCGGATTGAGGAGCAGCTGGGTTCGAAGGCCATCTATGGTGGCCGGATGAAGCACTGATCAACGACAAGGAGCGCCCGGATGGGAGTCCGGGCGCTCCGGTTTTTTCCAATTTCTGCATGCCGCCGAGATCATTTGAACCTGAGGAGACGCCGACGGCGTGGGTGCCGATCGGGCGTGCGGCGATGGCATTGGCGTTTGTGTGTCTGACTGGGGTGATTGCGGTGAATTTCATGCCGCGGATGAAGGAGTACCGGGTGGTGGATGTGGAGGCGCGGCGATTGGAGGCGGAGCGTGCGGCGTTGCAGATGGAGAAGGAGCGGCTGCTGAACGAGCCGGATCCGCTGGCGTCGCGGGAATATGTGGAGTTGAAGGCACGGGATCAGCTTGGGTATTACCGGCCTGGCGAGGTGGTGTTTCAGTTTCTTGAAGAGGGAGCTGCGGTGCCGGTGAGGACACCCTGAGTTTTTCCGACTGAATCATGAATTTCCTGACTCGAATTTTCGCTGCGATGGTGTTTTGCGTGGGGCTGCTGCCGAGTTTCGGGCAGGAGGCGGGGGCTGAGCCGAAGGCGGTGGTGGACAAGGTGAGTGCGGAGACGCTGGCGGAGGCGGCGAAGCCGATGGGATTTGACCAGCAGATCGACAAGTTTTTCGGGGATTACACGAGTGGCTTTGTGAAGTCGGTGTTCTTCTCGGTGAAGATCAACGGGCATGAGGTGCTGGCGGTGGTGTTGTGGCTGGCGGCGGCCGGGGTGATTCTGACGTTTGCGTTTCAGTTTGTGAATATCCGGTCGTTCGGGTTGGCGTTGCGGACGGTGAGGGGGAAGTACAGCAATGCGGACGATCCTGGTGAGGTGACGCATTTTCAGGCGTTGAGTGCGGCGGTGTCTGGGACGGTGGGGTTGGGGAACATCGCGGGGGTGGCGGTGGGGATTCAGCAGGGCGGGCCCGGGGTGGCGTTCTGGTTGTTTCTGAGCGGGTTTCTGGGGATGACGACGAAGTTTGCGGAGTGTACGTTAGGGGTGAAGTACCGCGAGATTCTGCCTGACGGGCGGGTGAGTGGGGGTGCGATGTATTATCTGAGGAAGGGATTGGCGGAGCGTGGGATGGGTGGGTTGGGGAAAGTGCTGGCGTTCTTCTTTGCGATTTTCTGTATTTTTGCGTCGTTCGGGGGCGGGAATATTTTCCAGGTGAATCAGACGACGGCGCAGCTGGTGTCGGTGACGGGTGGCAGTGAGAGTGTGTTTGCGCAGAACCAGTGGATGTTCGGGGTGATCATGGCGGTGCTGACGGGATTGGTGATCATTGGGGGGATCAAGGGGATTGCGAAGGTGACGGACAAGCTGGTGCCGCTGATGTGTGTGACCTATATTGTGAGCTGTCTGGCGGTCCTGGCGGTGAATGCGGGGAACATCGGGGCGGCATTTGGACGGATCATCAGTGAGGCGTTTGAGCCGAGGGCGGCGGTGACGGGTGGGATGCTGGCGGCGTTTGTGTGGGGGATGAGGCGGGCGTCGTTTTCGAATGAGGCGGGGATTGGGTCAGCGCCGATAGCGCATGCGGCGGCGAAGACGCGGAAGCCTGCGTCGGAGGGGGTGGTGGCGCTGCTGGAGCCGTTCATGGACACGGTGGTGATCTGCACGATGACGGCGCTGGTGCTGTGTGTGACGATGCAGTTTGACGGGGACAGTGGGAATTTTGCGCTGAACGGGCAGGCCTTTACGCTGGGCGGGAAGGATACGTCGACTGGGTTTGGGATTCAGATGACGTCGCTGGCGTTTGAGACGGTGCATTCGTCATTCCGGTATGTGTTGTTTGCCTGTGTGTTTCTGTTTGCGTTTTCGACGCTGATTACGTGGAGCTACTATGGGTTGCAGGCGTGGCAGTTTCTGTTTGGGAAGTCGAAGATCATGGAGAACCTGTTCAAGGTGATTTTCTGTCTGGTGATTGTGATTGGGTCTGCGGCGTCGATGGACAAGGCGATTGATTTTTCGGACGCGTCGCTGTTTGCGATGAGCATACCGAATCTGATAGGAGTGTATCTGCTGCTTCCGGTGGTACGGCGGGAGTATGCGGATTTTCTGGCGCATGCCCGTGCTGTTGATGCTGGATCAGGCAAGTGATGCAAACCTTACAATTCCATCGATCTGCGGTAGTTTCTGCGGTGCTGCTGACGGCTGTGGCCGGGCTGGCTGGGGCGCAGGACGCCGGGCGTGCGGCTGGCGGGGCGGCGAAGCCTGCGGCTGGGGAGGCGGCGGTGCCGCGGGCGATTCCTGCGGATGAGGTGGTTCCGCCGGAGCTGGTGGACAGCGAGGGGAATTACGAGCCGATTCCATTGGAGACGGACACGGTGGTGAGGGTGCAGATATTTCTGGATGAGCACAACCATGGGCCGGGGAACATTGACGGGAAGCTGGGGGAGTTTGGGAAGAAGGCGGCGTCGGTTTACAATCAGATCCGGGGGATTCCGAAGGGGAACTATGCGAAGCTGATGGCGGAGGCTGCGGCGAAGGTGAGTGATCCGTACACGACGTATACGGTGGTCGAGGGTGATGGGAAATTTGTGACGCCGAGCCTGCCGACGAAGCCGCAGTTGCAGGTGAAGGCGAAGTATATGGGGTACCGGAGCCTGCTGGAGTTTGTGGCGGAGCGGTATCACACGAGCGAGGAATTCCTGCAGGCGCTGAACAAGAGCAACCTGTATGGATTGAAGGCTGGGTCGGTGGTGAAGGTGCCGAACGTGACCCCGTTTAAGATTGAGGATTTGCCGAAGCACAAGAAGTTCGAGAAGGACGAAGTGCTGAGCAAGCGTGCGGTGGTGGTGGATATTGCGGCGCGGGTGGCGGTGTTTTTTGATGAGGCGAACAAGCCGTTTGCGAGTTTTCCGATCACGCCAGGGAAGCCGAAGTTCATTCAGTTCGGGGAGTGGAAGGTGACGAACATGGTATCGACGCCGGAGTTCCGGTGGGACAAGTCGATGCTGGAGCAGGGGAAGCGGAGTGAGGAGGCGTATCAATTGCCGATCGGGCCGAACAGTCCTGTGGGGATCATCTGGACGGGGACGAGCCGGTCGGGGATCGGGCTGCATGGGACGGCGTCGCCGCACAGTATTGGGCGGAGTGAGAGTGCGGGGTGTATTCGGTTTGCGAACTGGGATGCGGTGCGTTTGCCGGAGTTGATCCGGCCAGGGGCGAGGGTGGTGATCCGGTGAGGGTGGGAGTGATTTTCGGGAGGCCCTTGAAGTGCAAAAGGGGCCGCGATTTTTCCAATGATTCAGCCTTCTTACGAGAAAACCGGTGCCGGGCGGCAGCCGGTGTATGTGATTGGACACCAGAATCCGGATACGGATGCGATTTGTTCAGCGATTGGGTATGCGGAATTGCTGCAGCGGACGCGGTATCCTGATGCGGAGGCGGCGTGCTGTGGCGGGTTGAATCCGAGGACGCGGTGGGTGCTGGAGCAGGCTGGGCTGGAGCCTCCGAAGCTGATCATGGATTTGCGGCCGACGGCGGAGATGATCTGTCGGGCGGATGTGGTGCAGGCGCGTGCGGACGAGACGTTTCTGGATGTGTATCAGCGGATGGAGCAGGCGGACATCCGGAGTATTCCGGTGGTGGATGATAGTGGGAAGGTGATCGGGATTGCGAGTGTGCAGGATCTGCTGCAGCTGCTGCTGCACAACGTGTCGGACCGGCTGCATGCGCGGCGGGTGCGGACGAATCTGGCGAACATTGCGAGGACATTGGAGGCGCACATTGATTGCGGGACCGAGCTGGAGGTGGAGCAGGATTTTGTGCTGACGGTGAGTGCTTCGAGTGAGGAGACGGTGGACATGCGGCTGCATCAGTTTCCGGGGCGGGAGCTGGTGCTGGT
Source organism: Verrucomicrobiaceae bacterium (assembly GCA_027483175.1). Classification (GTDB taxonomy): domain Bacteria; phylum Verrucomicrobiota; class Verrucomicrobiia; order Verrucomicrobiales; family V1-33; genus V1-33. The sequence continues at coordinate 41,296 of JAIXVE010000029.1, read as the reverse complement.
GGTGGGGGATCGGCCGGAGATTCACCGGCGGGCATTGGAGTACGGGGTGCGGGCGATTGTCCTGACGAACAGTGCGCATCTTCCGGAGGAGTTGCTGGTGGTGGCGCGGGAGCAGGGGTGCACGGTGATTTCGTGTCCGCATGACACGGCGAGCACGACGCAGCTGATCCGGTGTTCGCGGCGGATTGCGGAGGCGGTGGACCGCGGGGTGCTGATGGTGGGGGCGCGGACGCACATTCACGGGATCCGTCAGGAGATTCAGCATTCGAGTCAGCCGTTGTTTCCGGTGATTCGGGAGGAGACGGGGCAATTGACGGGGGTGTTTTCGAAGTCGGATCTGCTGGAGCCGCCGCGGCAGCGATTGGTGCTGGTGGATCACAATGAGTTGTCGCAGGCGGTGCCTGGGGCTGCGGATGCGAACATTCTGGAGGTGATTGACCACCACCGGTTGAGTGGGAATCTGGTGTCGCGGGAGCCGATCCGGTTCATCAATGAGCCGGTGGGGTCGACGTCGACGATTGTGGCTCGGTTGTATCAGATGCAGGGGGAGCGGCCGTCGCCGGCGGTGGCGATGTGTCTGAGTGCGGGGATTATTTCGGACACGCTGAAGCTGACCTCGCCGACGACGCGGGGGATGGATCGGGACATGCTAGGGTGGCTGGCTGGGCAGGCGGGGATTGTGGTGGATGATTTTGCCCGGGATTTCTTTGCGGCTGGGTCGCTGCTGAGGGGGGCGCCGTCGGAGGCGATTCTGGGGACGGACCGGAAGGAGTTTACGGAGCATGGGTGGCGGATTTCGATCAGTCAGATTGAGGAGCTGGGGTTGGATGAGTTTCCGGCGAGGCGGGATGAATTGCAGAAGGCGCTGGAGGGGTTGCGGCGTGAGAAGGGGGTGGATTTTGCGTGTCTGATTGTGACGGACATCCGGCGGCATTTCAGTCTGCTGCTGACGGCGGGGAGTGCGGCGGTGGTGAAGGAGATTGATTATCCGCAATTGGGGCCTGATTTGTTCGAGATGGACGGGGTGGTGTCGCGGAAGAAGCAGTTTTTCCCGTTCATCAGCCGGGTGCTGGCGCGGGCGGTGCGGGAGGACGGGGTGGTGTGACGGGGTTGGTGGGGGGCGTGCGGTTGCATGAAATTTCCTTTGCAAGGGGCGGGGTTAACGGGTTCTCTGTTGGAGCCGACCTGCCCATATGCCCGACCTAACTGGAACCTCCGCCCGCCGTCCGTATAAACGAGTTGTGCTCAAGCTGAGCGGGGAGGCATTGCGGGAGGACGGGAGTGTGGAGAATATTTCGCCGCCGATTGTGGAGGACATGGCGCAGCAGATTAAGGCGGCGTATCAGAGCGGGTTGGAGATTGGGATTGTGGTGGGTGGTGGGAATTTCTGGCGTGGGTTGACGGCGAGCAACAAGGGGATGGACCGGACGACGGCGGATTACATGGGGATGCTGGCGACGATCATGAATGCGCTGGCGATTCAGAGCATGCTGGAGGCGAGTGATGTGCCGTCGCGGGTGATGAGTGCGCTGGAGTTGCGGAATGTGGCGGAGCCGTTCATCCGGCGGGTGGCGATCCGGCACCTTGAGTTGGGGCGGGTGGTGATTTTTGCGGCTGGGACGGGGAATCCGTATTTTTCGACGGACACGACGGCGGCGTTGCGGGCGAGTGAGATCAATGCGGATGTGATTCTTAAGGCGACGAAGGTGGATGGAATTTACGACAGTGATCCGAAGAAGAATCCTGAGGCGCGGCGGTTCACGCAGGTGAGTTTCCGGGAAGCACTGGCTCGGCAGCTGAAGGTGATGGATTCGACGGCGTTCAGTCTGTGCATGGACAACAACAAGCCGATCATTGTTTTTGACATGCATCAGCCGGACAACGTGCGGAAGGCGCTGCTGGGCGATCCGATCGGGACCCTGGTGTGTGCCGGGCCGACGCTGCCTGAGGATCTGGCGACGATTGCGTGAGCGACGAGGCTGTTGCGGCCGGGTGACGGCTGCGGATTAGTGTTTCAAACTGCAAATTGCTCTCATGGATACTGAAATGTTTCTGCTCGAACTGGAAGAGGCCATGCAGAAGGCCTGCGAATACACCCTGCACGAGTTTTCGACGGTGCGGACGGGGAAGGCGAGTCCGAGCCTAGTGGACACGATTGATATTTATGTGCATGCGTACGGGGCGACGTCGAAGCTGAAGCAGCTGGCGATGATCACGACGCCGGATTCGCGCATGATTTATGTGAAGCCGTTTGATCCTGGGACGGTGAAGGACATTGAGCGTGGGTTGAAGGAGGCGAATCTGGGGATCAATCCGAGCATTGACGGTCATGCGATCCGGCTGCCGATTCCTGAGATGACTGGGGAGCGGCGGCGGGAGATGGTGAAGCGGATGAAGGGGATGGCTGAGGATGGGAAGGTGAGGTTGCGGTCGGTGCGGCGTGATGGGATGGAAGCGATCAAGAAGGCGGAGAAGGATGGGTCGATCAGTGAGGATGACCATGTGCGGCTGGAGGAAGAGGTGCAGAAGCTGACGGATCGGTTTGTGAAGGAAGTGGATGCGCATGCGGTGAAGAAGGAGGCGGAGATTCTGACGGTTTGAGGGGAGGGAATTCCGGAATGGTGCTGCATCCTGCTGCTGATTATCTTGATCTGGCGCACTGCCCGTGTCCGGAGTTGTTTCCGGAGGGGCGGGAGGTTTGGGAGGCGTTGCCGGAGATTGCTGGTTGGGTGCGAGGGCGGGGTGAGGCGTTGATGGGTGGGGAGTTGTATGGGGGAGCGGGGTCGGCGTTTGTCGGGGCTGGAGTGCATGTGGGGCGGGGGACGGTGATCATGCCTGGAGCGTGTCTGCAGGGGCCGGCGTGGATCGGGGAGGATTGCCGGATTGGGCCGGGGTGCTGGATTCGGGAGAACACAGTGGTGGGGCGCGGGGCGATTCTGGGGAACAGTTGTGAGTTGAAGAACTGTGTGATCGGGGACGGGGCGGAGGTTCCGCATTGGAATTACGTCGGGGATTCGATTTTGGGGTGGAAGGCGCATCTGGGGGCAGGGGTGGTGCTGTCGAACTGGCGGCATGATCATGGATCGGTGCCGGTGCTGGACGGACGTGGGCCGGGCGGGAGGGTGGCGACCGGGCTGGCGAAGTTCGGGGCGGTGTTAGGGGATCGTGCGGACATCGGGGCGCATGCGGTGCTGAATCCGGGATCGATGATCGGGCGGGGATCGGTGCTTTATCCCGGGACGGTGTGGCGTGGGGTGCTGGCGGGCGGGATGCTGGTGAAGGTGAGGCAGGAGCAGGTGGTGGTGGAGCGGCGGTAGGTGGTGATGTGGGTGTTCCGGAATGAGGATCCGGGCTGGACTGGGGCTGGTGCGGGGGTAGGTTGGGGGACTTATGAAACAGACGATGCGCGCGATGGTGGTTCGGGAATTCGGGGTTCCGGAGGTTTTTGAGGAGCGGGAGATACCGGTGCCGGTGGCTGGAGCTGGGGAGGTGCTGGTGCGGGTGAGGGCGACGAGTGTGAATCCGGTGGATACGAAGATTCGGAGCGGGATGCTGAAGGTGATTGCGCCGCCGGAGCCGGTGGTGCTGGGGTGTGATGTGGCTGGGGAAGTGGTGGCGGTGGGGGCTGGGGTGGAGAGTTTTCGGGTGGGGGATGAGGTTTATGGGTGTGCGGGGGGGGTGAAGGGGATTGCGGGGGCGCTGGCGGAGTACATGGTGGCGGATGCGTTGCTGCTGGCACCGAAGCCGCCGTCATTGACGTGGGAGGAAGCGGCGGCGTTGCCGCTGGTGACGATTACGGCGTGGGAGGGATTGGTGGACCGGGCGGGGTTGCGGGCGGGGCAGACCGTGCTGGTGCATGCGGGCACGGGTGGGGTGGGGCATGTGGCGGTGCAGATTGCGGCGGCGCTGGGGGCGCGGGTTTGGACGACGGTGTCGGGGCCTGAGAAGGCGGCGCTGGCGGCGGGATTGGGGGCGGTGAAGACGATCAATTACCGGGAGCAGACGCCGGAGGAGTATGTGGCGGCGGAGACTGGCGGGGCTGGGTTTGAGATTGTGGTGGACACGGTGGGTGGGGAGAACATTGCGAGGTGTTTCACGGCGGCGAGTTTCAGTGGGACGGTGGTGTCGATCTCGACGCGGGCGACGGTGGATCTGTCGCCGATGCATGCGAAGGGGTTGTCGCTGCATGTGGTGTTCATGCTGCTGAACATGCTGCATGACCGGGGGCGGGAGCGGCATGGGGCGATCCTGCGGGAGGCGTCGGCGCTGGTGGCGGCTGGGAAGTTGCGGCCGCTGATTGAGGGGCGGCGATTCGCGGTCGCGGATGTTGCGTCGGCACATGCATTGCTGGAAAGCGGGGGGGCGACCGGCAAGATTGTGCTGAGTGGCTATCCAGACTGAATTGAATCATGCATGTTTTCCGTGGAATCCTAGGCATAGTGGTGCTGCTGGCAGTGATGACGGCGCTGTCGCAGGATCGGCGTGCGATCAACTGGCGGCTGGTGGCGGGCGGGGTGCTGCTGCAGGTGGGGTTGGCGGCGGCCTTTTTCACGACGGAAGCGACGGCGCTGGTGATGGAACCGGTGGCGGCGTTTTTTGTGAAGATCACGGAGTTTTCAGCGCAGGGGGCGCGGATGGTGTTCGGGAAGCTGGTGGATTTGAAGACGATGGGCGGGGTGTTCGGGGCGGATGGGGCGTTTGTTTTTGCGTTTCAGGTGCTGCCGACGATCATCTTTTTTTCGGCGCTGACGTCGGTGCTGTATTACTTCGGGATCCTGCAGTATGTGGTGTTCGGGTGTGCGTGGGTGATGAAGCGGGTGATGCGGTTGAGCGGGGTGGAGAGTCTGGCGGCGGCTGGGGAGATTTTTCTGGGGCAGACGGAATCGGCGTTGTTAGTGAAGCCGTATGTGCCGCGGATGACGAAGTCGGAACTGTGCACGATGATGATCGGGGGGATGGCGACGATTGCCGGGGGGGTGATGTCGGCGTACATTGGGATGCTGGGGGGTGATAGTGATGCGGAGCGATTGAAGTTTGCGCGGTGGCTGCTGTGTGCGTCGCTGATGAGTGCGCCGGCGGCGATTGTGGTGGCGAAGATTCTGGTGCCGGAGCGGGAGGTGGTGGATGAGAGCCTGCATGTTCCGAAGGATCAGCTAGGGAGCGGGTTGTTTGATTCGCTGGCGGCGGGGACGACGCAGGGGTTGATGCTGGCGATGAATGTGGGGGCGATGCTGATCGCGTTTGTGGCGTTTGCGGCGATGATCAATGCGGGGCTGGGGTGGTTAGGCGGGGTGATTCCTGCGGGTGGGGGGCAATCGTTGAATGATGCGATCAAGAATGTGAGTGGCGGGGTGTTTACGGGGTTGTCGATGCAGAGTATATTCGGGGTGGTGATGGCGCCGGCGGCGTGGCTGGCGGGGGTGGACAGTGCGGACATGCTGCGGTCGGGGCAGTTGCTGGGGACGAAGCTGGCGCTGAATGAGTTTGTGGCGTATGACGGGCTAGGGGTGATGAAGGCGGCGGGGCAGCTGGGTGAGCGGACGGTGTTTCTGATGACGTTTGCGCTGTGCGGGTTTGCGAATCTGGGGTCGGTGGGGATTCAGCTAGGGGGGATCGGGGCGCTGGCACCGACGCAGCGGGCGGCGCTGGCGTCACTGGGCGGGCGGGCGCTGATTGGGGGGACGGTGGCGACGCTGATGACGGCGGCGGTGGCGGGGATGTTTCACGCGTGAGAGTCCTGACAAATCATGCTGCGGATGTACACATACAAAGGTTGCGGGACATGCCGGAAGGCGCGGGTGTGGCTGGAAGGCCGCGGGGTGGCGTTTGAGGAAGTGGCGATTCGCGAGGTGCCGCCGGGGGCGGAGTTGATTCGCGGGATGGTGGCGGCGCGGGGAGGGAACCGGGCGGCGGTCTGCAACACGTCGGGCGGGGATTACCGGGAGATGCAGCTGGGGGCGAAGCTGGCGGGGATGGGGGAGCGGGAGTTTCTGGAACTGCTGAGTGGGAACGGGAACCTGATCCGGCGGCCGTTTGCGGTGGATGAGGCGGCGGGCGTGTGGCTGGTGGGGTTCAAGGAAGCGGAGTGGGCGGCGGCGTTTCCGGGGTGAGGGCGGGCGGGGATCAGTCGATGTAGATGAACTCGTTGAGATTGAGGAGGACGCGGGCGAGATCTTCGGGCCGGTGATCGGCTAGGAAGCGGGTGGCGATGGCGGATTCCTGCGGGGTGGGGTCGCGCTGGAGGGCGAGCTGCCATGCGGCGCGGATGGCGGCGGGGGTGTCTTCCTTGTGTGAAGAAAAGCGTGCGGCGAAGGCGGTGGCGGCGGAGGTGGCGAAGTCGCTGTTGAGGAGAGTGAGGGCCTGGGGGGCGGCGGTGGAGGTCTGGCGGCGTTCGCAGGAGGAGAAGTTGTCAGGCTGGTCGAAGGTTTCCATGAAGGGGAGACGGACCGAGCGTTTCTGGACGAGGTAGATGCTGCGGACGTTATGGAGTTCGGGAGGGGAAGGGTACCAGCCTTTGGTTTTTTCGGGATTGTCGTCGAGGAAGGCGGGATTGGCTTTGAGGACATCGTCCGGGAGCGGGGGCCAGACGGGCGGGCCGCCGTCGGAAGGTTTGAGGGTTCCGCTGACGGCGAGGAGGGAATCGCGGAGCATTTCCGCGGTGAGCCGTTGGGGGGAGAAGCGCCAGAGGAGCCGGTTGGAGGCGTCTCGCGCGATGGCGGATTTGGTGTTAGGTGAGTCGGTGGAGGACTGACGCCATGTGGAGGAAGTGACGAGGAGACGGAGCGTGTGACGGAGGGACCATTGGTGGGCGATGAGGTCGCGGGCGAGCCAGTCGAGCAATTCCGGGTGGGAGGGCGGGCTGCCGCTGTGGCCGAAGTCGCTGGGGGTGGTGACGAGGCCGGCGTTGAAGCAGAGTTGCCAGAGACGGTTGACGATGACGCGGGCGGTGAGGGGGTGATCCGGGGTGGTGATCCACGAGGCTAGGGCGGAGCGGCGGGCTGGGGCGGGATCGGTGGGTGGGGGTTGGGGGAAGACGACGGGGATGCCGTGGGTGACGGGGGATTCCGGGTGATCGGCGTCGCCCTGGCGGAGGACGTGGATGGGCTCGGCGTTCGGGTTCTCCGAAGCGATGAAGGCGAAGGTGAGGGGTTTGAGAGAGGCTTTGGCGGAGGCGATGCGGGATTCGAGACGTTTGCGGGTGGCTTCGGTGGCTTTCGATGGGCGGGAGGATTTTTTTGTGAGGGCGGCGAGTTCTTTTTCGGCGGCGGCGATGGAGGATTCGAGCGGGGCGTTGTGCTTGCGGATGGCGAGTTGTTGCGGGGCGAGATCGATAGGGAGGTCGTCGCGCGGGGTGACGCCTGCGAAGTGGGCGCGGAAGCGGTAATGGTCCTCGTGGGTGAGCGGTTCGGTTTTGTGGTCGTGGCAGCGGCAGCAGGACATGGTGATGCCGAGGAAGACGGAGGCGGAGGTTTCGGTCAGGTCCGCCATGTGAGCGGCGGTGGCCTTGTGTTGTTCGTTGAAGAGCTTGGAGGAATTGTCCCATGGGCCGATGCGGAGGAAGCCGGTGGCGATGAGGGCGTCCTGCTGGGCTGGGGCGGCTGGTGGGTTGGGGACGAGTTCATCGCCGGCGAGTTGTTCGCGGATGAACTGGTTGTAGGGTTTGTCGGCTAGGAATGAACGGATGACGTAGTCGCGGAAGCGCCATGCGGACGGGCGGAATTCATCCCAGTCGAAGCCATTGCTGTCGCTGTAGCGGACGAGGTCGAGCCAGAATCTGGCTAGGTGTTCGGCGGAGGTGTGGGAGGCGAGGAGTTGGTCGGTGAGGGCGTCGAGGGCGTCGGGGTCCGGGTTGGCGGCGAAGGAGGCGACGGATTCGGGTGAGGGCGGGAGGCCGGTGAGGATGAAGTGGAGCCTGCGGACGAGCGTGCGCGGGTCGGCGGGTGGGGACGGGCCGAGGCCTTCTTTCTGGAGGCGGTTGCGGATGAAGGCGTCGACCGGGTGAGTGGTGGTGGGGGATTCTGGTGGTGGGGAAGTGGCGAGTGGCTGGAGGGACCAGAGATTGCGGCGGTTGGCGACGAGGGGAGGGAGCGGGTCGCCGGGTGCGGCGAGGAGCGGGGCGGAGGCGAAGGCAGCGAGCAGAGAGACGAGGATCGCGGCGTGCATGGGTGGGGAAAGGACGGGGAGGGTGGAGCGTATCTTACAGCCGTGCTTGAGGCCAGTCAGACCCGTCGGCGATTTCTCACCCGGGGCGGGTGCGGGTTGGGTGCGCTGGCGTGGGATCGGTTGCTGGGAGGAGAAGCGGGTGGGTATGATGCGGCGGATCCTTGGGCGGCGCGGGTCGGGGCGAGGCGGGCGACGGCGAAGTCGGTGATTTTCCTGCACATGGTGGGCGGGCCGTCGCAGATTGACACGTTTGATTACAAGCCTGAGCTGGCGGGATTGGCTGGGAAGAAAGTGCCTGAGAGCATTCGGGCGGCGGTTGAGGCGACGAGGTTCCGGAATGTGTTTCACGGGTGCAAGGAAGAGATTCTGGCGAGCCCGTGGGAGTTCCGGCAGCGTGGGGAGAGCGGGTTGTGGGTGAGTGATCTGCTGCCGGAGACGGCGCGGCATGCGGACCGGCTGTGTGTGATTCATTCGATGCAGGCGGACAGCAACAATCACGGGCCTGCGAGCATTCAGCTGCATACTGGGGACATCAACGGGGGGAAGGCGAGTCTGGGGTCGTGGGTGACGTATGCGTTAGGGACGGAGAACCGGAGTCTGCCGGCGTATGTGCTGTTGTTTCATGCGGGGCCGTTGGGCGGGGCGACGAATTACAGCAATGGGTTTCTGCCTCCGGCGTTTCAGGGGACGCGGTTGAGGGATCGGGGGGCGGCGGTGGCGGATCTGCTGCCGCCGGAGGGATTTGCGGGCGGGCACGAGGCGTCGCTGAGGGTGTTAGGTGAATTGAATGGATTGCACCGGACGGATCGGTCGGCGGATCCGGTGCTGGATGCGCGGATGGCGTCTTATGAACTGGCTGGGCGGATGCAGCTGGCGGCGATGGAGGCCGGGGACATTGAGCGGGAGCCGGAGGGATTGAAGGAGGCGTACGGGGTGAATGACGGGGATGAGGCGCGGGCGGGGTTTGGGAGGAAGTGCCTGCTGGCGAGGCGATTGGTGGAGCGAGGTGTTCGGTTCGTGCAGGTCTATGATATGGTGGACAAGGACGGGTGGGACGGGCACTCGAAGCTGAAGGAGAACCATGAGCGGCATGCCGGGGTAACGGACAAGGCGGTGGCGGCGCTGCTGGATGATCTGGCGCAGCGCGGGTTGCTGGATGAGACGTTAGTGGTCTGGGCAAGCGAGTTCGGGCGGACCCCGATGATGCAGGGGGACGACGGGCGACAGCACAATTGTGCGGGGTTCACGATCTGGATGGCGGGCGGGGGCGTGAGGGAGGGGATGCGTTATGGCGGGACGGATGAGATCGGGCTGATGGCGGTGGACCGGCCGGTGCCGTTCCGGGATCTGCATGCGACGATCCTAGCGGCGCTGGGATTGGAGCACGAGAAGCTGACGTGGGAGGTGAATGGGCGGCTGGAGCGGCTCACGGGGGTGCAGAACACGGCGCGGGTGATACCCGGCGTGCTGGGGTGAGGGGGCTTGGCGCGATGAGGCGCTAGGGAGTCAGGCGGCGGCGATGCCGTTTTTGACTTCCTGTTCGCGGCACCAGCCTTTGATTTCGAGTTCGCTGAACATGCGGCCGACGATGCGGCGGAGGAGCCCCTTGAGGTTAGGATTGTCGAGGTCCTGGAGCGAGCGGATGGCTTGTTCCTTGTAGCGTTCGAGGAGCATGATGACGGGTTCTGCGGCGTCGGGAAGACTGCCGTTGAAGCGTTCGCGGGCGGTGGCTTCGAGGATGTTGGGTCGGGCGGGAGCGCCGGACGCAGTGACGGCGTTGTCTTCTTCGCGGTCGTCGAGGTCGTCCTTGATTTGATAGGCGATGCCGATGGCTTCGCTGAAGGCGACGAGCGTGTCTTCGGTTTCGTCGAGACGACCGGCGTGGGCTGCGCCGATGAGGAGGGCGACAGAGAAGGCCGGGGCGGTTTTGCGTCGGAAGATTTCGAGGACCTGGGTCGCGGCGAGAGGGACTGGGTTGCGTTGCCAGTCGAGTTCGGCGCCCTGGCCGCGGCAGAGGTCGCGCTGGCCTTCGCTGGCGATGCGGATCATGGCGGAAAGGGCGGCGGCGGGGACTCCGGCGTCGGCGATGAGACGGTAGCCTTCGCCGATGAGGAGGTCACCGGCGTTGAGGGCGGCGGCGACCCCGTGTTCTGTGTGGAGCGCGGGTTCGTCGTAGCGTTTTTCGTCACCGTCTTCGATGTCGTCGTGGATGAGGGAAGCTTTGTGGAAGCATTCGACGGCGAGGGCGAGTTTGCGGATGGAGTCGGTGAGTGGGGCTTCGGCGTTCTCGCGGAGGGCCTGGCTGACGGCGACGGTGAGGAAGGGCCGCCAGCGTTTTCCGGCGCGGGCGAGCCAGTCGCGGGCCATGAGTTCTGCGGGGCCGTCGGCTGGGCCCATGAGACGGTCGATTTCGTCGCGGTGGAACCATGAGCGCACCTCATCGTGGAGGGCGTTGATGTTGAGGCGGCGGGTTTTGTCGTCGCTGGTGAGGTGGAGGTAGTCCCAGACCCAGTCGATATCGACGGTGGTGTCGATGCAGTCGTCCTGAAGGAGGGGGACGGCGACGGCGGGGATGGCGGCGGCTTCGACGTAAGGGAATGTGCGTTCGAGGACAGGGAGGCAGGAGATGCCGACGATGGCTTCGATTTTGCCGGTCTGGATGAGACTCATGACGACGGCGCTGCCTTCGGCGACGAGGACGGCGTAGCCGAGGCGTTCGGCTTCATTCTGGAAGTCCTGGATGGAGCAGAGACCGCATTGTTTGCAGAGCAGGCCGAATTCGTCGAAGGGAGCGGGGCATTTGGATTCGACGCGCAGGCATTTCGGCATGAGGAGGAGCCGGCGTTCGTAGGGGATGGTGGCGAGGGATTCGCGCCACATTTCGTTGTTGAGGAGGACGCCGGTGTAGTCGGTGTAGGCTGGGTCGATGCCGGCTTCTTTGACGAGTTTGAGGGCGTGGACCTTGAGTTCGTCCTGAGGGAGAGGCGGGACGGGTTGGTGGATTTCGAGGTAGTCTCGGACGAGCGCGAGGACCCGGTCGCGGTCGGCCTTGGTCTGCGGGATGTTTTTCTTTGGCTGCCGGAAGCGCCTGACGGTGAGCGGGATGGGCGCCGGCAGGGGAGCTTTGGGAAGTGCGGCGGCGGAAGGTGGGAGTGCAGACATGCAGGGCGGAGCGGGGATGGCGTGGGGTGAGAGTACGTTGGCGGAGGGGTGAGCGCAACTGGAGTGCATCCGCGCATGCGGCACAATTCGTGCGGGGTGGGAGGGGGCGGGGAAGGGGGGGGGCTGCATCGATCGGTGGAGTGCTGAGGTGCCCGGTGGCGGAGTCGCCGATGGAATTCTGTCCGCCGAGGACGTACGGCGATGCCGATGAGCGCGCGGCTGTGGGGTTTGTTTCGGCCCGGATTGGCTGGTTGAGACTCGTCGGCGCGCCCCGGTTGCGAATGGATGTTCCGCCGGATACAGTGAACCAAGGAAATCCTAGAACGAAGAAGTGACTGATCTATCGCTCATTACTATGGATGCTGCATTTGATCGGCTGGCCGAATCCGGCAAGGTTTTTTGGCAGTTCGACGAGGCTGACCGGCTTTTGTGGGCGATGGCATGCCTTCGATATCATGCTGGTGCCAACGGTTTTCGGGCGATCGAGAATTACGACGAGGCGTCCGGAATTGGAGTTACCGCTTACGCTGCCTATGCATTGGAGGAACTGGGAATGGATGACTTGAGGGAAGCCGCCAAACGAGAATGGGAACGACTCCGGGAAGAGGCAGCAAAGCGCGGAATCTCGATTCCGGGGCTCTTTCCCCGACTCAAGTTGGAGCAATTAAGAGAAATCCAAGGCCAACTTCATCCAGACGATGGCGAGTGGGTTGCAGTCACAGACCCATCACTCGACGACGGGATCTTCGTTGGAATCGCTGACACGGATTTTTCTGAGAGAGTCGATCAATGGCTCGCTTCAGTCGACGCTTATAGCAAACAAACCGGCTAGCAAGCCGCGTCATGTAAGGGCTTTCCGCCCTGCATGCGCTCTGCGTTCACCTAACTTCTGATCGCATCATGCCACGACAGACAGGGTTCATCAGCGTGGAGGTAGTCATCAAGACGGATTGTGACTACGAAGCGTTCGTTGAGTGGTTTGCGGAGAAAGACAACCATGTTTCGGTGCTGCCCTGTGATACTCACAGAGCACACATCTACTTTGCACCACTTGCTGGCGGAACACCTGACGCGGCGATCCAGCGGATATGCTTGGATTTCGAGCAGTTGCCGGATGTTGTCCGGGAACAGTGGAACCGTGCATCGTTTCGACAGTTCTTCATAGGCTATTCCATTGGCGATGAGCCACTCTGCTTTATTCGGGAGGTTTCAGCACGGACACTCAGTGCCGCAGCATCACTTGGAGCAGGCATCGGCTGGGCACTGTATGCAGAACCTGACGAGGATGCCTGCACTGGCATCCCGACATCTACTCCATGATGGAACTCCGCTACGGCCAGATTCACATTGGAACCATCACTGAAGAGTTCCTGAGCGATGGCACATGGTTCGGTCGATTTCAGGAGGCTGTGGCCCTGGATCCGAGCCCTCTCCATAAGCGCCTTCATGAGTACATCGCCTTCTCAGTTGAGTGGCACGAACGGCTCAGGTCCGGTTTGCCGGCAGACGCGACTGAGTTCGACGAGTTCGGGGAGATCATTTCCTCCGGAGACTGGCAGGCGATTGGGCTAGGCGGCAGTGTTGCTCGGCTTCCTGAAGCTCCAGTATTCATTCAGGAAGAAGTTACATGGACGACGATCCCGATGGCGCCATAACAGCCAGCTGATGCTCAACGCCAAGGGTGGACATTCAAGGGTGCATGGCTGCGAAGAGCGAGGCCGCCGATGCGCCTTTGGTTGAACAAGCCCGGAGATGGGAGCGGTGAGGAAGTGGGAAGTGGGACAGGGGGAAGAGGGGGATCGGGAGGGGTGGACGGGATGTGAGACGTAGGAAAGATGGGACGAATAGGGCGAATGGACGGGATGGACGGGATGGACGGGATGGACGGGATGGGGCGCGGTGATTGGATTGAGGAGGTAGTGGGGCTGGTATGGAGGGCTTGTGGGGAGAGGGCGGGTAGGCGCGCTCCGTGCGCAGGGAGAGCTGTGATGCTCCCATGGATGCGGGTCCATGTGAGTCTGTTGTTGCGGCAGCGGGGTGGATGGGTGAGGGGCTGTCGAGGAAGACAATCGTGGCGGCCGTTTTGCCGAGCGAGGTGATGCGGAGGTGGATGAGGGCGGCGGCTTCGAGGGCGATGCGCGCGCGGGCGGCAGCTTCGTGGCGCGGGATAGTGTCCAGGTGCGAGCGCCGCGGGCCGGGCTAGCCGCCGGGGGCCGCCGCTGTCCGAGATTTTCTCTGGGCAATCCGGGAAACCTGGTCACTGTAAGGTGATGGACCCGAACGGCTGCGACTCCATGCGATCCTCGTCTGAGGAACTGCTGCCGCTGCTTTACGATGAACTACGGCAGGTGGCCAGAGGCCAGATGTCGGCGGAAAGCGGCCCGCAGACGCTGACGGCGACGGCGCTGGTCCACGAGGCGTGGCTCCGCGTCTCGAAGGGGAGTGGGCCGCAATGGGAAAGCCGCCGGCATTTCTTCGGGGCGGCGGCCGAGGCGATGCGCCGGATTCTCATTGACCGGGCGCGGCGGAAGGAAGCCGCAAGGCGAGGTGCGAGGGCCGAGCACGTCCCGCTGGATGAAGTGGAGATCCAGGCCCCGTCGCCGGACGACGAACTGCTCGCGCTGCACGAGGCGCTGGATGCGCTGACGGCCGAGGATGCCCTCGCGGGCGAGATCGTCAGGCTCCGTTACTTTGCGGGGCTCTCGTGGGCGGAGATCTCGGATCTCACGGGTCTCTCGGAGCGCGATCTGCAGCGCCAGTGGCAGTTCGCCCGCGCATGGCTGCACCACAGGATTTCCGGATGGCGCGATTGAGGCATTGAGTCGGCCACGGAAAGTCCATCGGAAAAATCTTGCCGGAATGGCCGTGGGAATGCGCATGGTGACTGGTGATGCATCCACAACTGTCAGCCAAGGACATCTATCTTGCGGCGATTGATCTCCCGGACGCCGCGGCGCGCGCGCGTTATCTGGATGAGGCGTGCGCTGGTGATGTGGCGCTGCGGGCGATGGTGGACGCATTGCTGGCGGCGCAACCGGCGGAGGGCTTCCTTGCGCAGCCGGCCGTGGCGGGTGTCGAGGAGTTGGCGGACTCCGTTCCCGGACCGGGGACGAGCCTTGGCTACTTCGGTGATTACGTGCTCCTGAGCGAGATTGCCCGGGGGGCGACCGGCGTGGTCTTCCGCGCGCGGCAGACCTCGCTGAATCGGGTGGTGGCTCTGAAGATGCTGCGGGAGCGGGTGCACGTATCTTCGTCGGCCGACGAAAAGCGCTTCCGCGTGGAAGCGGAGGCCGTGGCGTCGCTTGATCACCCTCACATTGTGCCGATTCACGAGATCGGCAGCCACAAGGGGCAGGGCTACTTCACCATGAAGCTCATCGAGGGCGGCACCCTGCAGTGGCGGGGCGGGGAGTTTCGCGACCCGCGCCGCGCGGCGGCCCTCATGGCGAAGGTGGCGCGGGCCGTGCATCACGCGCACCAGCACGGCATCCTGCATCGCGATCTCAAGCCCGGGAACATCCTGCTCGACCGGGATGACGAGCCGCAGGTGGTGGACTTCGGGATCGCGCGGCGGCTGGATGAGGGCCACGGCCTGACCCATACCGGCCAGATCATGGGCACGCCGCACTATATGGCCCCGGAACAGGCGCGCGGCGAGAATCGCCAGCTGACTCCCGCTGCCGATGTCTACAGCCTCGGCGCGGTGCTTCACGAACTCCTGACAGGACGCAAGCCCTTTGAGAGCGAGTCGATGCTGGAACTGCTCCAGCAGGTGACGAGCCGTCCTCCGGCTCCGCTGCGGCTCGGAGATCCTGACATGGAGGCCGTCGTCCTGCGCTGCCTCGAGAAGGCTCCCGGCTCGCGCTACGGCAGTGCGTCCGAACTAGCCGACGAGCTGGAGCGGTGGCTGCGCGGGGAGCCGGTGCGGGCGCGCCGTAATCCGTGGCCGATGCGGGTCGTGAAGTGGGGGCGCCGGCAGCCGGCGCATGCGGCGCTTGCGCTGATCGGCACGGGCTGCATGGCCGGTCTGGTCGGTCTGGCCTTTGCGCCGCGGGGGCAGCACGGCAACGCGGCGGCACCCGGAGTCCCTGCCGCGCCGATGCCGCCAGTCGCGGCGCCTGCGGCCGCGCCCCCGCCGCCGGCTGCGCCCGCTGCCGTGGTGGTGCCACTGTCCGCGGAAGAAGCGGCAGCCAACCGCCGGGCCGCGGAATGGATGGCCCGCGTCAATGGCCGTCACGGCTGCATCATTCTCCGGCGGGTCACTGGCGAGATCGTCTCGGTGACACCCGGCGTCGCCGTCCCGCCCGGCGATTTCATTGTGCTGGAGTTCACGCTGGATCTTTACGAGGGCGGCGGCCCCGAACCGGTCCGCGAGTCGGATTTCATCGCGGCCATGAGCGGGCTGACGCGGCTGGAGATGGTGTATTTCCGCGCGCTTCCGCTGCGCAGTCCGGCCTTCGCCTTCCTTGCGGCCAATCCCTCACTACAGCAGCTCGTGTTCGAGGACCTGCCGGTCGGCGACAGCCTCCTGACGCACCTCGCTGGCCTCCAGTCGGTGCACACCATCGGCATCACCCACACCTCGCGGCACTCCGAAGGCTTTACCGGGCGCGGTCTCGCAGAACTTGCCTGCCTGCCGGAACTGCGCCGCCTGTCGCTCTACGGTACGAGTGTCGACAGCGAACATCTCGGTTTCCTCGCCCGCTGTCCGAACTTGGCCGGTCTTGGTCTCGGCAAGGTTCCGGGCGAGGCGGGCACCATCACCGATGCCACGCTCGAAGCGCTGCGCCATTGTTCTCGCCTGGAGGGCCTTGGCCTGGATTCGAGTCAGGTGACCGACGCCGGTCTGGTTCACCTCCATGGACTGACGCGGCTGAAGGAACTCTCCCTCGAAAGAACCCGCGTCACTGCGGCGGGCGTCGGTGCCGTTCGTCAGGCCCTCCCGGGTCTGATAGTCGCATGGGGCGGCGATTGAATCGGCTTGTGAAAAGAAATTCGGCAATTTTGCCGAAACCCGGGCCGCACTGCGCATGACCCGGATGAGTGGATGTCATCCGGCTTCCCTCACATGTCGCCACCATCACCAAATCCTGCCCATGTCACCTCGCCATTTGCTTCGATCATTCGTCCTCCTCGTCGGCCTCGGTCTGGCCGGTCTCGCCACCGCGCAGACGCCCGCGCTGGTTCCCTACCAGGGACGCGTCCAGACCGGCAGCCCGGCTGCCGACTTCAACGGGACCGGCCAGTTCCGGTTTGCGCTCATGCAGGGGAACTCCGGCACCCGACTGTGGGTGAACAACGGTCCGACCACGGGCAACCCGGTCAATGCCGTCAGTCTGACGGTGACTAACGGGCTCTATTCCGTGCTGCTCGGCGACCCGTCGATCCCGAACATGGCGGCCATCCCGCCGGCGGTCTTCCTCACTTCCGATGTGCGGCTGCGTGTCTGGTTCAATGGCACGCAGCTCAGCCCGGACCAGCGTCTGGCACCCAATGGCTACCTGCCCAGCGGCACCCATGTCGCGGCCGGTTCCGGCACCGTGCCGCCTGCCAACGGCCTGAGCATCTTCAACGGCACTAACACTGCCAACCAGCATGCGATCCTCTCCGCCAGAGTCGCCGGGCCGGCGGCGGGGAATCCCTTTCTCTCACTTGACGTGACAGGCGAAGGGGGCTGGTCCATCGGACTGGACAACCAGGACAGCAACAAGCTGAAATTCAGCGCCGCATGGGACGGTTTCTACAATTCGAGAATGGTCCTCCAAAACTCGGGCGATCTGGCTATCACGGGTATCGGAACCATGCTGGCAATGGAACTCCGCGCCGCCGGGCTGACTCCCTACCTTGATTTTTCCGCGGATAATGACTCCGACTTCGGCGCACGGATCATTTACACGAGCGCAGATGATTTTCTGAGCATTTCAGGAGCGAGCCGGCTGGCAGTCGAAAGTGGCATCAGGATCAGTCCGGGAGGGAACCTTGAATCCCTCGGGCGGCTTCACCTGCAGTCAGGTACCAACCAGGGGCTTTATCTGAACCCATTCGCTGACGGCGGCGACGTCATTGTCGGTGGCGGCAGCGGGCAAGGAAACCTGCGGGTCGTGGGAACCGTCACGGTCGACAACAATTTGTCGTGCGCCAAAGAGATGACCTGTGTGGCTGTCAACATTACCAGCGACCGCAACGCCAAGGAAGGTTTCACCCCCGTTGACTCCCGCGACGTCCTCGCGAAAGTGGCTGCGCTTCCGATCACGGAATGGCAGTATAAGACCCAATCCGGTGCCCGCCATATCGGCCCCATGGCTCAGGACTTCCGCGATGCCTTCTCCCTCGGCCACGATGAAAAGCACATCACCACGGTGGACGCGGACGGCATCGCCCTCGCCGCCATCCAGGGCCTCAACGGCCTCATGAAGGAAAAGGACGCTGAACTCGACCGCCTCAAGGACGAGAATCAGGCCCTCTCCGAAAGGCTCGCGGCCATCGAGAAGGCGCTGGGCCTCACTGGCACCGCACGCGCGGGCAGCACCGCCAACCGCCAGTGACCCGTCCTGCGCCCGAACTTATTTCCATCTTTAAACCGGAGGAACGATCCCCATGAACATCATCCCACCCAGGGCAGTGTGGCGCGCCTTGATGGCGGCTTGCCTGCTGTTGCCTGCTGTCTTGGTCGCCCAGACGACCTATGTAGAACCGTACAAGGGCAATTTCACTGCCAATGGAACGGTGAACGACCCGAACAGCAACTTCTACGGACTAGTGAATGCCCGCCGTGCCTTCACCTATGAATTGCGCGGCGATATGCCCGTTTATGGCTCGGTCCGCATCACCGCCCCGGCCCGCATCACGCGCAATCCAGGGGGTGCCCCCATCAAGATCGGCGCGTCCGCCGTCGCGGAAACGACCTTCAGGTGCATTTCATACAACGTGCGACTCGGTGATCCCAGTCCCTTCTCAAGCGGATGGGCATCCGCTCAGCGGGCCGCTGTCATCCGCGCCTACGATTGGGGGGTGTGGGATGCTTTTGGATTCTGCGAGCTCTGGGACGTTGCCGACAGCTACAATAATCATATTCGCCTGATGGGTTTTGGAAGCAACCGCACGGTCACTGGCTTTGATTTCGGCGGCAGCCCTCAGCATGGAGGTCTCCTCCTCCACTCCAGACACGACCTCACCAATACGTCCCGCGGGGTTTATCAGGCCTGCGCGCACGCGTTTGAGGATTGTCTTGCCAATAAAGGGTGGGTTCGGGGCCGGATGGTGAAGAACGGAATCGGCATCTGGGTTTACATGACCCATACCCAGGCCGACGCCTCCGTGACGGGCGCTGGTGCCACCAGCTGGGGGACCATCTACAGCGCCCGCAGGAATCAACTGGAGCAATTGCGCACGGACGTGAATGGGATGCGGACCTCGCACCCGGATGATGTCTTTTTCCTCATGGGTGATTTCAACGTCATGGGTGAAGACAGGTTTCCGCCCGGATCCCCTGATCAGCAGGAGTACACCACTGTTCTGGCGGATGTGCTCGGCCCTCAGATTTCGGGCGGGATGGATGCCGCCCGTCATTTCTGGCCGCGGAACCTGGGGCCTACCTTTTCGCATACAAACGACCTCATGAAATACTACTACCCTTCGCTTGGAATAGAGGAATCGAGCAGGCTGGACTACATCATCGCCGTGAACAGCCTCAGCAGGAAAGTAGTTATTGAGACGACCAATTATCAGGTCCTCAAGCCGCAAAGCGCCGGAATCACGGCATCTGGTTTCACCTCCAGGGAACTCTCCGATCATTGGCCTGTCATGGGTGATTTCCGCATCTTCCGCCGCACCAATTGAATTCCCTCACCGCTCTGCCATGAAACTATCCTTCCATCTGCTCGCCTCCCTGGCGGCCATCATCGCCACTCCGATCCTCCACGCCGGCAGCAGCAGCGGCGGCACCGGTGCCGGAGCGGTCGTTATTCCCGCGGACACGCTGAGCAGCGGGGGCGGGATCTCGTCGGCCGGCAGCGGCGCGTCGACAATCGTCGTCACCGCCAGCATGGGCGGCGTCATCGGCACCTCCACGGCGGCCTCGCCGACCATCACAAACCATCAGGGTTACATCCCGCAGATTCTGCCTCCTCAGCTCTACGAACTCTGGGCGGCGCAGAACATTCCGGCGGGACGGGACGCCTCGTTCACCGGGGACTGGAACCGCGACGGGGTTACGAATGCCATCGATTACGTGTTTGGCACCACCCGCATCCAACCGGTCGGCGGACAGGTGCAGGGAACAGGCAGGATTCCGGCTCCGCCCTCGATTCCTGCTGACGTGAATGTGTTTCTGGATTCGAGCGAACTCAGCCTCGCCAACTGGCAGACCATCGTCAGCTGGGTCGGTGGCGCACCAGCGTTGTATGCGTTCCCGGCGTTCACATCCGTGACTGGTGGCCATGTCGTGGATTCAGGCAATAACAGTCCGTACTTCTACCGCTATCGGATCACGCGACGCTGACGGCAGCGGCTGGCAGCGTATTTCCGTTCCGGACCTGTTTGTCCGGGACGGCATGACAGACCCGGCTCCGGCGTGCGGCCAATGCGTGGGCCTGCACGCCGGGGTACCGGTCGGTGCCGCGTCAGAACACGAAGTTCAGGCCGAGGGCGGTGCGCCGGCCTTTGAAGCGGTCGCGGGCTTTGAACTCGATGGTCTGGCGGGCGAGCATGCCGAACTTTCCGGGGACGAACCAGAACGAGGCGTGGGCTCCGGTGCCGAAGAGGCGGTCGTGGAGGACCGGGTTTGACGGCAGCGCTGCCGGTGTCGTCCGTGAACTGCCACTGGGCGAAGCCGAAGTGGCCGGCCAGACACAAGAAGCCGGCCCATCCAACGGCGGGTGACGTCCTTCTTTGAATTCGGGCTTTCCTCGCCGCCTTGGATGGCCTATGCGTTGCGGCAAGAGAATGTATCTGAAGCTCGCCGAGAGATTGAGCCCCAAGAAGGTGGTCGAAGCGCTGCTTCCTCATCTGCGCCCGGAGCAAGTGGATTGGGACTACGAGAACGTCTATGAGTGGGCCTACGTCGATCTTCCCGAGCTTGCGTTCAGCCTCAACGTCACGCGGGACCACGGCATGAGCCATATTGGGGACGACGTCCTCGCTGGGTTGACCCCTGACGAGATCGAAGCTCTTCCTACTGCTGGTCCAACCTACATTTTCGGCTGGAACCGGCGCAGCGACTCCTATGTGGCCGATTTGGCCGACGATCTGATACAGAGGATCAGTGACAGCGTGCAGTCCGAGATACTGATTTTTCCGGGACGGATCGACGTCGATGCGGTTGAGCTGGAGCCAAGCGGACGAAGTAAACCGAGACGCTAACAGATTGTCGCTTTAAACACATGCTCCGCCGCGAGTATAATCTGTCATGACCACTGAAACCTCAACCCACAATCGAAGCCTCGCCCTCGGGCCGGTGTGAGGGGGATTCGACGTCAGGCAAATTCCGATGGCGTTTTCTGTTTCCGAAGTTCATGAACTGGAGCGTGACCGTTGCCATGCTCTCCTTCATCACCACGGCCAGATGCTTACGGTGATTCTGAGGGTCAGCCATGCTGAGGCCGTAAGCCTTCCGGCCGACTTTACGGCTGAGGTGGATCACACCTCCGTCGTGAGATTCGAGGCGGACTTGCCTGCGGACGACAGCCAGTCAGGTTTCTTTGCGACAGACGACCCCGCGGTGATTTTAGCTGATGGGAGCGTTCACAATCACGTAGAAATCGGCGACGATCATGTCTTGATTGACGTTTACTCTCAGACGGGTGCTGAGTTCTTCACCGTGACATCTGAGGAACTTGGTGGCAGAGTTCCTGCCATTGGCTCGCGGCTTCGAGTTTGGCTGCTTGGCCTGTCTGTTTATCCGACCGGCGTGTAGCTGACATAGAGCGAATGGACTGGATGAACGGGATGGACGGGATGGGGCGCGGCGGGGGGATTTGAGATTTGAGATTTGAGATGGGCTTGTTCGGACGGCTTGTTGGGAGGGGGCGGGTAGGCGTGCTCCGCACGCAGAGAGAGCTGTGATTCACCCAGCAGTCCAGAGCCTGCGGAGGGCTGGTTGGGAGGGGGGGAATTGGAAATAGTGAATAGTAAATAGGGCGCGTTGGGAGAGGTGGAGAGCTTGAACGGAGCCGGGCCAGCGGGCTGGCTCCGGGAAAGCGGCAGCAGGCTTCCGCAGTCCAAGGCCTTCGGCGCACGTGTTCGGAGGTGGGTTGGTCGGACGGGCTGCTTCGGAGGGCGGGTAGGCGCACTCCGTGCGCAGGGAGAGCTGTGATTCTCCCAGCAGTCCAGAGCCTTCGGCGGGCGGGGGGATTTGAGATTTGAAATTTGAGATTTGAGATTTGAGATGGGGCGGGTTGGGAGGGGGATACGGGGATATTGACATGCGGGGGGTGAGGGAGCAGGAATGGGGGGATGGCGAAGGTTTCGGGAGATGCACCTAGTGGTTTTCACACGACGCGCTGGAGCTTGATTCGCGCGAGCGGGGAGTCCCCTGCGGACCGGCGGCAAGCGCTGGAGTGGTTGTGTCGGACGTACTGGCAGCCGTTGTACCGGCATGTGAGAATGCGGGGGTTGGGGCATGAGGATGCGCTGGATGCGACGCAGGGTTTTTTTGTGCGGCTACTGGCGGGGGAGCCGTTTGGTCAGGCGGCGGAGGATCGCGGGAGATTTCGGTCGTGGCTGCTTGGGGCGATGAATCATTATCTGGCGGATTTGCGGGATCACGCGACGGCGCAGAAGCGGGGAGGGAGGGCGGTGCCGATTCCGCTGGAGGAACTGGCGCGTCATGATGCGGCGTGGGAGCCGCCTTCGGGGGCGCTGACGCCGGATCGGGAATTTGATCGGAACTGGGCGATGGCGGTGATGGAGAAGGCGATGGAGCAATTGGCTGAGGAGTATGGGAAGCGCGGGGCGGCGGAGCAGTATCGGGTGCTGAGCCCGTTTCTGGCGGGTCGACCCGATCCGGCGGCGTATGCGGCGGTGGCAGAGGTCACTGGGACGACAGCGAACAGCGTGGCGGTGGCGGTGAAGCGCCTGCGCGAACGGTTTCGCGAGCGCGTGCGGACGGCGGTGCGCGAGACGGTTGGATCGGAGGAGGAACTTGATGACGAGATGGCCCTGCTTTTTGCGGCGCTGCGGGGGTGAGCTGGTCACAGCTGAGGTGGTGGTGATGGGCAGCACGGCGTTCCAGTCGCCCGGCGCAGCCGGGTGAGAATTCACTGTGATCGTGCCGCGGGTCACCGGCGGCAAAGCTGGAGTGAAGGGTGTACTGGCTGGTCGTGTCGCCTCACGGCATGGAGACGCTGACGCGACCAAACATGCGGCTCTCGGAAGGTGGAACTGGTTCTTCGTGCACGACCCGTTCCCACGTGTCATCAATTACGGTTACAACGGGCTCAGAACTCAAGCCGGTCCATGCCCCCAGGGTGGTGGATTTCTCCGGCGTGTAGGTTATGCCGTCGCCTCGACGGCGGAGGAATTCGTAGCGGAAGACCGGGCTGGGCCCGCTCAGGGCTGTGGAAATGCGCGGCAGGCCTGAGAGGCCGGTGCCGGGAATGAGTTCACGGGTGCCAGCAGTTAACGGGCTCAAATTGAAGGCGTACTTCATCAGGTTGCTGACGCCATCTCCTGTTGGATTGGCGGAGGGAGCGGCCGCTGGCCCTTCCAGCAGGTATTCGCCCGTCCAGCCGGTGAAACTCTGGGTGCCAGTTCCAGTGAGGATGATGTCGAAGGGGTTGTTGTCAGGGTCGTTGCTGGCGATATGCAGCACCGCTGTTTTGGGCCCGTCTGAGCGGGGGCGGAAACCGATTCGGACCTGGGCGAACTGGGGATTGGGCAGCTCGAATTTCCCGGGAACGTTGTCGGGAAATGCCTGGATGGAAACCCGGAAGGTGGAATCTGCCTGCCCGTCTATCGTGGCTGTGATGCCAGTCAGGTCATGCTTGCCATCATTGTAGATCGTGAAGTAGGTGAACACGCTCGTGTCGACAGCGGTAGAGCCCATGGAGACGCTGGAAACCCCATTAACCAGAGGATCGCGATGTGTCACGCGAATGATGGAAGGGTAGCAGGAAAAGTTCCGGTAGAGCCATAAATGCTCCGCCACCAGGACAAAGTCCGAGACCCCATCCTGGTCGAAATCCCCCACTGTGATGTGCCTTGCGTAGCGTTCCGCGGCAAACCATTCCCCCATGGTAAACGTACCGTCCCCATTGCAAAGATGGATTCCCACATGTGGAGAGATATTGCCATCCGGCAGATAATGGAAACTCAGGCTGAGGATGTCAGGCACGCCGTCCCCGTTGAAATCTCCCGTTTTCAGTTCTCCTACTGAAGTGGTCGCGGCGTCGGGCAGAACGATGTTGGCCGCACTGGTAAAGGAGCCAGTGCCATCGCCAAGCCGCACACTGATGATCCCCTCCATACTGCCAGCTGCCATGTCCGGAAAGCCATCGCTGTTGAAATCTGCCGTCGTCAGGGCCGTGGCCCATGGTCCAACCGGGTTGGCCCCGCCAGCGGTGAAATTGCCGGCACCGTCTCCTTGATAGTTGAAGATCTGACCATTCTGATAAACGAAGGGAACGGGAGGATCGGCGGCCGGTGGGAAATCTTCCGTGCCTCCAATGCGGCACACCATGCCCAAATCAGCCTGACCATCCAGATTGAAATCCTCCGCCACCAGCACGGCTGGATATTTGGCAGTGGTGATCGGAGTTTCCGTCTGCAAGTCAAAGAAACGGCCGCGACCATCCCCCCGCACCAAGCCCATGCGATGACTCGTTTCATTCGCGATCATGATGTCCGCATTTCCGTCCCGGTCATAATCAGCCACCGCCACGTGACTGGATGAACCAAGCTGCGTCAAGTTGGAGTCAGTGGCAAATCCGAACCTCGCCATTGGACCGCCAACGCCGGTTTCCACCTGTTGCAGCATGATGGAAACGGGAGCGCTGTGCTGATAAGGTGTCAGCACGAGGTCCTGCCGGCCATCGCGATTGAAGTCGGCAAGGTGCATGATTTCCGAGTTGACGGGAACGGGCATCGGCTGCCCTTCAAAGGCGAAATGGCCTGCTCCATCGCCTTCCAGCACCATCAACCGGGTGAAGGGAGCACTGCTGAAACGTTGGATTGTTAAAATGTCCTCGTGACCGTCACCGGTCACATCCCCCATGACAACACCATCGCCAGAATCAGGAGACCCCGGCAGCGGAACGATCTCCGGGGCGAAGCTCAGATCATTGCCCGGTGGCCCGACCACCACTTGCACAGGGAAGGTGAACTGAGGATTCCCGAGGACGTTCGTGGTTAGACCAATACTGCCAGTGACCGTGCCGCTGCCGGATGGCAAATAGCGGAATTGCACCAACTGCGATCCGCCCACCGGCAATATCGCGGGCAGGGCTGGCGTGATCAGCGTGAAACCCGGCGGCAGGCTGGCGGCGGTGATCTGCAATTCCTGATGCCCGGTATTCCTTGCCATGAATCGCTTCACGATGGGGGCCACGGCCGCCCGGCCAAAGGCCACCGGTTCGGTTTGCCCATCGAAAATTTCCGGCACTCCCGTGGCTCCGAATAAAGAGAGGTTCGGAGCTTCGATCACGCCTGTTAAGGCAATGACAAATGGAGCCTCGTCCGCATCATCATTCACCAGCGCCATGCTTCCCAGCTTGGTGCCATCGCGATTTGGAGTCATGGTTACGGTGATGAGGCGGCTGCCACCCGGCGGGACAATCCACGGGCTGGCGAGACTGGGCGGACTGGCGCTGAGCGCAAATTCTCCCGTGATGTTGACTTCCGGAATGGTGAGTTGGCGTGTGCCCGTGTTGCGGATCGTGAAGACGTTCGCGCGCAGGAACCCTTGTCCGGCAGTGCCGAAATCCACGGTGGAGACGCCTGATGCCAATTCTGTGTTCGTCGGATACTCCACGACAATTTCCGGCAATCGTGGCACCACCGCCAGATGAAACGATCCCACGGAACAGTTCCCGGAAGCATCACTGGCCGTGATCGTCACCTCGCCATTTTCCGTCAGGAGCACGCTGGGCTTGCTCCACGTCCATGTTCCGGAGGCAGCATGAAACGTCACCGTGCCGAACGGGGCCACTTCTGTTTCCGGGACGCCGCCCCGCCAGCTAGGTGTGATGCTGAAGCCAGCGCCGCCGCCGGCATTCCCGAGGAACCCGGAAATGGTGGCTGGAGCATCTTCCAGCACGGTCACTGTGGGAAGCGCGTGGCCGATGCGCCAGAGGCCCTGGCCATGCACCCCATCGTTCGTCAACCAGATGAGCTGCCCCTGGTAATCCGTAAGGTAAGCCGGATTCAGGGCGAAGCCATCGGTGACCACCTGGACCGGAATGTCCTGACTATTCAAGGTCCAGAGCGCGTCACCATTGAGTCCGCCGGTGATAAAATAGAGGCGCTCGTTCACGCTGATGAGCGATTGCAGGAAACTCACCGATCCGCCGGGACTCGCCACCTTTCCATCTGCGCCCAGGCGCCAGAGCTGATTTCCGTGGGAGCCATCATCTGCTGCAAAATAGAGTTTCCCGCCCGTCATGGTGAGATGAGCGGGATAGGAGGAATCTGCGGGATTGATTCCGCCGCCTGGTATGGCGTCTTCCACCAATTCGGCCCCCGTGGCTGTTATGCGCCAGAGTTCCACTCCATTGACGCCATCATCTGCCGTGAAATAGAGCACGCCGTTCACGTCCGTGAGTTCGCGAGGCGAGGAACCATCCGCTCCTGCCTTTACATCCGCCACCAGCACCGGAGCCGCAGTGGGATCGGCGATGCGCCATATTTCGGCACCAGTGGCGGGATTATTTGCCGTGAAGAAGAGTTCCGTTCCCACGGCCGCAAACTCCACTGGTGGCCCAAAGGAGAACGGCCCGGGAGGAGCGGTGCTGGTGAAGACCAACTCCGCCAGCGAAACCGTGGCAGCCGATGTGCGCACCCGCCAGATCTCCTTGTCCCCAGCGCCAAAGGGAGTGGTGCCCAGCACGGCATAGAGTGTTCCGCCCATCACGAACAGATTACCTGGGAAAATGGCATCTCCACCACTGCGGATCCCTCCATCTGCCACGGCATCATTTTCCACCAGCACCGCTGAATAGGTGGGATTCAGATACCAAAGCTCCTCCCCCGTGGCGTCGGTGCTGGCTGTGAAGAACAAACGATTCCCCACGCCCTTGAGATTGCCAGGAAAAGAGCCGTCCACTCCGGCGACAACATCGGTCACTGCCGGGGAATCGCTTGCAGCCATGTGCCACAGCTCCGCTCCATGTGCGGCATCTGTGGCGGTGAAATAGAGCACGCCATTCACCACCAATAGATTTCCCGGCGACGAACTGTCTGCTCCCGGATTCAGATCCGCCACCATTTCCGGCCCACTGGGGGCAAGCCGCCAGAGTTCATTTCCATGCACACCATCGTCAGCGGTGAAATAAAGCTTGCCGTTGACGTTGGTGAGGTTTCCCAGATTTGGATCCGCCCCACCCGGTGGATTGAGGTCCACCACCACCTCGCTGCCGGACTCCGTCACTCGGCGGATCACCGGGCCTAAGGTGGCATCCATGGCGAGGAAATAGAGATTCCCGTCTGACAACGTGAAGCCCTGCGAAGGCCCGCCGGGGGAGGAATTGATGCTGGTGCTCTGTCCGGCGCGGGAGCCATCCACTTCCACATCAAACGTGGCCAACGAATCCGCTTCCGGAGCCGTGGCCAGATAGCCGGTGCAAAGGCTCAGCCAGCCGATGTTCGCCCCATAGGCATAGCCGCTGAAGTTTCCCGTGGCCCGTGCAATCCTTGCCCGCCGGGCATCTGTGGGAGCTGCCCAGTCGAAATGAATCCAGCCCACGTTGGCTCCGTAGGCATAACCTGAGAGATTTCCTGCGGCATCGATGTTCACGCCGCAGTCCTCGGTGACCGTGTTGCTGTAGGCGACCCCATTGGCAGGCGAGCCATCGCCGAAGCTGATCCAGCCGAGGTTCGGTGCGTGGACCTTTCCTGAAAGGAAGGTTTCGCCCACAACTACGCCGTGTTCAGCAGAGGGCCGGAAATTGAGCCAGCCGGTGTTGGCTGCATGAGCGAAGGAATCGCGTGGGGTGATGGTGGATTGGGCACCCAAAGCCCATGGTAGAGCGAGAATGGCAAAAACAGGTGTGAAAGCTTTCATGGTGGGGAAGCTAAGTTATCTGACGGGCCGAAAGGTCCCCTTCCAAGCGAGGGCAGGCGCGTTCCGAAGAGAATCTGTATAGGCGCATGTAGGCAGGCCGTCTGAACCGAAGGCTAGCAAACAAACCCCACCGGGGCGGTATTCAATATCCGCAGCCACTTCAAGCTGCCAGTCCCTACCGTCGAAATGCGCGAATTTCAATGCTCCAGTCGCAGGACTGGTGGTAACGTGATACGCTACTGCCGGATATCCATCAGGTCCGAATGATAATGAGGGGCCTCCCCGCGCACCCAGGTTCTCGACCTCAGACTCCTCCCATGCACCGTTGGTGAGGCGAGCAAAAATGGTGCGCTCTGGCCTTATAGTGCCAGGAAACGAGCCGTTATAGGCAATTGATGGCGATCCATCTGGCCCATAGGCCAACGATGGCCATCTGCCGTTTCTTGGCAAAATGGAGATCTCCCATAGTGCTCCGTTTAGCTTGGCAAACTTCGTGCTTGAATCTTCGTCGTAAGCAATTGTAGAAATACCACCCGGGCTAAACGCCAAATCCGCCTCGTCGCCTTTGCCCGAAGGATCGACAGGGTTTGAACTCCATGTCCCACCCATTTTTCTTGCAAGGCAAACCCCGACTCCGGATACTCCCGGTCGATGCACAATCGCAGGCTCGCCATCAGGACCGAATTTCAGGCATCGGTGCCCGCTAGTGAAAAATCCAAGGCCTGTCGCGCTGGGCGCGCTGGCTATAGTGGAATGATCCCACCCGCTTGCGGCGTATCGGGCGAGCCTCAATTCCACGTTGAATGAGCTGTCAATGAGGGTCGCCTTGTTATAGCTGATAGCTGGATTGCCATGGTGATCGAATGATAATGATAGTCCTCTGCCACACGTATCCGCAGGGTGATCCCCGGCAGCCTCCACGGTAGCAATCCCCCATGCATTACCATTATAGCGCGCCAATTTCAGGGTGCGAGAATCTACAGTGAAGGCGATCGCGGGAAATCCATCCGGACCAAAGGCAAAGGCAAAATCGTCGACACGACCCGAACCGGTATCAACAGGTTGTAGATTCCACGCCAATTTGATCGAACCGGTGGTCGCCAGCATCGCACTGAGGGCTTGATTCTGGGCTCTCAATTGGCCGACCTGAGTCTCCAAGCTGCCGATCTTATCCCAGATCTGCTGCAGAGACTTCTGCGTCGGGCCCGGAGGCCCGGGATTGGCCAGAGGGCCCTGCGCCTGGGCGGTGGGGATGCTGAAGGTGAGCAGGGCGAGGGCGGTGAGGAGGAAGGGTGTTTTCACTGGGCGGGTGTTTGGTGTGCTGCAGCTGGGCTGGAGCCGGGTCTGGAAGGTACTCTAGGAGCTAGACAGGATGGGGGGGCCAGATAGCGGAAGAGGCCGTTACGGCCCTTTAGTTCCGTGGGAGCCGCTGACGGCCTGTTTTTCGTGAGTGTCATTTGAATGGGTGCAGGCTGAAGGCGAATGCCACCAGATTGCTGACGCTGTCGTTGTGCGGTTCCGAGCTTTTGGCCGCTTCAATGCGCGCCGCGGGGCCTCAGTGGTGGTTCCCAGTCGGAATAAATTCAGGCAGCGTTGGCGGCGAGGGTGGAGGAATCGCGTGGGGCGATGGTGGATTGAGCGATCGATGCCCATTGTAGAGCGGGAGTGGCAGAAACAGGTGCGAAACCTTTCATGGTGGGGAGGCCAAGCTATCTGACGGGCCAGAAAGCACCTTTCCAAGCCAGTCTGAGTTGAGATGGCGACGGTGTGGAGGGAGGCTCCCAATAGGAACACATGGGTTGACCGTCCGGACCAACTGCCAAGGAAAAGATGGCCGCTCCGATATCGCTCCCGCCTCCAGCCATTGATGTCAGCTTCCACGCCGTCCCATCGAAGCGGGCAAAATTCAATGTTCCGCGGCCCAGGCCAGCAGTTCTTGCATAAGCCACGATCGGTTGGCCGTCCGCACCGAAGGCTAATGAGGGGCGGCCAATGGCTGACCCGCTCACCGTCGTGGTATCCACTAATGATTTTGCCCACTCTCCACCGAAGCGGCGGGCGAGGGTGAGTCCGTCTTCCCCCGGGAGTCCACCTTTCATATACGCAACAGCAGGAAGTCCGTCTGTCCCAAATGCCAGCGATGGTGCACTTCGGCAGCTTGCATCTACCGTGGAAATCACCCATTCCGATCCATTCAGGCTGGCAAGCATCGCCCCGCCGGCTCCACAGTAGGCAATGGTCGGAGACCCTTGCGGACTAAATGCCAAACAAGCTCCTGCGCCCGAAGAGTCGACCACTGAGATATCCCAGGAGCCGCCATTGAGTTTGGCATAGCGAATTCCAGCGCCAGGCAGCATGAATGCAATGGCCGGCTCACCGTCGGGACCAAAGCCTAAAGCCGCCGGGCCATCAGTTAGTTCATTTCCACTGTTGAACGTAGCAACGGTTGCTAGAACCCAAGCACTTCCATCGAATCTCGCCAATTTCAGGCTCATGGTGCCGCGATAGATCCCTCCGAAGAGCACATTTGAAAGTTTATTGTAGCAAATCGCCGGCTTCCCATCATGATCAAAAGCCAAAGATACGCCATTTCCACATTCATCCGGGGGAACCCCGGCGGTATCTATCGTGGAAATGATCCATGAGCTTCCGGTAAAACGGGCGAAATTCAGTGCGCCTCGTCCTGAGGCAGAGCCTGCGTAGGCAATCGCCGGAAGTCCATCCGGGCCAAAAGCCAAGGAAGAGTAGCTAGCGGAATTTGTATCCAGAGTTCGCAGATTCCACGCCAAATTGATCGAACTGGAAGTCGCCAGCATCGCACTGAGTGCCTGATTCTGAGCTTTCAATTGGGCGAGTTGGACTTGCTGAGCGTCGATCTTATCCCAGATTTGCTGGAGCGACTTCTGCGTCGGCCCCGGGGGCCCGGGATTGGCCAGAGGGCCCTGGGCTTGGACGGTAGAGCTGCTGACGGTGAGCAGGGCGAGGGCGGTGAGGAGGATGGGTGTTTTCACGGGGAGGGCGGTTGGTGCGCAGGAGCGGGATTGGAGCTGGCTTTGAAGGAACTTGAGTGGCTGAAAGAAGGGAAGGACCAGAGAGTGGAGGATGCCTTTGCGGCCCTTCCGTTCCTTTGGGGCTCTGGGCATAGACTACGGACTGGTGACGGCTGCTTTGAGGCGGACGAAGGCACGGTCGCGGCCGGAGGTGTTGAGTTTGAAGGAGTGGACGGGGCCTGCTCCTTTGTCAGGGAGTGGGGACCAGCTGCCGGGGGACATGTCGGGGCTCCATTCGGCTCCGTAGGTGATGCCCATGTGGGAGTCTGGTTCTGTGAATTCGACGAGGATGAGACTGCCGTCGACGACGTGCTCCGGGAGGGCGGCGGCGTCGGGTTTGAGCGGGTTGAGGCCGAAGGCGAATTCGGTGAGATTAGCGACGCCATCGTTGTCGGGGTCGGCGCTGTCGGCGGCGTCTGAGGTGCTGGTGGAGATGCCGAAATGGAACTGTCTCCAGGCTTGGAGTCTGGTGAGCGTGGTGAAGGTGGCGTCTGGCGTGAAGCCGCTGCCGGCACTGCTGCCGTAATTGAGCGTGTAGTGATAGACCGTGCCGGGAAGCAGGCCAGCGATGGGAGCGTCGACGACTGTGAAGCCGCTGGCCGTGATGAGGTCCGGCGTGGCAATGGCGGTGCCGATTTCATAGCTGCTGCTCAGTCCATAGCTGAAACTGACGGTGGTGGGATTCGAGTTCGGGTTCACCTGAGCGTGGAGCGTGGCGGTGGTGTCCGTGATGTCCGTGGCGGGCTTGGCGAAGGCCAGCGGTGGGTTGAGGCTGTAGGGCTGCAGGGTTTCCACCAATCCCGAGGAGCCAGTGAACCTTGTATTCGTCATGATCCGGGCGCGGGCGCGGATGGTGCCAACCTCAGGCAGGCTGAGGCCAGTGAGTTCCCAGCCACCGGCACTGCGGCTGGCAGCGCCATACCCTGACGCCGGGCCGAGCGGAGTGAACGTGCTTCCTCCGTCGATGGAAAGTTCAAAGGTGACCTGGCTGGTCTCAGGTGCTGAGCCGCCACGGAGCCACTGTACGCGGTTGGCGCTGGTGACCGTAAGACTTTGCGTGATGGGATCATTGTTCAACCGGGCTATGCCATTGCGGACATACGAGGGTCCCCCGTTAGGATGCAGGGACGTGAAACTGCCATTGATGATCACCTTGCCGCTGCTCAGGAGGGTGAGGTCGCGGATAATGTTGTTGGCTCCAGGGTCGAAGCCTGTATCCAGGGCGGCATTTTCCAGCAACCGCGCCACGTAGCCACGCGGAGTGGCGGCGCCGCCATGGCCCTGCACCTGGGTCATCCTCCCGCCCAGCAGCAATTGGCCATTGGTCTGAAGCGCCATGGATTCGATGAATCCAGCGTCAGCATCATAGGCGGCATCTACGGCCCCTGCGGCGGTGATGCGCGCCAGACCAGGCCGGGAGAGGACCGGGCCAGTTCCGCCGGGTTGCAGGGACCTGAAGACGCCACTGATGACCATGCTACCGTCTGCCCCCAGGGATAACCTGCCCACGTAGCCGTTCGGATTCGGATCAAAGGTGGTATCCACTGCACCCGAGGCACTGATGCGGGTCAACCCGCTGCGGGCCACGCCGTTGAGACGATCATACCCACCTGCAAGGATAATGCTGCCATCCGGCTGCACAGCAATGTGGGTCACAAAACTTGTCGCATCAGCCACGAAAGCGGGATCCACCGTGCCATCCTGGTTTAGTCGGGCACAATTCTGACGGGAAGTAACCGTGGCGGCTCCATTGGCTTGGAAGGTTGTAAAGAGTCCGCCGACCAGGATTTTCCCATCCAATTGCAGGGCTATCGAATTCACATCCGTGGTAAATCCGGGGGCACTCGACGCATTGGGATCAAAGCTGGCGTCGAGGACTCCATTGGCATCCACTCTTGCCAAGTGATTGCGGGCCACTCCGTTTACTGTTGTGAAATAACCTCCGAGCACGATCGAGCCATCCGTCTGCACGGCCACGCAATGCACGTCGCCATTTACCACTGGGGTGAATCCGGTATCCAGCGAGCCGTCCGCATTCAGTCGGCAGAGGCGATTGCGGTCCTGCAGGTTGACCAGCGAGAAGGCTCCACCCATGACGACCTTTCCATCCGGTTGCTCGGCAGTGGCGTACACTGCACCGTTGAAACCAGCCCCGAGATCCAGTGCATCCACCGTCCCCGCGATCCCTGGATCTCCCATCGTGGTGAATGTGAAATCAGCCCCGGTGGCGATCGTCGGGCCGGAGGTGGCCGCAGCGCGGAAATGGTAAATCGTGCCAGGCGTCAGGCCGCTGAGGGTTACGGTAATGGGTGTGACCACATTTCCAGACAGCGCGGCGGGCGCAGCCGTGACGTTGGTGGTGACGGCATAGGTGGCATCCTCGCCGTATTGGAAAAGCAGGCTGGCGGTGTTGTTATTGGCATTCACCGTGCCGTGCAGCGTCACGCTGTTGTGGCTCACGGCGGTGGCGGCCAGCGTGGTGACGATGGGCGGCGGGGGGCCGGCGACGAGAGCCAGACTATGCTGGGCTTGCGAACCGCCATACACGTTCAGCCAGCGTTCGCCTGCACCCAGCGTGGAAGCCACTTCCGTGGGCACGGGCTGCACATGGGTGCTGACATTCCCATTGCCCAGCCGACCTTCATTTCCCAATCCCCAGGCGCCCAGCGTGTCTGCAATGATGGCTAGCACATGTCCCGAGCCTCCTGCGGATTCAGCGACCGCCCCACGATCCGCCAGCCACAGCGGCACCGTCTGCACGAGACCAAGGTTGCCATCCGACAACTGCCCCCAGACATTGCTGCCCCAGGTAGCCATCCTGCCACTGGCCGCACGGGCGGTGGTGAAATAATGGCCACCCGTGATCCCAAGATCGCTCGTGCCACCGCCGCCGCCCGCACTGAGGCTGACGATGGGCGATCCTCCTGTCCAAACACTGCTGATGAGCACCGGGGCGGTGCGTTGGGTGGTGGTGCCATCGCCCAGCTGGCCCGTGAGGTTATTTCCCCAGGCCAGTAGCCTCCCATCATTGGTAGCGGCCAGACTGTGATTCGCCCCCGCAGCCACCAGGGTGATTTTTTCCCCGAATCCGAAACTGATCCCGCTCAGATCGACGCCCACGGGGACCGAGTGATTGGCCGTGCCGCTATTGCCTAACTGACCGCTCGATCCCCAGCCCCATGATGCCACGGTGCCATTCTCCAGCACCGCGAGGCTGTGACGGGCTCCGGCAGCAATGGCCACCACCCGATTCCCCGGACCACCGAGGATTCCGCTGGCATCCACAGCGACGGGAAGGTTGCTGTCATTCGGCACATCGCCATGGCCGAGCTGGCCGAATTCATTGTCGCCCCAGGCATAGACCGCCCCGTTGGAAGCCAGCGCCAGCGTGTGATGATACCCTGCGGAAATGGCCGTGATCTGCACTCCGGCGGGGAGGAAACTGAAGTCCACCGCGTTCGGAATTCCCCGCTGACGATTGGTTCCGTCGCCCAGTTGACCTTCCAGATTAGACCCCCAGGTCGCCACCGTGCCATCGACACACAAGGCTGCGCTGTGAAGGAAACCGGCGGCCATGGTGCTGATGGTCTTTCCTGCCAGCGCGCCGGGTGAAACAGGCTCCGGTTTCCCGATGGCACCGCCGGGAGCCTGGTATCCCAGTCCCAGTTGCAGCCCATTGTCCCAGCCCCAGGCAAGCATCCGCGTGTTCGCCCACACCAGCACCAGATCATTGCCTGTGCCGCCATAGTAGTTGGCCACAAACGGATAGGAGACGCCGCCGTAGGTAAGCGAAACCGTCTGCCCCTGCGCCAGGTTGGCGAAATTTCCTGTGATGGGAGCGCTGCCCGTGTTGTTCACCACCATGAGTGTGGTGCCCGCGGCCAGAGCGCGGGCCAGGGTGAAGTTCACATTCCTCCCTGTAGCCACATAGCTGCTGGCAACAGGGGAATTGTCCGAGCCATCGTCCTTATAGTCCACATTCAGATTTCCCAGGGTGGTGAAGGTCTTGGCGGCGCCATAGACCATGCCTCCGGTGTTGTATCCAGCGGCCCGGTAGTAGTAAAGGCGGCCGGGCTGGAGAGTGGCAGAAAAATTGTCCGTCCGCCCGGTGACCACGACATTGCTGCTTCCCGTAAGAATGCTAGTCGAGCCGCTGAGCGCAAAGGCATAATCAGGAGTCTCGAAGCCCGGCGTTTCTGATATTTCAAAATAGGCGTTCGTGACGTTTCCATTCGGATTCACGGTGCCGTAAAGCACGGCGGTGGTGCCGGTGATCTCCGTGGCAGGATCAATTGTGGTCACGGTGGCCACGGGATCATTGTAAGTCAGGATGTTTTCCACCATCCCGGCAGAGCCGCTGAGATATCCGCCAGCCACGCGCCCACGGACACGGATCCTGCCGTTGTTGATCCCGGGGAGCTGCGGGGAGATATTTTCCAGCGCAAAAGCACTGTAGCCGTAGCGTCGCCCATTTCCCAGCAGCGTCTGGTAGGTGGCACCTCCGTCAGTGGATTTCTCAAACGTCACCGATTGCAGCTGTGGCGATGTGCCTCCCAGGACCCAATAAACCGTAGTAGGATCACGTTTCACGACATTCGACGTCGCCACACCGTTCAGCACCTGGGCATAAGCCGTGCGGCCCGTGCCGCCTACGCTGGTGAAGGTGCCGCCGAGTTGCACCTTGCCATCCGCCCGCAAAGCCACGCTGCGGACGTCTCCGCCACCCACATTCGG
This sequence comes from Verrucomicrobiaceae bacterium, assembly GCA_027483175.1. Lineage (GTDB taxonomy): Bacteria > Verrucomicrobiota > Verrucomicrobiia > Verrucomicrobiales > V1-33 > V1-33. The sequence goes on along the minus strand of JAIXVE010000029.1, from coordinate 5,974 downwards.
ATTAAACGTTGCATCCAGAGTCCCGGCAGCCCGCAGGCGGGCCACTTTGCTGCGTGCGGCCGGCCCCACAAATCCAAAGGCGCCGCCGATGATGATGTCCTGATTTGCCTGGATGGCGATGCTGGCTATAGAGGCATTCGGATTCGGGATGAAGGTGGCATCCAATGCTCCAGCGGCTGTGAGCCGCATGAGATAGTTTCGCGGATTCGGCACACCACCCACTCCTTTCACAGAAGTAAACGTCCCGCCCACCACCGCCCGGTCCAGATCGTCCAGTGCGATGCAATAGACCGCAGTATTTGCCGATGCCGTATAGGCAGCGACCGCGGCTCCCGTCGTCGCATCCAGCCTTGCCAGATTGGTGTGGGCAGCACCGCTGACATTACCAAAGGCCCCGCCGATAAGTACTTTCCCATCCTGCTGCACCGCTATTGCATAGACCGGACCGTCAGCATTCGGATTAAAGGACTCGATCACCCCCGTCGGCGTGATCCTCGCGATTCGGTTCCTAGGCGTGCCATTGAGCGAGGTGAAATCTCCCGCCAGCAGGATTTTTCCATCCGCCTGCACCGCCATGCTCAGCACGTAGAAATTGGCTCCTACGACACCCAGTTGCCCCAGCCCGGCGGAGTTATCGATGGAGCCGTCTGAATTCAACAGCGCCAGCCGATTCCGTGGAAATGGGGGGCCAGCGCCTCTCTGCACTGAAGTGAAATTGCCTCCAATCAGAATCTGCCCATTGGCCAACACTGCCGCGCAGATCACATCGCCGTTCGCGTGGGTAGTAAACGCCGTATCCACCGCTCCACTGGGGGTCAGTCGTGCAATGCGGTTATGTGCAACCCCGCCCACTGTGAGGAAATCTCCCACCAGAATTGTCGAGCCATCCGGCTGGAAGGCGGTGCCATAGACAGACCCTCCGCCGCCCGCAATGGCAACGCTGGCTGCTCCAGGGTCCAACGCTCCCGACGCAGTCGGGTCCGCCAGGGTGCGGAAGGTAAGATCCCCAGGATTCACCGACGTGCCGATGCCGTTTACGGCTACAACACGGAAGGTGTATTCTGTGTCAGGAATCAATGTTGGCAGCGCTGCGCTCACTGGCGTCGGCGTGTTCGTCAGCGGCGTCCCCCCGACACTCGCAGGCACTGCAGGGATCGTCTGCATCAGCCCGCCCGTCGGCCCATACTCAAAGGTCACCGTGGTCGTGCTCCCTTTCGACAACACCGTGCCATTCAATACGGCTGCATTGTGAGTCACGCCCGTAGCCGCTTGATTCACCACCTCCGGGGCTGAGAGTGGCGTAGTAAAGGTCAGCCAAGCCCCATTCGTTGGCCCCACCCCATTCTGCCCAAGCGCCCGGAACCGATACGTCTGCCCAGCCACGAGCCCTGACAGATTGTAGCTCGCAAACGACACAGCATTTCCCGAAACCACCGCAGGAGACGTTGGGGAAACCGTGGTTAGCGGGCCGGCGGGATTGACCCCGTATTGAAAACTCATCGTCGTCATGCTGTAGCCGGCATAGACTCTGCTGTTGAGCGTGGCACTGTGGGGTGTGATTCTGGTGGCGGCCTGGGTGACGACGTCCGGGGCCGTGGGCTGGAAGAGAAATGTGTAGGCTGCTCCGGCACGGTGGGCTAGTTCGTTCGGAGTGCTGTTGACCCCTGTGGTGCTGCTGTTTTCCTCTGGGTCTCCGACAAGCGACGTCCCATTTGAGAGAGCCACCGAGGAGCCGAATCTCCCGGAATTGGATGCTGCAGGTAATGCATCCTGGTAGGTCCAGACAGTCCCTCGGCGCGTGTACACGTAGGCAATGCGACCAGATCTGCTCGAGAAGAACCCACCACCAGAGCCCTGTGGTGCGCCAACGATTATGGCCTCACCCGAGATGGCCACCGACGATCCAAGACGATGACCCTTTGAGCCAAAGGACGCAGGGTTTGGATCGATATCCATACTTCCATCTGAAAGCTCCTGCTGGAAAATCCAAACCGCGCCACTGCCCACGCGCACATGGGCCGCGCCGCCATTCTTGTTCGTGCCTGGAGCCCCGACCACGAGCGTCGTGCCGTCGACGGCTACAGCTTGACGAAAAGTATCCCCAGCCTTGCTGGAAGTGCCTTTGAGCATTGCCCGGAAACTCCACGTGGTGGTCGCGCGTGTAAACACATAAGCAGCACCGGCATCGGTCGCACCATTGTCTGTCGGGCTGCTACCATTGCTATCTTCCTGCGGAGCACCAATGACAACCGTCTCCCCTGAGATGGCGACAGCATTGCCGAAGTGGTCCCCAGCGTCCGTATTACTGGCTTTCAAATACGCCTGCTGCGTCCAGCTTGTTCCGCTGCGCTTGAAAACATAGGCCGCTCCAGCCTCTCTAGCGCTCGTATTGGGTGTGGAATTCACTCCTGTGGAGCTGCTGGACTCCTGTGGCGCACCCACCACCAGCGTGTCTCCAGCGATGGCCACCGAGTAGCCAAAAAACGCATCCGCCTGGGGGTTGCCGGCTTTCAGGTAGGCCTGCTGACTCCAGTAGGTTCCATTCCAGACGAAAACATAGGCAGCGCCTGCGTTGTTCGCCATTGCGTTTTCTCCATGCGCTCCCACCACGATGGTATTGCCGGAGATGGCTACGGAAGAGCCAAACCGATCCTGATCTGTAGGATTGCTGGCTTTAAGGAATGCGAGTTGGCTCCATGTATTTCCGTTCCGCACAAATACATAAGCTGCACCTGCATCTGGAGCGCCTTCGTTTGGGGCATTGTTGATCCCAATGGTGCTACTGTCTTCGTTCGGGGCTCCCACCACTGCGAAATCCCCAGAGACTGCCACTGAAGATCCAAAACCATCCCCCGCCTGAGTCGTTCCCACTGCCGCAGGTTTCAAATAAGCCTGTTGGGCGAGGGGATCGATGGTGATGGGATAGCGTGCCCCGCGTTCGTCGACGATCAGGCGGAAGGTGTCTGCTGGGGAATCTGCTGCTGCGAAGTGGGAAGGGAGGATTTTGCCATCGGCGTCCCAGACCTTGAGGCCGCTGTAGGTGACGATGGTGGTGCCGGAGGCATTGAGGAAGCGGACGGTTTGGGCGTCGGGGGAGATGGCTGGGAGGAGGCCGCCGCGGACGGTCAGAGTGAAAGAGAGATCGGACGAATGTGACTGATGGGACGGATCATTTGCGGGAGGCCGTTGGGCCACGGTGAAGCCGTGTTCGAGGCCGCGGTTATCATTCTGGTACCATTCGGTGAGATGGTTGTTCCATTGATAGGTGAGGTGCTGGCCATCGGCGTGGGTTGCGGGGGTGCCGGAGATGGGTTGTTCTGCTCCTTGGAAGCCGTAGCTTGAGAGGGTGAGGCCCCATTGCCATGTGTCGCCTGTGGGTGCGGTTGGGCGTGCGAGGAAGCCGGCGTGGTCCCATGTGATGTGCCATCCGAGGGCTGGATTCGGAGCAGCGTGGCCGGTTTCGGTGGTTTGGATTTCGTGCTGCCTGGCCTGATGTTCGGCCTTGATGCCTGACCAGTCTGATTTTTCCAGACCGGAAGGAACCACGTCAGGGGCGAGGGCGAGGGCGGCGTTCGGGAGGAGCAGAGCGGTGAGGAGGCAGAGGGATCGGGCGATTAGAACAGGAATGTGGGGTGGCCATGGGTGGCGGGGGTGGGAGGGTGGATTCATGGCGGTTCCGGGGAATGGTGCTCTGGTGGGTTCCTGAGGGATCCGCGGGTGGAAATGACAGGGGCGGCGAATTTTTTTTTGGAGGTCTCTGGAATTTCCGTTCAGCCTGTCATTTTCGCGGCTGGAAATCTCAGTATGGAGTGGGGAGCCAAGGGGCGAACCCTGGCTGGCCGAATTTCAGGATGACAATTTCCACTTCACCCCCGAACTGCCGTCAGTGCGGAGCGCCGATGCGTTCCGGCGTGGGTGGGTTGTGTGCGGGGTGTCTTGCGGCGACGGCGTTCGGGCTGGAGGACGATGAGGACGAAGTGGTGTCGGGTGGGGAGTTGACGGATGCGGGGGATGCGGGGTTTGTGCGGTCGGGGCCGGACCGTTTGGGTGATTATGAATTGCTGGAGGAATTGGGGCGTGGGGGGATGGGCGTGGTGTATCGGGCGCGGCAGCGGAGCCTTGAGCGCGATGTGGCGTTGAAGGTGATTCCGGGGGGACCGCTGGCGGATCCTGATGCGTTGAGGCGGTTTCGGATGGAGGCGCGGGCGGCGGCGCGTTTGAACCACCCGCATGTGGTGAAGGTTCATGAGGTGGGCGAGACGGACAGTCATGCGTTTTTCAGCATGGAATTGATTGCGGGGCCGACGCTGAGTCAGCGGGTGAAGCGCGGGGGAACTCTTGCGCCGAAGCAGGCGGCGGCCTTTGTGGCGAAGATTGCTTCGGCGATTCAGCATGCGCACGATCACGGTTTGCTGCACCGGGACTTGAAGCCGTCGAACATTCTGATCGATCCGGACGACGAGCCGCGCGTGGCGGATTTCGGGCTGGTGAAGAGCACGGGGAGCGTGATTGACGGAGAGCTGACCCTGACAAATCAGAGCGTGGGCACGCCGGCGTGGTTTGCGCCGGAGCAGACGGGGGAAGGAGAGGCGGTGGCGCAGACGGATGTTTACGGTGTCGGGGCGCTGCTTTATTATGCGCTGACGGGACGTGCGCCTTTTCCCGGGCGCGACATGGCGACCTTGCTGGACCATGTGAGGAACCTGCCGCCGGTTGGGCCGAGGGTGCTGGATCCGTCGATTCCGCGGGACCTTGAGACGATCTGCCTGAAGGCGATGGAGAAGACTCCGGCGCGGCGTTATGGATCGGCTGGGGAGATGGCGGAGGATCTGGGGCGCTGGCTGGCGGGCGATCCGATACTGGCCAGGCCGGTGACGGTGTTCACGCGCATGGGGCGCTGGGTGGCGCGGCATCGCGCGTTGAGCGCTGCGCTGGGGGCACTGATGCTGGCGCTGACGGCGGGTGCGGCGGGAGTGACGGTGCAGTGGCGACGGGCGGAGCGGTTGGCGCGGGCGGAATCGGAGCAGCGGCAGCGGGCGGAGGCGGAGTTGTGGCAGTCGCTGGTGGCGGTGGCGCAGCGCGAGCGGGCGTCGGGTCAGTCGGGTGGGTCTGCTAGGGCGATGGAGGCGGTGCGGCGTGCGGCGGCGATCAGGCCGGGCGTGGAACTGCGGGATGAAGCGGTGGCGGCGCTGGTGATGCCGGATTTTGATGCTCCGGTGCCTAACGAGTGGGCGAAGCCCCTGTCGGAGCGGATTCTGATTGATCCGCAGTTTTCTCCGCGGATGGATCGTGCGGTGATGGTGGATCGGGATGGGGGGGTGAAGCTGGTGGACGCGCGGACGGGTGAGGACCTAGTGGCGCTGGCGGGCGGGCCGCTGCCGGTGCGGGCTGGGAATCCGCCGGGGCTGGGGTGCGGTGCGCCGGTTTTCAGTCCGGGCGGTAGGTGGATTGTGGTGCTGCTGCCAGCGGATGCGGCTGGGCGCGGCTCGGCGTGCAATCTGCTGTTATGGTCGGCTGCGGATGGTGCGGCGCACGTGGTTCCCGCGGATGGCGGCGTGATGGAGTGGGCGTGGAGTGCGGATGAGAGCGTGCTGGCGATGCTGCGCGGCGATCATATGGAAAGGATGGCGGTGGCGGGTGGTTCCGGGGGAGGGGAGGTGCTGCGCGGAATGGGTCGGACCGTGCTGACGCCAGGGTGGCGCGGCCCGGCGCTTTCTCCTGACGGAGGACGACTGGCGATTGGTTATGATCGGGTGCTGCGGATCCTTGACGCGGCGACCGGGGTGGAGCTGCGTGTGTGCCAGCATCAGCAGACCTTGGAAAGGCCGTCGTGGAGTGCGGATGGGTTGATGCTAGCGGTGGGCACGCAAGACAACCGCATCACGGTCTGGGACACGGAAACGGGATTGAAGTGGGCGGAGTGCAATGGGCACGACAACCGGCCGTCGCATTTTGAGTTTCTGCGAGGCGGCGT
>JAIXVE010000160.1 GCA_027483175.1 Verrucomicrobiaceae bacterium | reverse complement strand
GCAATCGATCACCCATCCACTGCCTGGAGCCCCGCAGAAACGATGAGGAAAGCGAGTCGTTGCGGGAACTGACCGATCGGAGAGTCGGATGCGGGAAATCCGCCCGTCCGGTTCGGAGGGAGGGGTGGAGCAAACCAATGCTCCATCCCTACCCCTATAGAGCCTTCGGCTGGCTGGTTCGGAGGGGGCGTGGTCGGAGGTGGCTGGCAGGCGCACTCCGTGCGCGAGGGAGAGCTGTGATTCTCCCAGCAGTCCAGAGCCTTCGGCTAGCTGGTTCGGAGGGGGATTGGGCGGGGGAAGATGCGAATCAGAGTCGGCAGCTTCGGCGAAACCCGACGGAACGGAGGTCCAGAATGGCTGTTCAGTCTGGTGGCTAACGAGTATCTCTGACGGACTGGCGGATCTTGGGGTCGGATATTGCCGATCTCCAGGTGTTTCCGGCCTCGGGGTCGCCCTGCGCGAAGGAGTATTCTGCAAGTTTCGCAGAAGCAACATCCCGCATCTTACCCAATGGCATTTTTGCGACATGTTCGGAGCAAGCAATGGGCTCGGATCTGAGCCATGTTCCTATCCATGTGCTGATTGCCGATTCGCGAAGGCCATTGTCGGGCAGACTAGTGATCGGGACTTCGGCCGCGAGCGGGTCGGTTTCGACCAGTGGCACCACGATTCTTGGGAGGTACGTCACTTTTTGTTCCGGTGAGAGGCTAGAGCTGGCAAAGGCCGTCAGAGTATCGCCAGACTTTGGCAGGTTGCTGACGCCTCCCATCAGATACGCTCCGAGCAAAGAAGCATCGATCTGCGCTCCTTGCGCAAAGAAGGCCACTGGATTCTGTGCCGCGCTGATCCCCTTTGCCATGCTTGCGGTTGCTGCAGCCCTGAATTTCTCATGGTGACCAGCACCCATCATTTCCAGCAACTGCGGTTGGGTCAATTTGTCGGTCTGGGTCCGCACTGTGAAACGAAGTGTTTGATAGGGATCGACAGCCTCCTTTTCAAACCACGGGAGATTGGCCAGAAAGTTCCCGGTGGACGCCTTGGCCAGAATCACTCCATAAATGTCGTCCCGCAGGGGTCCGTTTGGTAGCGTCTTGAACAATTCCAGGGCGACGTCAAACTGTGTGACGGCAAGATCAGTGAAGAAGTCCCTTACTCGATTGAGTTTCTGGTTGCCTTTGAACCTGCTCTGCAATTCGTGCAGGGTTTTGGCGGGGTCTGGTTGGCTGGATGGAGTCGGTTTACTGGAATGTCCTGCCAACTGACTCGTGCTGGCGTCAGTGCTGGTTTTGGAAGGCGTGTCGGGGTGTGTGGCGGATTTTCCTCTTGAGCCTAGCGTTCGCCGCAGGGCTACGCCACCCACGGTAGTGATGCCCGCGACCACGACAATTATCAATGCCAGCCTGGATTTTTTCATGATAAGGTGCTGTGTTCTGTTGGGGAGCTATCGTTTCCGCCGGGGCGGGCTTCAACTTTTTATTCGAGAGAATCTTCGGGAGGGTGGTCGCCCCTGCCGGGGCGGTGTCTTGTTATTATGCTAGTCCCGGGGCGATGCCCCGGGCTGGTATAGGGCGCGCCCGTTGGCGCTTTCGAGCGGGTGTGTGTCGTGGCGTTGGCGTGAAAGGTTTGAGGCGAAGGCGCGGTGGGTAGGAGGGGAAGTGGGAAGTGGGAAGTGGGAAGTGAGAAGTGAGAAGTGAGAAGTGGGAATGGCTTGTTGGGAGAGAGGGGAATTGAAAATAGTAAATAGTGAATAGTAAAAGGGGGGCGTGTTGAGGGAGGGCTTGTGGGCCACGGATTTCACGGATGTGCCGGGCGGGGGGCTTGTTGGGAGAGGCTGGTTTGGAGGGGGGCAGGTGAAGGGGCGAAGGGGTGCGGGTTATGAGGAGTGGCCGCCCCTGCCGGGGCGGTGTCTTGTTTTTATGCTAGTCCCGGGGCGATGCCCCGGGCTGGTATAGGGCGCGCCCGTTGGCGCTTTCGAGCGGGTGTGTGCCGTGGCGTTGGCGTGAAAGGTTTGAGGCGATGGTGCCGTGGGGAGGAGGGGGATTGGGAAGTGAGAAGTGGGAAGTGAGAAGTGGGAAGTGGGAAGTTAGAAGTGAGAGGGGCTGGTTTGGAGAGGGCTTGGACGGAGGGGGGCTAGCAGATGAGGATGGTGAGGCGTTTGGGGCCGTGGGCACCGAGGACGAGGATGCGTTCGATGTCGCCGGTGCGGCTGGGGCCGGTGATGAAGGAGGTCATGCTGGGCCATGATTGGCCGTAGCGGGACTGGAGGAGGTCGAAGGCGGCGGGGAGGTCGGGGACGAGCTGCTGACGTTTTGCGATGACGATGTGGTGAGGAGGGAGGACGGAGAGGGCTCGGCCGCCGGCGGAGCGGGAGGTGAGGACGAGCGAGCCGGTCTGGGCGACGAGGGCGTCGCATTCGGAGAGGGCGGCGTCGCAGGGTTCGAGGGCGGCACCGGCGGAGGATTCGGTGAGAGAGACCTTGATAGGGCAGGCGGCGAGGAGGGTGTCGGTGAGGGCGCCGCGGTGGGAGGCGAGGTGCTGCCAGTTTTCGGAGCGGACGAGATTGGCGAAGAAGCGGGAGGCGGCGTCGAGGTCATCGAGGACGCGGGTTTCGGTGCGGAGATCTTCCGAGTTTTTGGAGAAGAGGGCGAGCCAGTCGTCCGGGGAGGGGCCGACTGGGGGCAGGGCGAGACGAGCGGCGGAGGTGGCGGAGCGTTGCGGGGTGGAGGGGGCAGGGTGGCCGGGCCGCGGGGCTGGGGTGGCGAGGGCCTTGCGGATGCGGGAGAGGATGTCGGTGCGTGCGGAGCTCATGGTGTGTGGCCTTCTTCAGCGTCCATGAGGTCGAAGAACGTGAGGATGTCGTCGCGGTGGTCGAAGCCTGCGTCGGCCTTGCTTTTGGCGAAGCCTTGGGAGGCGGCGTCGCGCCAGCCGCGTTTTTCCATGAACGTGTTCCAGACCTCGATTTGTTCGGCGTCGGGCTGACGGCCGTGGGCGAAGGCCCATGCGAGGATTTCGTCGTCTGAGCCGCCGAGGAGGACGCGGGATTTGAAGGCGTCCCAGTCGAGGTTGAGGAAGCGGCAGAGACGGTCATCGAACGTGCGGTTTCCGGGGACGAAGCCGACGTGGTAGCCGAGGGGGAGCTGGTTGGCGGCGTCGAGCCTGATTTTGTCGATGATGCGGGCGAGGAGGACGATGCCGCCGGTGCGGGTGCGAGGGCTGCGGATGGGGAAAGGCATGGTTAGATAGAGTTGGAGAAAGTTAGGGGGAGGGGCGGGGAATTACTGAGGTTTGGTGATTTTGGCGGCGGTGGCGGCGCGGATTTTGGGGTCGGGGATGCGTTGAGTCCATTCAGCGGCGGCGACTGGGTCGTTGCGGCCGACGGTTTCGGCGTAGCGGGCGATGGCGGCGCTGCGGACGGGGGCGGGGGGATTGGAGTCGAGCCAGAGGTTCATGGCGTCCGGGTTGTTGGCGCGGGCGGCTTCGGCGGCGATGCCTGCGGCGGACTGGGCCTGGAGGTCTCGGTCTTTGATGTTAGAAAGGTGGGAGAAGCCGGCTTCCGGGTTGGAGGAGGCCTGGCCATTGATCCATGCGGCGTGGAGCTGGTCGCGCTGGGCGGGGTCGGTGACCTTGAGGGCGGCGGATTTGACCTCGTCGGAGGAAGCGCCGGAGAAGCCGCGTTTGACGCCATTGTCCTTGGCGAGGATTTCGGCCTGAATTTCCGGGGGTTGGGAGCTGATCCATTTGAGGGCGGCGGGGCCGTCCTGATCGGACCATTGGCGGACGAAGTCGACGGCGCTGGAGCGGGAGGGATCGCCATCGGGTTTGGCGAAGGCGAGGGAGACGGCGCGTTCGGGTTCGCGCATGGCGAGGCCGCGGAGGACATCGCGTTCGGCTTCGGCGCGGTCGTCGGGGTCTTCGATTTCCTTGAGGCGTGCCATGGCTCCATCCGGGTTGGACCATGCCATGGAGCGGATGGAGTCGGCGACGGCGGCGGCGCGTTTTTCTGGGTCGGCAATGGAACCGGTGAGTTCTGCGGAGAGGGTTGGGTCCGAGGCACCTGCGAAGTTGAGCATGGTGAGGAATTTGGCCTTGTCGTCGGTGTCCGGGAGAAGCTGGAACCATGAGACGGCGGCGGGGCGGTCCTTGGAGAGCCATTCAGACATGACGGCGAAGGAGGCGATGTCGCGGACCTCGCGTTTGTTAGAACCGGCGCGTTCCATGGCGGCGGCGGGGTCGAATTCGGCGAGTCTGGCGTAAGCGGCCATGAGCGTGGTGGCGTCGAGGGGCGAGCGGATGCGGCCGGATTTGCCGAGATCGTCGAGGAGGGCTTCGACCTTATCGCGCGGGAGTTCCATGATGGCCTTGGAGCGGGCGAAGAGCGAGCGGATGCCGTTGCGGGTGGGCGGGGAGGCGGCGTCGAGGGCGGCGTCGGTGGGGGATTTGGCGGAGGATTTGGGATTGCGGCCGCCGGGTGGGAGGGCGCGTGAGGATTGGGGGGCGACGACGGCGGGTTTGGAGGAGGTGAGCGTGCGGATTTCGCGGCGCTGGTAGGAGTACCATACGGCGGCGGCGGCGGAGCCGAGGAGGAAAGAGAGGAGGAGAGGGCGCCAGCGTTTCATGGGAGGGCGGAGTGAGAGGGGTCAGTTGCCGGAAGGCTGGAGGAGACGGAGTTTCTGTTCCGGGGCGAGGGCGGGGGCCTGCTGGATCCACTGGGCGGCGGCGGCGGGGTCGCGTTTGAGCCAATCGGTGGCGTATTTTTCGGTGGTGACGGCGCGGACTTCGGGGTCGCTGATGGTGGAGGCCCACATGGCGGCGCTGTCCGGTTCCTTGGAGCCGACGGAGGAAGTGAGGCCGACGATGGCTTTGTCTTTTTCGTTGCCCTGGGGGAGCTGGTCGACCCAGCCGGAGGCGGCTTCCGGGTCTTTTTTGGTCCACGATTCGGCGACTGTCTGATAGGACTGGGGGCGGTCTTCCGGTTTGACGTTAGGGAGGAAGTTGACGGCGTCGGCGGGGTCGCGATCGGCTGCGCCGCGGACGGCCATGGACCAGAGTTGAGGCTGGACGGAGGGGTCGACGTTATTGGCGAAGGAGGAGAGTTCGGAGGAGGACATGCCATTAACGCTGCCGCGGAGCCCGCCGACGGCTTCTTTTTGGATGTCGACGGGTTGGGATTTGATCCATGAGGTAGCGGCGTCCTTGTCTTCGTTCATCCAGAGATTGAGGGCGGAGTCGTAGCTGGCCTTGCGTTCCTTGGATTCGGAGAGGGAGGAGGCGTAGGAGATGGCGTTGGCGGGGTCGCCGCGTTCGGCCATGATGCGGGCGATGCGGCTGTGGACCCCGGCGCGATCGTCGGCGGTGCGGGCTTCGGCGAGGGCGCGTTCGCCGGCGGCGGAGAGGTCGATGTCCGGGTTGTTCTGGGCGACCTGGAGGATGAGTTCGGCGCGTTTGTCAGGTGGGGAGGCGGCGATGAGACGGTCGGCGGTGGCAGGGTCGAGGACATTCATGCCGCTGAAGAGCGAGCCGGCCATGAGCTTGCGCATTTCGTCGAGTTTGGGGTCGGGCTTGCCGGATTTGTCCGTTAGGAAAGTGATGAAGGCGTCGGGGTCTTTTTCGAGCCAGCCTGAGGCGAGGGAGGCGGTGCCGGCGAAGCG
>JAIXVE010000049.1 GCA_027483175.1 Verrucomicrobiaceae bacterium | reverse complement strand
GTGGTGACGCCGGAGCGATTGGCGGCGATTGCGGCGGAGCAGGCGGCGGTGCTGCGGCATTTTGCCGGTGATGAGGGGGTTCGGGCGGTGACGGGTCGGGGTGACAGCGGGCCGCTGGCGCGGCTGGAGCTGGCTAGGATGGCGCTAGGGGTGGCGTCGGTGGCGCACCGGGCGTTTGCGGTGGAGCTGCTGCTGGAGACGGATCTGAGCGAGTGTGGTGAGGAGGAAGCGGCGGAGTTTCTGCGGGTGGCGCGGCCGATTCTGAAGGAGTCTGATGTTTATCAGAAGCTGAAGGTGGCGAGGTTGAGTCGGGAGCGAGACAAGTACCGGGAGCAGGTCGCGGCGAGGCGGCAGCGGTCATGAACGAGGGGCCATGCGACGTGTATGATTTCACGGTGATCGATGAGAGCGCCGATTGGATAGTAGTGGACAAGCCGGCGCCGCTGCAGGTGCATCCGTCGAAGCCGGGAGGGCCGCCGACGTTGTGGCATGGCTTGCGGGCGCTGCTGGCGTGCGAGCTGGCGGGAGGGGCGGCGTTGTCGCTGATCAACCGGCTGGACAGGGAGACGAGCGGATTGACGTTAGTGGCGAAGCATACGGCGGCGGCGCGGAGGCTGCACAAGGCGATGATGCGGCGGCAGATGGAGAAGGAGTATACGGCGGTGGTGTGGGGCTGGCCGGAGTGGGAGAGCCTGACAATTGATGCGCCGATCCTGCGGAAGGGTGAGGTGATGGAGACGGAGATTTATCTGATTCAGGCGGTGCATCCTGACGGGGTGCCGTGCCGGACGGATTGCCGGGTGGTGCGGCGGTTTGAGCGGGAGACGAGCAATGGGAGGAGATTCAGTGTGATTGCGGCGCGGCCGATGACGGGGAGGATGCATCAGATTCGGGTGCATCTGGCGCATGCGGGGTATCCGGTGGTGGGGGACAAGCTGTACGGGCCGTCGAGCGAGTGGTATCTGCGGCAGATTCGGGATGGATGGACGGCGGAAGCGGAGGCGGCGCTGCTGATGAGGCGGCACGCGCTGCATTCGTCGCATCTGTCGGTTCGGGATGAGGAGGGTGAGGGATTGAGCTGGGAAGCGCCGCTGCCGCGGGACATGGCGGCGTTTGCGGGGGAGTTGTGACGGGGGGCACATTTCTGTTTGTGATGATGAGTGATGCGGGCACTATCGGCGGGCATGAAGAGCATGACTGGATTTGGCAGGGGTGAGGCAGCGGACGGCGGCTTGAGCTGCAGTGTGGAGTTGTCGTCGGTGAACCGGAAGCAGAGCGACATTGATGTGAGGCTGCCGCGGGAGTATGCGGGGCTGGAGCAGGAAGTGCGGCGAGCGGCTGGGGCGGTGCTGTCGCGCGGGAGGCTGCAGATTGGGATTACGGTGGAGACGCTGAAGGCTGAGGGGGCGACACTGACGGTGGATTACGGGCTGGCGGCGCAGTATGCGGCGGCATTGAAGAAGATGGACCGGGAGTATTTTGGAGGCGGTGGAGGGATGGCGGCGGAGGCATTGCTGCGTGCTCCGGGTGTGTTTGTGACGACGGAGAGTGAGGCGGTGCCTGCGGAGCAGGTGTGGCCGGTGGTTTCGGCGGCGCTGGGCAAGGCGCTTGGGGCGTGGGACCGTGCGAGGAGCCGGGAGGGCGTGCATTTGCGGCGGGATATTGAAGGGCGACTAACGACGCTAGGGAAGCTGGTGAAGGGGATCCGGCGGGAGGCTCCGAAGGTGGTGGTGCTGCATCGGGAGGCGTTGGCGAAGCGGTTGAAGGAGGCAGGGTTGCCGCTGCCGCTGGATGACGAGCGGTTGGTGCGGGAAGTGGCGCTGTTTGCGGACCGATCGGATATTGCGGAGGAGTTGTCGCGGCTGGACGGGCATCTGGAGGAGTTCCGGAGGTTACTGAAGGTGAGTGAGCCGTCGGGGCGGGCGATGGATTTTCTTTGTCAGGAATTGAACCGGGAATTGAATACGGTGGGGTCGAAGGCTGGGAATCTGGGGATTGCGCACAGCATGGTGGCTGGAAAGACGGAGGTGGAGCGGATCCGGGAGCAGGTGCAGAATGTGGAATGAGGGCTGCAAGTCGCGCTGGCAAACCTGCTGGCGGGTGTCACCGTTTTGCTGATTTTACCTGAACTTGTTCCATGCGACTCTCCCCGTCGGTTTCCTTGATAATGCTGCTGGCCCTGCCGCTGACGATTGCGGCGCAGGAGGAGGTGGCGGTGCCGCGTGCGGTGCCGGTGGATGAGGAGGAGGGTGTGGATCCGGAAGGGGAGGCGGTGCCGCGAGCGGTACCTGTGGATGAGGAGGAAGCGCCTGATCCGAATGAGCCGCCGCCGCCGCGATCGGAGGCGGTGGTGGAGGAGGATGAGTCGATGGCGGAGGGGGCCGCGGAGCCGGTGGTGCCGGGGGTGGTGCCGCGAGCGGAGGTGGTGGAGGATTCGCCGGATGCGGATACGGAGGGAGAGGTGAAGGAGGTGCCGGCGGTGCCTGCGCCGTCGCCGTTGCAGCGGCCGGCAGCGCCGAAGTCGACGGCACCGGATCCGTCGAAGATCAATGTGGCCTTGAACACGGATCCGAATGCGAGGCCGGTGTCATTGAGGATACCTGGGCCGCGGGGGTTGATTGTGGATCGGTTCGGGAAGCCGCTGGCGCAGAATCGGGTGGCGTACTATGCGGGAGCGGAGTTTCCGCTGGCGGATGGGATGACGGATTTGGCAGTGATCGGGGCGGTGAGGCCGGTGCTGGCGGCGTGTGCGGTGGAGGCTGGGGTGGCTTGGGAGGTGACGGATGCGGACATTGTGGAGCATTACAAGAAGCGGCGCTGGGTGCCGATGTATCTGAATGCGGTGATCAGCGAGGAGAAGGCGGAGGCGTTGCAGAAGAAGCTGCCTGCGGGGATGGTGCTGCGGCCGTTCTTTCTGCGGTCGTATCCGGCGAAGTCATTTGCGGGGCATTTGATGGGGCAGATGGGGAAGAGCGGCGGGTTTCCGTCCGGGGAGTTGAAGCCGGAGGAGAACATGTGGCCGCCGACGGTGGGGCGGGCGGGTTTGGAGAAGCGGTTTGATGCGGAGTTGACGGGAGCACCTGGGTTGTACACGGCGCTTTATGATGCGAAGGGGAGTCGATTGGCGGAGGAATGGCGGGAGCGGCCGAAGGCTGGGCACACGGTGGTGACGTCGCTGGATCTTGACATGCAGGAGGCGGCGGAGCGGGGGTTGCGTTCGCGGGGTGTGCGCGGGTCGTTTGTGATCATGGACATTCACACCGGGGATGTGGTGGCGATGGCGTCGACGCCGGCTCCGGATCCTAACGAGTGGGTGTATGGGATCGGTGATGAGGAGTACAAGAAGCTGGTGGACCACCCTGACAAGATTCTGTACTGCCGATCGACGCAGGGGTTGTATCCGCCGGCTTCGACGTTCAAGATTGTGACGGCGCTAGCGGCGCTGGAGACGGAGAAGGTGGATCCGGACACTGAGTACCGGTGTTACAAGGGGATGTATTTCGGGAAGATCTGGATGTGGAATCACTCTCACCGGGACGAAGGACCGATGGACGTGGTGCAGGCGATCAAGCGGTCGTGCAACACGTGGTTTTTCCAGGCGGCGAAGGCGTGCGGGGGGCCGGAACTGGCGACGATGGGGAGCCGTTTTGGTTTTGGTGACAAGACGGGGATCTGTCTTGAGGAGATGGAAGTGGCGGGGCGGATGCCGAATCCGGAGTATTATGCGAAGGCGAAGAAGGGGCCGATGATTGGGGGGAATCTGGCGAATGTGTCGATTGGTCAGGGGGATGTGGAGGCGACGCCGCTACAGGTTTGTCAGATGATGGCTGGGGTGGCGCGGGGGGATGCGGTTCCGAGGCCGCGGTTGGTGAAGCAGATCCAGGATGTGGAGGGGCGGATTGTGCATCATTTTCCGCCGTCGGTGCGCGGGACGCTGACGATTTCGAAGGAGAATCTGGATGCGGTGCGACGGGGGATGCGTGCGGTGGTGGCTGACGGGAACGGGACGGGGACGCGCGCGGGGATTTCTGCGGTGGCGATGGCTGGGAAGACGGGGACGGGGCAGTGGCAGCCTGCGAAGCGTCAGTACGTGGCGTGGTTTGCGGGATTTCTGCCGGCTGGGAAGCCTGACTATGCGTATGCCTGTCTGTATGAGGGGGATCCGGGCGAGGATGAGATCTCTGGCGGTCGGAAGGTGGCTCCGATCGTGGCGGACGTGTTCCGGAACATCTATCGGACGCTGGACCGTCGCGGGGATTTGAAGCGCAAGCGGGAGGCTCAGGAAGGGGAGGTGCCAGAAGAGGGCGGCGGGGAGGTGACGTCCAGGAAGCGGAAGCCAAAGCCGCGAGCGGAGGGGGCCGGGGCGAGTGCGTCGGCACCGGTGGCGAGCAATCCGGCACCGCAACCGGCGCCGGTTCAGCAGCGGCGCGGGGGGTTGCGAGGGTTTTTTGACCGCATCCGCCGAAAGGACGGGCAGTGAAACGGTTGCGTGGCGGGTGGTCAGTTGCCGGCGCGGCGCTGACCGGCGCGGACGAGGAGGTGTGCGAGTACCGGGTCGTGCTGGACAAGTTCGAGGGCGAGACGGCGGAGGTCATCACCGGAGGAGCCTGTGAGGTAGCGGGCTGCGGGGACGGCTGGACTCGACTCCATGGAGCCGGGCTGACGGCGAGGGCGTGGCGGGATGGTGTAGCAGACTTGGCGGGAGTTCATGGCGGAGCGGAGAGTAAGGGCGTTGGAAAGGTGTGGTTTGGGCGATCAGGCGAAAGGAGCTGCAGGTGGAGCGGGCGGCACGGAATTGACGCCGACCATGTTCCGCTGGGTGGAGAGTTCCCGAAGTTTTTCCTTGAGGAGGACGGCGGCGGTTTCGGCGGCGTTCTTGCCGTAGAACCCGCTGAGACTCAACTGCTCGAGAAAATCACGGACCGTCTGCGTCACCGACAAGGTGATCTGGACTGTGTCTACGTTGTTCTTGAGGCGTGCCATTATTGTTCGCGAATTCCCGGATAGTTTTGCCATTCTTATCCCAATTGTCAATCCATTCTGCGAAACTGCGTCAGGAATGGGTCGCGTTGGCGTGGTTGGGGGGGACGGGGGAGGACGAATCGGAGGATTTGACTGGAAAGGGCGGGAGGCTTGGACGGAATGGCGCTAAGGTAGGGATGGGGGCGTTGAAATTGCCCCGCCGCTGAAATGGCAGTCGGCCCGATTCAAAGCCTGAGTCGGCAAGTGGACTGATCGGGCAAGTGGACGGGGCTCTTGGGCTTGCGGCAGGGGTAGGTTTTGATTGGCGTCGGGGCCAAGGGCGCGTCGGAAGGGCCACTTAGGGGTGGGGCGCGGCAGGGGTGCTCAAGTGGACAGACATCTTCGAGGTGCGCGGAAAGGAGTCGGCAAGTCGACAGGCCTCTTCGCAGGATCCTCAGCGAACAAACTTTTTACTTGTGTTAAACCGCATGTGCAGTAAATCCGCATCTATTATGGCCAAGCCACGCGTCTACACTGAGCCGGAGACTGAAGCCGGGGTTTACCACGTCTGTTCGCGCGTGGTGGACGGTAGGTACATCTTCGGGGAGTCCGAAAAGGAAGAGTTTGTCCGCATGATGAGGTCATTGACCGCATTTCACGGGGTCGAGATCCTGACGTATTGCGTGATGAGCAATCATTTCCACATTCTGCTGAGGGTGCCGCATCGGCCAGAGGGGTTTGATCTGCCACTGGAAACGGTGCTGGAGCGCTGGAAGGCGTCGGTAGGGGATGCGTGGCGCAAGGGAATGACGCGGCAGTTTGCGTTGTATGAGGAAACGGGCAACGGCGCCGTGATCGAGGAATGGCGGCAGCGGATGCTGGGCCGGATGTTCCGACTGACGGAGTTTGCGAAGTCGCTCAAGCAGCGGTTTTCGCAG
>JAIXVE010000338.1 GCA_027483175.1 Verrucomicrobiaceae bacterium | reverse complement strand
GGGTTTCACGGGGCGCTGCCGTACAAGATCGGGGGGAAGCAGGTGGATTGGGGGAATGACGTGCTAGGCGGGTCGTTCATGGGGCACCATGGGAACTGGCATGCGGATTCGACGCGCGGGAGTCTGGTGCCGGAGCAGAAGGATCATCCGATTCTGCGTGGGGTGAAGGACATCTGGGGGAATTCGGATGTTTACCGGACGTATCCGGAGGGTGGAAAGCTGCCGGAGGGATGCACGGCGCTGGTGTGGGGGCAGCCGCTGTTAGGAAGGGAGCCGGGTGATGCGCCGAATCCGAAGCTGGAGCCATTGCCGGTGGCGTGGTACAAGTTGTGGAAGACGAGCGGGGGGAAAGAGGCGCGGGTGTTTCAGTCGACGATGGGGAGCGGGCATGATCTGCTGAATCCGGGGCTGCGGCGGATGATCATCAATGCGATTTACTGGGGATTGGGGATGGAGGAGGCGATTGATGGAAAGAGGAGTGTGGATGTGGTGGGGAAGTATGAGCCGCTGGAGAGCGGGTTTGATTACGAGGCGATGGGCGTGGTGCCGAAGCCGGTGGCGGCGTACCGCTGAGCGGCGGCGGGAGAGAGGCAGGGTTTCACCCCATGGTGGTTTGGGACTAGCGGGGTGATGCTGCGTGCATCCATGAAGACCCGCACCATCATTGCCTTTGCGCTAATTGTTATCGGCATTGCTGCCCTATCGTACGAGGGCGTGCGCTGGACCACGAGGGAGAAGGTGATTGATGCCGGGCCGCTGCAGGTTTCGGCGGAGCGCTGGCATTCGATTCCGGTGCCGCCGTTTGTCGGTGTGCTGGTGCTGGTGGGTGGGGTGGTGCTGCTTTTCACCGGGCGAAAGTCCGTCTGACGCGTCGGGGCGAGGCCCGTCTAACTGAAATAAATGACTATGCATATGAATTCCCAAACTATTGGCGACGAGATCGCCCGCCTGAGCGAGGCTGCGCGATCGCTCATTGAAGCCACATCGGAGATGGCTGGTGCTGGAGTGGATGAGGCGCGGCAGCGATTGGCGGCGGCATTTGCGAGCAGCCGGGCGTTCCGGGAGCATCTGAAGGAAGAGACCTCGAAGTGCGCAGTGGCGGCTGATTCTGCGATGCACCTTCATCCATACAAGGCGATGGCGCTGGGTCTGGGATTTGGGGCATTGCTGGGTGCGCTGATGGCGGCGCGTTGCCGATGCCGTGCGAAATGAAATCGGGGACGACACCGGAGCGACCAGCTGCGAGTCCTGACGACTGCCAGCCGCTGCCAACGATGGCGGAGCGGCTGGCGGCGATGGGTTCGAGCCGTGCGTTGCTGGCGGCGATTGAGTTGGGGGAGGTTCGTGATGTGGCGGTCAGGCTACTGATGCTGACGGTGGGGATGGGAGTGCTGCTGCTGCTGGCGGGATTGGGGATGGTGGTGGTGGCGGTGATGATTCTTGAGACGACGGCGACGCTGGCGGTGGTGGCGGGGATGACGGCGGTGTATGCGGTTGGGGCGTGGGTGTTGTACCGGAGGATGGTGAGACTGGTGCGGAGCGGGGGGTGGTTTGCGGAATCCCGGGCGCAATGCAGGAAGGATGCGTTGTGGTTTTCACAGATGAATTCATGAAGGCGGAGGCTGTGCGGAAGGCGCTGTTGGTGATCGAGTGTGATCTGCAGCGTGCGGCGCTGGCGGGGCACCTTGCGGGAGTGCGTGCGGCTGCGGCGGAAGCGCCGGGGGCGTGTGAGCGCGTGCTGGCGGTGGTTACGGCGGCGGAGGCGGTGCTGGATTGTGCGGGGCCGTTGCGGAATCTGGGCGGGGAGCGTGGTGCGGTGATGCTGGGGCGGGTGAGGACGGGGTTGGTGGCGGTTCGGGTGGCGGTGATGGTTTGGGCGTCATTCCGGCCGTTGAGGAAGATGGATTGAGGCGGCGGGGAGAGTGGAGGTGAGGGCGGAGTGCCTTGAAACTTGCGTGTGGGAATGGGCGTGGTATGCGGAGAGGCATCAGAGCGTCAGAGAACCTGCTGCGGTTGGCGGGTATGGCGACTGGTGGCGACCATGACGATGAACGAAGCGAAGCGAGTGATTGTGACGGGGACCGGCGGGCGGTTAGGAGGCGCGGTGGCGCGGCATCTGAGGCTGCGCGGGCATCGGGTGGTGGCGTGGGATCGGAAGGCTGTGGATCTGGGGGCCCCTGAGCGGATTGACGATCATTTCGGGGCGGTGGCGTTTGATGCGGTGGTGCACTGTGCGGCGGCGACGTCGCTGGAGTGGTGCGAGTTGCATCCGGAGGAAGCGGCGGTGGTGAATGCGGAGGCGGCGGGGCGGATTGCGAGGCATTGCCGGGAGCAGGGGGCGCGGATGGTGCAGGTATCGACGGATTACGTGTATGACGGGACGGTGCCGGGACTGAGGCGGGAGGGCGATCTGCTAGCGCCGTGCGGGGTTTATGCGAGGACGAAGCTGGCTGGGGAGCGTGCGGTGGTGGAGAGCGGGGCGCGGGTGGTGGTGGCGCGGGTGTCGTGGGTGTTCGGGCCGGACCGGCCGGCGTTTCCGGATCAGTTGATTGAGCGGGCGCGGCGTGAGGAGGAGTGCGTGGCGATTGGGGACAAGTGGTCGACCCCGTGTTACAGCGTGGATCTGGCGGAGCAGGTGGAGCGACTGCTGGGGATGGAAGACGTGGAGGGCGTGTTCAATCTGGGGAACACGGGGGAGTGCACGTGGCAGGAGTACGGGCAGGCGGCGCTGGACCTGGTGGCAGAGATGGGGATCCCGTTGCGGTGCCGGACGGTGGGGGCGCAGACACTGGCGGGGATGACGGGATTTCTTGCGCCGAGGCCGGTGTACACGGCGATGGACCTAGCGAAGCTGAGGGCGCTGGGGATTCCGGCGCGGCCGTGGCGGGAGGCGCTAGGGGATTATCTGCGGACGTATTATCGAGGGCGGGAGGGTCAGTCAGCGGAGTAGGATTTGCTGACGACCTTGCCATCGGCGAGGGAGACCGAGAAGGTTTCGGAGTTCGGTTCCGATTGGCCTTCCGGGTTCATGAGGAAGCCGAGAGAGGAAGGGGAGGCGGAGATTCTGGGGGCGAGGCGCGGACCGTTCTGAGGGTAGCGCTGCTGGAGCTGGGCGATGACGGCTTCGGCGGGCATGCCGGGCTCGATGCTGGAGTAGAGCGAGCGGAACGTGCGGTAGCGGCTGTCGACCAGTCCTGGGAAGAGGACGAGGACGAGCATGGCTACGGGGATGAGGAGGAACGCGATGGCTCCGCGGGTGAGCCAGCGGGACGAGGGATCCCTCCGCCACCATGCGGCTGCTACGAGGCAGAGAGCGGCTGCGGCGAGGGATGCCGCGAGGACGGTATTGCCGTAGTGGTGGAACATGGTGGCGGAGGGTGTGTTAGGGTTTCAGGCGCGTTAGGCGCGAGGGAGGGGTGGGTCAGTCGGTGACGGCTGGGTAGGCGAAGCTGACGTCGTCACCGTCTTTGAGTTTGACGGAGACCCGGCCGCCGGTGCGGGAGAGTTTGAGGCCCTTGTATTGTTCACCGAAGGCTGGGGTGATGTCGAAGAGGAGTTCGGCGGCGACGAGTTGTTCGTAGGTGACTTCCTTGGCGGAGGGGTTGTCGATGAACCATGTCTGGGCGGCGAAGGCGACCTGCTGGAGGTTACTGCGGACGGTTTTGTTGGGAGCGGCGGGGTCGTTGTCCGGGGTTTCTTCGGCTTCGTCTTTGGCGGGGGCTTCGCCGCGGGCGCGTCCGAGGGCCTGGGCGACATTGGAATTGGCACCGAAGGCGGCGGCGGCGATGCCGAGCGGGACGGCGGCGGCCTGGACGAGCGTGTGCTTGTGATTTTCCATGGTGTTCGAGAGGAACAGCATGCCTTCGGGGACATTGGCGTAGGTGCCGGCGATGCCCTGGTCCGGGGTGGCGGAGAGTTCGGCGGCGATTTTGGAGAGTTCTCTGGCGAGGCCAGCGCCGGGGCCGCCGTTGGCGTCGGCGGTGGATTTCATGATTTCGGTGCTGAGGCCGGACATGACTTTGAGGAACTTGGCGCTGGCGTAGGTCATGCCGTTGGCTTCGGCGGGGAGGCCGGAGGTGGCCTTCTGGAAGTCCGGGCTGTCCTTGAGGTGATCGGTTCCTGCGAGGGCGGCGCGGGCGTAGTCGATGTGGGTGGTTAGGATGATCTTCTTGGATTTGACGTCGTGGTAGAGGGCAGGGCGGAAGTAGTCGAGTTCGCCTGGAAGGGCGTTGACGGGTTTGATGATGTTGAAGCCGTCGCCTTTTTCGACGGTGACGGAGTCGGTTTCACCGGCGAAGACGAGGAGGGCTTCCATGATGAAGTCGAGCCCCTCGATGGAAACCATGGCATTGACGGCCGGGATGGAGACGGGGGCGCCGGGGATATTGAATTTGCGGTCCTCCTTGAGGGAGGCGGTGGTCATGACCTTGAGGTTGAGTTGTTCGATGACCTCGCCGGCGGTCATGTTGAGGGGTGGGATGGGGAAGTCGAGGAGCCCCTTGAATTGGGCGAGCATGTTTTCGTCGCCGCCTGCGGTGAGGACGGCTTCCATGGTTTCGCGGAGGGCGGAGAGGGTGAACTCGCCTTGATAGGCGATGTCGGCGTCTTTCGGGGCGAAGGAGGCGACTTCGACAGGGGCGGGTTTGTTTCCGAAGAGTTTGAGGAGCCCTTTACCGCCGCCTGGCATGACGAGGAGGGCGCGGTTGTGGAACATGTTAGGTCCGAGGGAGCGGGAGGAGAAGCCGAGGCCTTTGAGGCTGGTGAGGCCGAGGGCGTCGACGAGCGGGGCGGCCTTGAGGTTATCGGGGATCTGGGCGGCGATGCCGTCCTTGCGTGCGGCTTCGAGGAGTTTGTCGCCGATGGCCGCGAGCTTGGCGAGATCGCCGTCGAGGTCCATGTAGGAGAAGAAGAGACCGCCGATTTCGAGGTGTTTGGCGGCGGCGGCGAAGGAGGCTGGGCTGGTGCCTTCGGGGACTGGTGATTGGGCGCGGGCCGGGGAGTGGGAAAGGAGGAGAACGCTGGCGGCGGCGAGGACCGGGCGGCTGAGAGCGGCAGGGAATTTCAAGATCATGGCGGTGATTATACACCCGCCAGAATGAGCTGCCAGTGAAAGTGCGCGGGGGGAGTCAGGGGGGCGGGGCGAGGCGGCGGGTGGTGTATTCCTGCTGGGAGACAGTGACACCCTGGGCTTCGAGCATGGCGATGAGACTGTCGGGGCCGGAGAGGTGGCCTGCGCCGACGATGACGATGGATTCCTCGTCGCCGTCGAGGAGCTGGAGGATGCGGGGGAACCATGCTTTGTTGCGGTCGTCGATGAGGCGCTGGCGGAGGGAGGGGAAGTCCTTGAAGCCTTCGCGGAGGAGACGGTCGAGGGTAGCGGTATCGCCTTCGTGCCATGCGTTGGCGAGGAGGGCGATGCGGGTGGGGGCGGATCTGGCGTCGGCGAGGGCGTGTCGGAGCATGAGGTCCTGATCCTGCGGGGAGAGACTGTCGAGGATGCCGAGACTCTGGCTGACGGATTCGAGGCCCTCGGTGAAGCGTTCGCCGAGACGGGCACCGAGGTGGCGTTCGATGCCGCGGGCGACGTTGAAGCCGAGTCTGTCGAGGGAGATCATGCCGACGCGGAGGGAAGCCATCCATGGTTTCATGTGCTGGAAGGAATCCGGGGAGATGTTGGAGTCGGTGCACCATGCGAGGAAGTCGCGGCTGGTGTCGGGGGAGAGGGAAGGGAGGAGGGATTGGCCGTCGGGGAGGGAGGAGAGGGCGAGGGAGAGCTTCTGGGTTTCGGGGTCTTCGGTGGTGCCGGGTTTGAGTTCCATGACGACGCGGCGGGACTGGTCCCATGCTTTGCGCCATGGGGCGGGGAGCGGGTAATCGGATTCGCGGAGGATGTGGATGGAGCCGCAGAGCCAGACGGTGGTTTTATCCGGGCCGCGGGAGGCCTTCCAGACCATGGCTTTGGTGGAGCGTTCTGGGCCGAGGGGCGGGTCTGCGGGCGGGCGCTGGAGGAAGACGAAGGCGGCGGTGGCGGCGATGGTGAGGACGATGCCGGAAATCAAAAGGCGCATTGGCGTCGGGGTGGGAAGTGGTGTAGGATGGGATGCGGTGGTGCTGTGTGCCAGCGCAATTCCCCCAAACAGAACAACGGTATGAGTCAATTCAGCAATGTGCAGATCGATCTTCCGCGGCTGCCGCCGCATCTTGGGCGCTGGATCGGGTTGGGGTTGATAGGATTACCGGTGCTGTTGTTCGGGATGAGCACGTGGTATGTGGTGCCTGCGGAGTCGGAGGCGGTGCGGTTGAGGTTCGGGCGGATTGTGGAGAGCCGGATTCCGCCGGGGTTGCATTTCAAGATGCCGATGGGGATTGAGTCGGTGGATGTGATGCCGGTGCAGCGGCAGTTGAAGATGGAGTTTGGTTATGGGACGACTGGGGCGACGAACCTGCATCAGTCCGGGGGTGGAGGGAATGCGGATATTGTGAAGAACATGGTGACGGGGGACCGGAATTCGGTGCATGTGGACTGGGTGGTGCAGTATCACATTGATGATCTGGTGGTGCATTTGTATCACACGCGGGATCCGCACGAGACCCTACGTGATGCGGCGGAGGCGGTGATGCGGGAGATTGTGGGAGACAGGACGGTGGATGACGTGCTGACGCTGGGGCGACAGGAGATTGAGATTGTGGCGCGGAAGCGGCTGCAGGAGCTGGCGAAGCTTTATGAGTTAGGATTGAGCATTGATCAGGTGCAGTTGAAGGCGATCAATCCGCCGCCGCCGGTGAGGGATTCGTTTGAGGATGTGAACCGAGCGCAGCAGGAGCGGGACCAGATGGTGAATCTGGCGCGGGCGGAGTACAACAAAGTGGTGCCGAAGGCGAAGGGGGAGGCGGATCAGAAGATGAGCGAGGCGGAGGGGGATGCCTTGAAGCGGGTGAACGAGGCGAACGGGGATGCGGGGAGGTTCACGGCGATTTATGAGGCGTACCGGAAGGCACCGGAGGTGACGCGGCGGCGGATGTATATGGAGACGATGACGGAGGTGGTGCCGAAGATGGGGAGGAAAGTGATCATTGATGAATCGGCGAAGAACGTGCTGCCGTTTCTGCCGCTTGGGACGGAGCCTCTGGCTCCGGCTGCGCCAGTTACCCGCCAGCGCTGAAACCCTGACAATTTATAAGAGATGAAACGAATACTGATGATTCCGCTGGCGATCCTTGCGGTGGTGATGGTGTGGGGGATGGCGTTTACGGTGCGGCCGACCGAACAGGTGATTGTGACGCAGTTCGGGCGGATTGTGAGGGATCCGATTACGGAGCCCGGGTTGTATTTCAAGATGCCATTCCTGCAGGATCTGAACCGGTTTGAGCGCCGGATCATTGAGTGGGACGGGCCGCCTGAGAAGATGCAGACGCTGGACAAGGTGTATCTGCAGATTGATACCTTTGCGCGCTGGAGGATTGTGGACCCGCTGAAGTTTTTTGTGAGTCTGCGGGATGAGCGGAGTGCGTTGAGCCGGTTGGATGACATCATTGGCGGGGCGACGCTGGTGGAGGTGGCGCGGCATGATCTGATGGAGATCATCCGGACGGACAAGACGCTGAAGGGGCCGCCCGTGCCTGAGGTGCAGAACAGCGGGGACAATGTGGCGAAGCTGGAGCCGATCCGATTGGGTCGGTTAGAGGTGGAGAAACGGATTCACGCGAGTGCGGCGGCGCGGCTGAAGGATGACTTCGGGATTGAGTTGCTGGATGTGCGGTTCAAGCGGCTGAATTACAGTGAGAATGTGGAGGACAAGATTCACCAGCGGATGATCAGCGAGCGGAAGCAGATTGCGGAGAAGTTCCGTTCGGAAGGGGCGGGCGAGGCGGCGCGGATCAGCGGGGAGCGCGAGCGGGAGTTGCGGAAGATCGAGTCGGAGGCGTACCGGAAGATTCAGGAGATTCGGGGGAAGGCGGAGGCGGAGGCGGTGCAGGTGTATGCGGGGGCGTACAATGCGTCGCCGGAGGCGGCGGGATTTTATGATTTCAGCCGAACGCTGGAGGCGTACAGCACGGTGATTGACCGGGACACGACGGTGGTGCTGTCGACGGACAGTGAGTTGTACCGGATGCTGAAGGGGATGCCGGATGAGAAGGTGTTGCCGGTGCCGGCAGTTCCGGCGAAGGCGGCTCCGGCGGCGTTGCCTGCGCCGGCGGCTCCGGTTCCTGTGCCGGTTCCTGCGGTACCGACACCAGTGCCTGTGCCGGTACCAGTTGGGCCGTGAGGGAGGATTCGGAATCGGCGGTGCTGGTGAGGCCAGGAGGCATCAGTTGAAGGGCGTGAAGAACAAACGCGTTTACTATCTGGCTGCGACGATCGTTCTGGGATTTGCTGGGGCTGTTTTCCTGCTCACGTCTGATCCTGAGGTATTGATCATCAAGCCGTATACAAGTTCCGAGCAATTGCGGAAGACTGGATTGCTGAATCCATTCTCCATCTGGTGCCTCAGAGGCTGGGTCTCGTTGAAAGACGAGGATACGGTTGTCGTGATATACCCTTTTGGGTTCTACCGGAAGGTCGACGGACAGCCGCGGGTTGTTGAAAGCGAGTGAGTGGATGGCAAGGTGTAGGGGCGGGGTTGACTAGCTGGAGATTGGGGGTATTGGTGGGGGTGGGGGCGTTGTGAATGGAAATGTGGTGCCGTAAACTCAGAGCCTCCGGTTTGAAATCACAGAAAAGCTGAAATGAGGTATCTTGCCGTAATCTTGTTATCACTGGTGGGCTGCGGTCCATCCGGGCCACTCATTATAACGGGGCCGGGTGCCAGTATGGATACGCTCAAAGCCCTTACGAATGAGCTTAAAGGCGGCGTTCCGGTCGAGGGAACCGGGATTACAATGTATGTGGACGGTGCCAAACTGGCTTTTCATGGTAGCTGCTACTCGACCTTTCTGGAAGGGTTTCATGAGCACTGGAGAGACGATTCTGGGGAGTGGCATCCGGGGTCTGCGTCACTTGTTCCACGCGGTCGTTTTGAGATTTCGACGCCATCGGGCACCTATGTGGGGAAGTTTTCTGCCGGGCCGGATCGTCTGCTCTGGTCCATCTACACAGATTGCGGCGAGTACCACCATTTTTCCTTTTTTCATAAGAGTGAAGCCGGAAAGAAGCTCTATCCCTGCGACGATCTCAATCTTGACATGGAGACGTGGACCATCCATTCCGCGGAGGTGCCTGCGCTGCGGCGCAGTAGTGAGGAGTGATGTTAGTGAAGCATCAGCGGGCAGTGAGTGAGGAAAGGGAGGGAGGAGGGGAGCCGATGGGATGGGAGAGGGTGAGGTAGATCTGGAGGAAACGGCCGATGGTTCCTTTGAGGGGTTGGCTGGGGGAGATGGGGTGGAGCGGGGATTCTGGGGCGAGCGGGTTGTTGGTGGCGCGGGCGAGGGCGGAGATGGTGCCGGGAGCGAGGTTCTGGCCCGTCCATGTGAGGGATTGCCATTGGTAATCCGGGTGACGGGCATCGGCGGTGATGACGATGACGGCGGCATTGCGTTGGGACGAAGGGTTGAGGCCGGTGAGGTCGCCGGTGGTCCATGGTCCGGCGAGGAGGTGGAAGGGATCGTTGGATCCGGTGCTGGCGGCTTCGGCGGCTGCTGCTGTGAGGTCGTTTCGCGAGTACAGGGGGAGGGCGTCGAGGAGATTTCCGGAGTCATCGATGCGGAGGGCGCGGTGGCCGAGGAAGTCGGCGAGCCAGAGGTCACGGCCGCGGCCCTGGGCGAGACCGATGAGGCCGTGATTGAAGGGGCCGGGGATATCGGGGTTGCCGGGGATGGGGATGAAGCGGACAGAGTTGTTTTTCGGATTGGCGAGCCAGAGGGAGCCATTGGCGGGGGGGATGGCGGCTGGGTCGGGGTTTTCCGGGAGGCAGGATTCGGTGAGGGCGACGAGAGAGATCTGGGATCCTGGAATTGGGGTGAGTTGCGTGAGTGCGGTGATGCCGGCGGAGAGTTCATTGGGGCCCTTGAGGACGAGGCGGGAGAGCGATCGCGGTGAGGTGGAGGCGAGCGAAAGTTCGTTGGGGAGATTGGGGTGACGGGACGCGATCCAGATTCCCTGAGTGGCGGGATCGGGATTGAGCCATGGAGCGATGGCAGATCCGTGGGAGGTGGCGGGACCGAGGGTCGGGTCGAGGGATTCTTTGAAGACGGGGAGATTTGGCCGATCCGGGGGGAAGACGTGGATGGAGGTTCGCCCGTTGCCGAGAGTCCAGAAGAGGTCCTGGAGGGGGCTGGCGATGCCTGCTTCGGCTCCGGCGGTGCGAACGGGAGGGGGGACTGGGCGTGCGGTGCTGGGGTTGATGAGGCACCATGCGTTGAGTTGCGGGCTGCCGGCCCAGAGGAATCCATTGTGGAAGGTGAGAGAGGCGACCTTTGTGGTGGGGATCCGGACGTAGCCTGTGATGAGTTCGTCGATTGCATCCCTGACGGATCCGTCGAGGCTGACGACGTCGGAATTGCCTGGCCATGGAAGCGGGTTGGGGCCGAAGGACGTGCGGAGGAGACCGTCGCCATCGCGGTCAGTGACGCTAGGGCTGAGGTAAGTGAATGGCGGTTTCAGGAAGGCTCCGGTGGGGTCGGGTGATCCGTCGCTGCGGCAGCGGGTGCCGCCGAGAGCGAGACCGATGCGGGTGACGCTGCCCATTCCTGATCCATTGATGGTGACATTGTCGCCGGTGTTGGCGATCCAGCATTCGCCCCATGGGTCGACGGCGACGGCGGTGGGGAATGGGGAGAAGCCATCGCGCCATGGGTAGGGAGCGACGGGGGAAGTGTGGACTGCCTTGGGGGCGGTTAGGTATTCGGCGGCGATGGCGGCCCGGGTGCCGGCGGGGGACTGGATGCGGACGACGGATCCCTTCTGGGATTTGGTGATCCACACATTGGGGAATGTGGGGGTCTGCCATGATTCAGCGGATTGGACGGTGAGGCTGCCGCTGAGCGGGTCGCGGCTGAGGCCTGAGCCCATGATGTTATCCGGGAGCTGGGCCGGGCCACCCTCGTTGAAGGCGAAGGCAAAGGGCGGCGGGGGACTAGCGGGCGGGATGGCATTGATGGTGGCGTTCCAGAGTGCGAGGGTGTTGGGATCTGTGTCAGGAGAGGGGCGGAGCGAGAGAGCGAAGGCGGCGATGTCGCTTTCGGCGTCGTAGCCATGATAGGGGTAGAGACCGACGCGTTCAGTGCCTGCGGAATCGGTGAAGTATCCGAAGTTGTCGATGCGGTCCGGGGTGATGTCGGGGAAGGCGGCGAGGAGGAGTGGCTTGAGAGGGACGGTGTCGAAGTTGTCAGCGAGCTGGTCGCCGGGGCCATCGAACCATGTATTGCTGGCGACGTGGTTGTTGCTGACGGCGATGAGGACGAGGCGGCGGGCGGAGGCGAGGGCGCGGGAGTCGGCGGCGAAGGCGAAGCCGGTGCGGGTGTGGAGGAAATTTCCCGGGGCGTCTGGGAGTTCCCTGAATTCGTTCGGGGTGGGAGCGGTGAAAGGGGCGTCCCATGGACCGGGGTCGAGAAGCCATGTGAACGTGGCGGGGCGCGTCTGTGAGGATGGTTGGAAGACGAGGAGGAAGCGGAGACCGCTTTCGTCGAAGGTGCGTTCGACGAAGATTTCGCCGGGGCGGAGGACGCCTTGAGGGGGTGGGGCCTGGGTGAGGTTGTGGAGATCGAAGGTGACGGTGTGAGAGCCGCGGCTGAGGAGGTAGCGGAGCGGGTTCTGGGGGTCGCGGCGGAGTGTGAGGACGGCTGGTCCGAGTGAGCCGCCGCCGACGATCTGGACCCGGTGCGGTTGGCCGCCGGACGAGATGTCTGCGAGTTCGCTATAGAAGAAAGGCAGACGGCCGTTGTCGCGGGAGCGGACGGAGAGATTGAGGTTTCCGCGGAACGTGCGCTGGCCGATGCGGATGGACCAGTAGAAGTAGTTTTCGGTAGGGTAGACCTGGACGCGGCTGGGGAGACTGCTGAAGACTGCATCGAAGACGCGGACGGGGTCATTGAGGTCGAAAGTGGCCGGCAGGGCGATGGATCGTGCGGTTGGGCCGTTGGCGGGATTGAGGACGTAGTCGTTGTTGAGGGTGATGGTGGCGTCGCTGAGGTTGCGCGGGGTGAAAAAGCGGCCTTGGAGCTGGCGGGCGGGTTGGAAGGGGGAGTTTTCGGTTGGGTGTTCGTCAGGCGGGGGGACGAGGAAGAACGAAGCGGCGGCGGCTCCCGGTCCGCTGCCGGCGACTGCGGCTGATTCGTCCATGCCGTCGGGTGCGGTCATGCGGAGGAAGTACCGGCTGAGGCCGGTGGTTTCCGGGGGGAGGTCGGCGGTGAGCGAGTAGATGAGGTAGCGGTCTTCGCCGATGTCGGTGTCTTCGTCGACGGGTGCGGGGGTTAGGAAGGGAGTCTGGACCGTCTGCCAGCTGCCTGGCGAGAGGTCTGGCGACCATTCGAGGGCATAGACCCGGCCGCTGAGGCCTGCGAATTCGACGGTGACGGCGGGAGGGTCAGAGGGAGTGAGGAGCCAATTAGGGGAGAGGGAGAAACCGCTGCGGTGGTCGAACGGGTGCATGCGGAGGAAGGCCTCGCGGGAATTGGGGATGCCCTCGCCGTCCGGATCGGCGTCAGGGAGCAGGCTTGACGGGTCGAGGCCGAGGAGTGCGGCTGATGAACTGAGCCACGACTGGTAGTAGGGGAGACCGCATGAGTCGTAGAGTTGCCAGCATCCGTCGGCGAGCGTGGGAGGAGGGACGGGACTTGTGCCTGAGGGACCGCCGGCTTCCTCGGCTTCTGCGACGGGTTGAAGCGCGACGGAAAGGGACAGGCCTGGGTAGAGCCATGTCAGGATATCGCATCCACTGGCCGTGCAGACGATGAGGGGGGAATCACTGACCGGGCGGCCGGAGATGACGGGGAGGTGGGTATAGCTTGAGCGCGGGTCGTGGATGCCGCTGGTGGCGGCCATGTGGCGGGAGTAAGTTAAAGCGGCTGGCGAGGGAGTGCCGATGTCGCCATCGGCTATGACTGCGGCGGCGGTGGCAATGAGAGCTGCGACGACGGCGGAGGAAAAGCGATTCATGGCTGTGGATTCCGTGAGGGAGGAGGGAACCAGGTGAGTTGGTTCTGGAGATCGAGTGAGAGCCAACGGTTGAGGTCCTGTGAGCAGAGCAGTTCGGCGCATGCAGGCTGGCGTCGGGATTCGAGGGTGACTGAAGCTGTTGCGAGGGAAGCGAAGACGAGGGTGTGGTCGTAGCTGGAGAGC
This sequence comes from Verrucomicrobiaceae bacterium, assembly GCA_027483175.1. Taxonomy (GTDB): domain Bacteria; phylum Verrucomicrobiota; class Verrucomicrobiia; order Verrucomicrobiales; family V1-33; genus V1-33. The sequence goes on along the minus strand of JAIXVE010000338.1, from coordinate 6,056 downwards.
ATGAGGTGCCGGGGCCCGGCGAAGGCGATGCGAGCGATGATTTCGCAGGGCTGGCGGAACGAGGTGATTTCCTTGCCTGTTGCGGCGTCGAGCAGACCGGCGTGGAATCCACCGGCCCATGCGATGGTGGTGCTGTCTGGCGCGACCGCGATGGAGACCGACTGGCGGAGTGATTGCTGCCAGCGGAGGGTCAGGGATGGGAGGGTGAGGCAGGCGAGTTTTCCGGCGGGGGCGTCGAGCAGGTAGCAATGGAGGCCGTCGGGGGCCATGGTGAGCGTGCTCCACGGGGCGATGGCGAGGCGAATGTTGCCGACTGGTTCCGGGGTGCCGAAGCGGTGGGAGTGGATGGTTAGGGAGTTGGCCGAGCGGGCCTCGGTGGAGAGGAATCCATCGGTGGTTAGGGCGACCGCCTGGGTGCCTGCGGGGAGTTCTGCGGAGGCATCTGGCGGGTCGGGTGGTGCGTCCGTGGGAATCCGGCAGCGGTGGACGCTCTGGCCCTTCTGGCAGAGGACGATGGAGAATGGGCTGCCGCAGGCGATGGCGGCGGGGATTCCGGGCAGCGGGTATTTGAGGCTTGATCCGTCCGAGGTGGTCACTCGGACGATTTCCGGCTGCGGGATGCCATCGCGCAGACGAGTGGCGAAGAGGAACGAGAGGTCAGGGGGTGCGGCGAGCGGAGGGCCGACTGCTTCGGTTCTATCAGATGGCAGAGGGGAGACGGCGATGCGGCCCCCCTGATCGCCGCTGAAGAGGAGTGATCCGTCGGGGCTGAAGGCGACGACGCGGATGGGGCGGGCGTGACCCGGTTGGGCGTGGCAGCGTGAAGGTGCCTTGAGATTCCAGAGACGGACGACGCGGTCGTCGCTGCCTGCGGCGAGCCATTGGTCACCGCTGATGGCGAGGCTGCGGATGGTGCCGCTGCATTCGGTGAGGGTGAACTGGGATGGGTTGGCGGTGCTGATGACCTGGATCTGGGAGAGGCCGGTGGGTGCGGAGTGAGCGGCGGCGGCGAATGAGCCTGACTGGCTGAGTGCGAGGGCGGAGAGACTGTAGAGCGGGCGGGGGTCCTTCCATGTGACTACGGGCGGAGCGGCTAGATTGATCAGCTGGAGACCGTCGGTGAAATCGCCAGTGAGGACGAGATTGGTTCCGTTGGAGGCGAGGAACGGAGTGCGGCCTGGCAGCGGGGTGGGTTTGTCCTGGGAAGCGAACCAGAGAGAGGGAGGGGCGGCGGCGGCGCCGGGAGGTGACTGGAATGAGAAGACGGGAGTGCCAGCTGGATTGATGACTGACTGCATCCATGAGGTGGGGGAGTGCGGGAGCTTGACTGGTTCTGCGGGGCTGCCGTTGCGGGGGAGCCATTCGGCGGAGAGCGGTTGACCGTTGCGGGCCACGAAGATTCTGGAGGCGTCGGGGGAGAACGAGAGATGGATGGGGGCGGTGAGGCGGGCGGTCCGGATGGTCTGGATGGGGCGTGCATCCGGTTGGGTGAGGTCGCGGCAATTCCAGAGGTGAATGAGGGCGTCCTGACCGGCGGTGGCGAGAGTTAGTCCGTCCGGGGAGAAGGCTGCGGCGGTGATTTCTCCCTGATGGGCCTGAGTGAGGGCGAGGCCCTGGGGAGTGCAGCGGGACCAGAGCCATTTCCATTCCGGGGAAGCGTCGGCGGTGATGGGGTCGAGCGTGCGAACATCGGTGAGGATGCGGCGAGCCTGGTCGAGGAAGCCTGCTTCTGTTTCCCGGAGGGCGGATTCGAGACTGGCGCGCTGGAGGTTGGCTAGGGCGTTTGCTTTGGCGCGGTTGGTCTCGGCGGCAGCTGCGGCCTTGATGGAGTTGGTGCGGTGCTGGTGGGTGGCGAAGCCGATGGCGGCGAGGCTGGCCGCGGCGGCGGCGGCGGCGTGGAGGGGACGGCGGCGGATCCAGCGGGCGATGCGCAGGTGAGGCGGCGAGGGGCGGGCGAGGATGGGCCGGAAGTTCAGCCAGTTTTCGAGGTCGTCGGCGAGAGCGGCGGCGGAAGCGTAGCGCCGGGCCGGGAGCTTTTCGAGGCATTTGAGGGTGATGACTTCGAGGTCGCGCGGGAGACCCCTGCGGAGCTGCCGAGGAGGGGCGGGGTCATCTTCTGCGCAGCGGCGGGCCATGGTGGCGGGATCGTCTGCGGAGAACGGCAGCCTGCCTGTGAGTAATTGATAGAGAATCACGCCGAGGGCGTAGACATCGCGGGCTGTGCTAGCTTCTCCGTGGAACGATTCCGGAGACATGTACGCCGGGGATCCGACCGATCGGCCGGTTAGGGTGAGGTGATCCTCCTGTTCCATGAGGCGGGCGAGACCGAAGTCTGCGACGAGCGGCTGACCGTCGGTGGAGAGGAGGATATTGCCTGGTTTGAGGTCACGGTGGAGGACACCGTGCTGATGGGCGTAATGGACGGCGCGGCTGATGTCGGCGACGAGACGTGCGGACCATGGGAGCGGGGCGGGGGATTTGCCGAGGTGCTGGCTGAGAGTGCCGCCGGGAACGTATTGCATGGCGAGCCACGGGTGACCGTCGGATTCGCCGGCTTCGTAGACTGCGACGATGCCAGGGTGGGTGAGGCGAGCGGCGGCTTCTGCCTCGAGTTTGAGCCGTTGGACTTCTTCGGTGCCGGCGAACCGGCCGCTGGAAACGAGTTTGAGGGCGACCTCGCGCTGGAGGCTTTGCTGCCATGCGCGATAGACCACGCCCATGCCGCCGCGGCCGAGTTGTTCGCGCAGGATGAATCCGGCGAATTGCTCTGGTTCGGATTCTTCTGCCTCCGATTCATCGGGAGCATCGGAGTCGAGCATGAGGAGGAGGTTTGCGGCGAGACAGGACCGGCAGATGCCGGCGGCGGCATCGGGTGGGAGCGGGGATGCGCAGTGCGGGCAGGAGGCTGGTGCGGATGTGGTGTTAGTGTCGTTGTCCTGCATGGATGCCGTGAGGTGATAGGAAGACTTGAGATGAATGCAGGGTGTCCGCGGTTCGGCGGACTGTGCTAGCCTGCTTCCGCGAGGACTGTGAGGAGGTAGCGGAGTTCGCTGTCGATCTCTGAGGGATCGCTGACGGTGGCTGCGAGTTCATCGCGCAGGAGGTCGGCGAAGAGTTTGCGGAGACGGTAGATGGAAGCCTTGAGTGAAGCGGTGGAGACGCCGAGTTGGGCGGCCATGTCGGCCACTGGGACTGTGCCGCGGGCGTCGGTGAGATAGGTGCGGAGCTGGTCGAGCGGTTTGTCTTTTTCGTGCCAGTGGGAGGCGAGACGAGCGAGGGCGCGGTCCATGACTGACGCGGCCCAATTGCGATCGAAGACGACTTCGGGGGAATTGCCATCGTGGTGTCCGGCATCGAAGCGTGCGAGTGCGTCGGCTTCATCGATCACGATGGCCGGGGTGCCGCCGCCGCGTTTCTGTGAGTAGGATCGGCGCCACGAACTTGCGATGAGGCGGCGGATGGCGACGAGGAGGAACGAGCGGAAGCGCCCGTTTTCCGGGGCGAGCGAGCCGAGGGTGCGGTCGTTGGCGAGGAGGCGGGAGAAGAATTCCTGGGTGAGGTCGCAGGCGTCCTCGTGGCGGATGCCGGTGCTGCGGACGTAGGAATAGAGAGGGTACCAGTAGGCGCGGCAGAGCGTTTCGAGCGCATGGAGGGATTCCGGGCTGCCGAGGTCGGCGGCTTTGCGGATGATGCTCCAGTGCGTGGTGTGAAAGAGATGGGGATCGGACGCCACTGGAGGTGCGTGTATCAGAACGAGGCGCGGGGCGGGAAACTTTTTTTGGCGAATTCTGAGCCATGTGGCGGGCGACTGCGATCTCCCCTGTGAAGATGCGGTGATACTGCCGCCTTCCTCAAGCCAAACTGAACCAAACAGAACCACAAACGAACGCAACGCCATGAAAACCAAAATCATCACCATCGCCCTGACTTTCGCTGCCGCCGCTGCTGCCGATGCGCAGGTGACCACGCTTGCGAAGACGGTCCCGCGTTATGATGCGGCAACCAACGTCAACGTCGTCGATGTCCAGTTGCCGAGTCCAGCCTTCTACACGTCCTTTGTCACTGCGGTGGCGAGTGCGTGGAATGTGAATCGCGGCGGCGTTGTCAACTTTGACTCGCCCCAGACCTCGCCCTGGCCCTCGCCGGCTGCGGGCACGAACATGGTCCTTGGCTACTATGGGATTTCAGGAACACAGACGATCAAGATCGGGGTTCCGCTGCTTGGTGACATCAACTGGCACTCGACGGTCGTGCCGATTTCCGACAAGGGGGACATGATGAGCAAGACGATTGGCTCGATGTCTCTGATGCTGTCGGCGAGCACCGGGTTGATCCGTCAGGCTGGTCTGACGGTTCTTCAGCAGGCAAATGTTCCGCAGAAGGTGACGGTGACGTTCATCCAGTCATCGCCTGGGTTGCCGGTGACTTACACGTTCGGGATTCCGGCTGGGGTGGGCGTTCGCGACACCTTTGCGGGGGCGACGGCGCTGGCGGGCTGCGGGATTACGGCGGTGCGCATCTCCAGTGTCAATGCGCTAACGGGAGCGCCGGTGAGGGTTCACATTGATGACTTCGCCTTTGTGAATTGATCAGGGTTCAGGTGGGCCTGCACTGGGGGAGGCGAGGGCCGAACCTGGTGCAGGCCACTGGATTTTCTGCTGTGTGCCGGGAGGGACTTTTGCCATTCAGAACACATGAAGACGTTGTTTACGCATTTGCTGGCGGCGATGGCTGGAGTGGCCGCGTGGAGTCAGTGGGGGCAGGGGATGGAGGAGATGCGGGGGTGCGGGCAGGCCGTGGTGACCGTTCACCGGGTTGTCGCTGGTGTTCCGAGAGTGAAACCGGTTTCCGGGAAGGTGGGGCGGGGTGCCGGGGAGGCATTGGAGGCTGGGGAGCGCAAAGAAGCCTGGCTGGCGTCGTTAGGCGAGGCGGGAGGCTGGGAATTGCGGGCGGGAATGATGGTTGGGTGGGAGGAAGCGCAGGAGCTGCTAGGGGCAGTGGGGCCGGAACAGCGGGGACTAGCCGCGATGGAACTGGCGATTGGGCTGCTTCATGAGTCTCCCGAGACGGCGATGGCGATGGCGGGCCTTGCGGGTGACGAGGGTGCCGTGGGTGACGCGCGGCGGGCCGTCAGTGTGGCTTGGGCGCAGCTGGATCCGCGGGCGGCGGCGGAGTGGATTCTCTCCGGGAACGTGGGAGCGGGTTGTCTGGCGGCGGTGGTCGGGACGTGGGCTGGCAGCGATCTGGAGTCGGTTTCTGCGTGGATGGCCGGGCATGGTGCGGCGATTCCGGATGAGGCGAGGCTCGCCCTGATTGAGCCACTTATCGAGGTCGAGCCTGACTCTGCGCGTGGCTGGGCTGAAAGCCTTGATGATGCCGAGATTCGGAGACTGACAATCGGGCGAATCGAAGCCGGATTCTGACATCTTTGAGAGCCCGGTTCCGGGGGATTGGAGAGAAATGGTGGCGTTCCCGGGGTCAGGGCAGATTGAGGGGTGGTCGCCTTCTCTGCAGCGGGGATTTCATCGCAATGATTGCAGGGTCAGAGAAAAGGGAGAATTCATCGGCGTTGTCGCGCGGAGGATTGTGCTATTTCAGAGCGATGCGGCGAAGGCTTCGAGGGAATCGGAGACGATGGCGGCGCGGAGGAGGGCGCGGAGTTTTTCGGGATCGGCGATGGCGTTGAGGGAATCGCGGAGGCCGTCGGGGATGGGCCCGAAGCGGAGATCGAGGGCTTCGAGGACGGATTGGCGGCGGGAATCGGTGCGCTCTTCCTGGCGGCCATCCTCCCGGCCTTTGAGTTCGCCGGTCTTGATTCCTTCCTGAAATCCATCTTGGTGGCCTTCTTGGCGAAGTTTCTGGGCGAGGGTCATGGCGGCGGTGCGGTGGGGTTCGGAACCGATGGATTCGATTTTATGGAAGAGGGCGTCATTGTCAACGGAGTCGCGGCTGCACATGTAAGTGACAGCGAGGTGAAAGGTGTCGAGAAGGACCATGCGGAGGAGTTCGTCGTCCCAGATAGGGGCGCTGAGGAGCTCGCCGGAGCGTTCGGCCTT
>JAIXVE010000265.1 GCA_027483175.1 Verrucomicrobiaceae bacterium | reverse complement strand
TTCCACCTCGTCTGCGATGTCATGGAAATCAGAACGCCCTTCCTCCCGCTCATCGTCCTCGGCACCAATTCCATCGCCGCCTACACCATCTCCCACCTCTGGCCCGACTTCATCGCCAAGTCCCTCGTCCGCCACACACCCTCCGGCACCTTCCAATCCTTCGGCCCCCAGTGGGCCATCCCTTTCCTCGGTGCCTGCGTCCTCCTCTCCCTCTGGCTTTTCCTCGCATGGATGTACCGTCGCAAAATCTTCCTCAAAATCTGACCCCATCACCCCGCCCGCCGGAAATACCGCTGGCATTGCCCCACCGCCTGTGGGATACCCTCAACTTTGTCCCGGGGCATGAAAATCATCGCAGTCGTCAACCAGAAAGGGGGAGTCGCTAAAACCACGACTTCCGTAAATCTCTCCGCCTGCCTCGCAGACCGCGGCGTTCGTGTCCTCCTCATCGACTTCGATCCCCAGGGCAACGCCTCCAGCGCCCTCGGTCACCGCGCCGTCGAAGGCCAGAGTCTCTACCGCGTCCTCATCGGCAAAGACAGCATCCTCACCAAAATCCAGCCCACAAGGCTCCCCGGGCTCTCCCTCATCCCCGCCCAGACCGAACTCGCCGGCGCTGAAGTCGATCTCGTCCGCTCCGACAATCACCTCTCCCGTCTCCGCGACGTCCTCGCCCCTCTCCGCGAATCCGGCCGCTTCGACTTCGTCATCATCGACTGCCCCCCATCCCTCGGCATCCTCATGACGTCCGCCCTCGCCGCCGCCGACGGGCTCCTCATCCCCATCCAGTGCGAGTACTTCGGCCTCGAAGGACTCGCCCGCATCATCGATGTCCACGACCAGATCGTCGCCAGCGGCATCAACACCGACGTCACCATCGAGGGCATCCTCATGACCATGTACGACGGCCGCACCGGCCACTCCCGCGCGGTCGTCGACGAGGTCCGCCGCGCCTTCGAATCCGTGGTCTACCAAACCATGATCCCTCGCAGCATCGTCGTCGCCGAAAGCCAGAGCTTCGAAAAAACCCTCCTCGAATACGAGCCCTCCAGCAAGGTCACGCTCGCCTACCGCGCCCTCGCCGACGAATTCATCACCCGGCAACTCCCCGCCACCGCGCCAGCCGAGCCCACCACCTCCACCGACGCCGCTCCGCCCGCCACAGCCACCGCAGAACCAGTCGCCGCTGCTCCCGTCGCCCCTGCCATCTGATCCCACTCACATTCCCCATGCTCCCAGCGGAACCTTCCCAGGCCCTCAGCCTCGACGCCGCCGCCGCATGGCGCGACCATCTCCACGCCTCCGGTAAGCGTCTCGTCTTCACCAGCGGCTGCTTCGACATCCTCCACGCCGGCCACGTCCGCTACCTCGCCCAGGCCCGCGCCCTCGGCGATGCCCTCATCGTCGCCCTCAACGGCGACGAATCCGTCCGCACCCTCAAAGGCCCAGACCGCCCCGTCCACTCGGAAGCCGACCGCGCCGAGGTCCTCCTCGGGCTCTCCTCCGTCGACGCCGTCGTCATCTTCAATACACCCCGCACCACTAACCTCATCTTCGCCATCCGCCCGCACCTCTTCGCCAAAGGCGGCGACTACACCATCGCCACCCTCAACCCCGAAGAACGCTCCGCCCTCGAAGCCGCCGGCACCGCCATCCACATCCTCCCCGAACTCACCGGCCGCTCCACCTCCGCCTCCCTCGCCAAACTCAATTCCCCAACCTCCCCGCGCCGCACGCGATTCGCCATCCTCGGCTCCGGCGCAGGCTCGCTCTTCGACACCGTCGCCGACGCCGCTTCCTCAGGTTCCCTCAATCTCGACATCGTCCTCGTCGCCTCAGACAACCCCACCGCCGGGATCCTCGCCAAGGCCTCCGCACGCAACATCCCCTCCCTCGCCATCGAACCCGGCCCGCTCCCCGGCCAGTTCTCCCCAGCCGCCCTCAAGGAACTCACCGACCGTCTCCGCGCCGCCCAAACCGACTGGATCCTCTGCGCCGGCTTCGGCCGCCGTCTCGAAGACCCCGTCACCGCCGCCTTCCCCAACCGGATCCTCAACATCCACCCGTCCCTCCTCCCCGACTTCCCGGGCCCTAACGCCATCGCCGACGCCCTCGCCGCGCACGCCCACACCACCGGTTGCACCGCCCACCTCGTCACCTCCGACGGCTCCAACCCCATCCTCGCCCAGGAATCCGTCCCCATCGCCCCGGACGAAACCCCAGCCTCCCTCCGCCCCAAAATCAACGCCGCCGAACGCGCCCTCCTCCCCCGCGTCATCGCCACCCACTGCCTCTCGCCCGCCTAACTCTCCTACACCCCTTCCGCTCCCTTTCTCACTTCTCACTTCTCCGCGCTCACGCAATCGACAGCGCCTTGTCCGTGTTCCCCATCTTCTCCACATGCGCGCCCAGCGCATCAAGAATGCTGAGATAAATCCCTTCGCGCGGTTGCCCGTCATAACTCAACTGCCTTCCCGTCCTCAGCCTGCCGCCCGCCCTGCCCGCCACCATCACCGGAACCCGCTTGGACGCATGCCGGTTCCCGTCCTCAAACGGCGACCCATATAGAATCACACTATTATCCAGCAGGGTCCCCTCTCCCTCACGGATCGACTTCAATCTCCCGAGAAAATACGCCACCTGCTCGTGATGGTAATGAATCACCTTGAGGTACTGCTGCCGCTTCACCTCCTTTGACGTCCACGAGGTTCGCCCATCGTCATCCTCCGTCTTCCCTGACGCATCGCCCCAGTGAGAAAGCGCATGCCACATCCCTCTAACATCCGGTATGAAATCAAAATACCGATTGCTCTGCTCGTGATCTAGCATGAAACTCGCCACGCGGGTCGAATCCGTCCAGTACGCTAGCACCATCATGTCGAACATCAGTCGCATGTAAACTTGGTGATTCTCCGGATAACCACCCGGCGGAGCCGCTGCACCCGCCAGCATCGCCCGCCGCTGACTCTGCGAATCCTCACGGGTCATCGCCAGCCGCTTCTCCACTTCACGCACCGACTCGAAATACTCGTCCAGTTTGTCCCGGTCCGCACTACTCACTTTCGCCCGCAGCCTCTTCGCATCCTCCAGCACAGTGTCGAGAATCGTCTTCCGGTCATCCCTCGCCGCCCCAGCCGCCCCAACCGCCCCTCCGCCCTCCCTCGTCAGCCGCCGGAACACCGCCAGTGGCTCCGTCTCCCTCGGCACAGGCGTTGTCGGCGTGCTCCACGAAATGTTATTACGCAGGATGTCACTCGAAAAGCTCCCCTCCGGCTTCATGATCAGCTCCAGCGACGACAGCATCGTCCCACCACCAATCGCCCGCGCCGCAATCTGATCCATCGAAACACCACCCACCCCCGTCCGCGCATTGATCCCGTCTCCCTCCGGCGCAGGCCGGATCAGCCACGTCGCCCCACCCGCCGGATGGCTCCCCCGCACCTCCGACTCCAACCCCGTCACCAGCTGCAGGTCTTCTCTGAATGGCTCAAACGGCCGCATGTTCTCTGCCATCGCAGTCATCCTCCCTTCCCCATCCACCGACGCATTCCACGCACTCTCAGGAGACCCATTCGGCAGGTAAATGCATCCCAGCCGCACCGGCGGCCGCTGCCGTGCCGCCGCACGCGCCGATACCGGCGTCATCACTTCAAGCATCGGCAGCGCCAGCGATGCCCCTGCCCCGCGCAACAATGTCCGTCTCGATATCCGCCAGTGTCTCATCGCGTTTGCTTCCCCTCAGGGGTCTCCGGTTGTTTGCTGTACTGGAAGGGATAGCTCGAGACAATCTCCCGCACAAGCGCCTGCGACGATCCACCCGCCTCGCGCACCCGTGCCAGAATCGTCTGCAGCGCCCGCTCATCAGTAAAACTCAACTCCCTTCCTAACGCAAATTCCAGCAGCCGGCTCGCAAAATGCCGCACAAACTCCCCTTCCCGCTTCGTCCGCCGCAGCTCCTTCAGCCCATCATGCCCCTCGAAGGCGCTCCCATCCGGCAACACCCCCGCATTGTCCACTGCCCCCTCCCTCAATCTGCCCGTCGCATCAAAGGCCTCCAGCGCAAATCCCAGCGGATCAATCCGGTCATGACAACTGGCACAGGCCGCCTCCGCTCGATGCGCGCTCAACGCCTCCCTAACGCTCCCCGCACCTCTCTCGGCCGCAGCCCCCAGCGCCGGAACATTCGGCGGCGGCGGCGGCGGTGGTTGCCCAAGCACCACATCCAGAATCCACTTCCCGCGATACACCGGACTCGACCGCCGTGGCGACGACGTCACCGTCAGCACACTCGCCTGCGTCAGTACGCCCCCACGCCCCATTCCATCGCCATCAAATTTCACCCTCCGCATTTCCTCGCCCGTAACCCCGCGCATTCCGTAATGCGCAGCCAGCCGCTCATTGGCGAAAGTATAGTCCGCCTCCAGCAGGGTCCTCAACGGCCGATCCTCCCGGAACACCGAATCAATAAACAACACGCTCTCCTCCTTCATCGCCTCAAGCAACGCATCATCCGTATGCGGAAAAAGCGCCCGGTCCGGCCGGATCTTCTGACCCAGTCCCCCAATCCGCAGCCATTGCATCCCGAAATGCCGGCTCATCCGCTGCGACCGCGGATCCTTCAGCATCCTCACAACTTCCGCGTCCAACACCTGCTTATCCGCCAGCCCTCCCCGCGCCCCCAACTCCGCCAGTCGCTCGTCCGGCAGGCTCAACCACAGAAAATACGATAGCCGATTCGCCAGTTCCCGACCGGACACCCGGTACTCCCCCCCAGCCGTCTGCACTTCCTCCGTCCGGAACAGAAACGCAGGCGACACCAGCGCCGCCCTCACCGGCAACCTCATCGCCGTCACATAATCATCCCCCGCCTCCCTCGCCCCCCGAAACAACAAATGATAGCGCTCCACTTCCTCCTCCCCCACCTCCCGCCGGAACGCCTGCCCAAGAAACCGCCCCAGCACCCGCCGCGCCGCCTCCATCTCATTCCACCTGTCGCCTTCCCCCATCTCGAAATCCTTCGCCGCCAGCTCACCTCCCCCCGGCGGTTTCTCGAAAACCAATCGCTCCAGCGCCGCCCGATCACCCCACACTTCCGCCACCACCGCATCCGCCACTTCCAGAAACTTCTCAATCACTAACGGCTGCACCGCCAGCGTCGCCGCCTCATTGTCAAAACCTCCCTCCGATACCTGATCCTCCGGCAGCCCCACGAACGCCACCGACTCAATCCCGAACAGGTCGCTCACCGTATACCCATACTCCGTCCGGTTCAGCCGCCTCGGCACCACATGCCCCGGATCCACCGGCAGTCGGCTCACATCAACATCCGCTAGCGTTCTCCCAATCCACTCGGAAAGCCCCGCCCGCACCCCCACCGGCAACTCCTTCGCCTCCTCAGGGGGCATCCTCCCCCCATCAATCGCATCCCTGACTCGCACCCACTCCTTCCTCGACCGCCACACATCCAGCGCCCCCCCAAACTCCCCGAAACTGATCCCGCCCTCCGCCTTCCGCTCACTGTGACACTTGAAACAATACGCCTCCAGCACCGGCCTCACCTCCGCTTCCTCCATCGCCCAACCCGTCGCCACCAATCCACATCCCACCACCACCAACCCCACAGCCAGCCCTGATCGCCGCACCACGCCGCTTCGCAGTCTCCGAGGATCAATCGCTCCATTCATGATTCGTCTCCCATCCTCCCATACATGCCTCCCACCACCCACTTGCCAAGACATTTCGACCCGCCGCCACCCGACCCATCGACCCACTCTGCCTCATCACTTCCCGCCCGCCGGTGCTTCCGCCGGTGGTGCCGCCGGTCCCTCCACCGCATCACTGGCCGCCGCCCCCTCCACAGGCCCCACACTGAACGCCGCACCTTCCATTCCAAAGAACGGATTCGACTCCTTCTCGTCCTCCCGCCGCTGATCATACACCGCCATCTGCTCCTCAGTCAGAATCCCCGCCAGAGTCTCCCGCTCCTTCGCACCAGCAAGATTCCCCAGAAACGGCATGTCCTCCATCTCCACCCCGAACACGCCTCCGTCAGCATCAATCGTCGCCATTGCCGCAATCGCCTCAGCAGGCGCTCCCGCCGCTTCCAGATGCGCCGCCAGATCCGACTTCTGCGGCTCCGTCAGCCGTGCATTCGCCAGCGCCTGAAACACCCGGTCCTTCTGCTCCGCATTCAACCCTAACTCCCGATCCAGCGCCCGAATCCTCCGCTGCGCAAAATCCTCCGCCTTTGCAGCCTTGTCCTCCGCCTGCGCCTTCTCGTGCTCCGCCAATTGCGCCGGCTCCAGCATCCCTTTCAGAAACTCTTCCAGCGTCTGCCGCTGCTCCGCTGATGCCGGTGCCTTCCCGCTCATCGTCTCCTGCATCTTCGCCATCTTCCATTCCCGATCCGCCACCAGAAACGCCCGCAGCGCTTCCTTCTGTGGCCCCGTCAGCTTCAACCGCAGCGCCAGACGGTCCGCATCACGATTCGCCTTCCGCTCGGCATCCTTCTTCATCATTTTGTCCATCTCCGCCTGATCCGGCCCCTTGAACTCGCCCATTTCAGGCGGAACCGCTCCCTCCGCTCCCGCCACCACCACCGCACCATTCGCCGCGGCAGGCCCGCCCACCTTCACAGGCTTTACCGCCGCCCGTGCCTCCGCCGCCTTCACCGCCGCCGTGACCACTCCGCCCGTCTTCTCAGGCGCAGGCTTGTCAAACAAACTGTAAACTCCCGCCCCACAGGCGGCACCCAGCAAAAACGTGATCGGCAACGCGGCTTTCATGCCCCCAACCGTGGATGCGGACCGCCCCACCGTCAAGCATCGTCCACTTCCACCCGCTCAATCCACCGTAGCTTCGCACTCGTACTCCGCGAATTCGCACGCTGCTCCGCCACACTCGCACGCCACGGTTGGTCGTCCGCCATATAATACCCGCCACTAGCCGCCAGCGCCGCAAACGCATGTTTCACCCTCCGGTCCTCCCCACTGTGAAACGTCAGCACCGCCGCCCGACCACCCACACGCAAACACCCAGGCAGCGCCCTCAAAAACGCGTCCAGCGCGCTGAACTCCCCATTCACCTCAATCCGCAACGCCTGAAACACCCGCCGGATCGTCCGCTGCACTTCCTCATCCCCGCCCACCCGCAATCGATACACCGGTGCCACCACCGCACGCACCGCCTCCGCTAACGCCTTCGTTCCCGCAAACTCCCGGCCCGCCACCACCGCCGCCACCTCCCTCGCCAGCGGCTCATCCGCATTCTCCGTCAGCACCCGCACTAACTTCTCCTCACTCATCCCCGCCAGCAGCTTCCCCGCCGACACCCCGCGCTGCGGATTCAACCGCATGTCCAATGGCCCGTTCTCCTTCCACGTGAACCCACGCGCCGGATCGTCAATCTGCATCGACGACAACCCCAGGTCCGCAAACACCGCATCCACTCCCTCCGGATACCCCGCCGCCGCCAGCTCGCGTCCAATCCCCGCAAAATTCACCGGGTGAAACACCAGCACGTCCTCCCCATACCCCGCCGCCCGCATCCGCTCCACCGTCCGCGGTCCCTCCACCGGATCCACGTCAAACGCATGCACCACCGCCCCCCTCCCTAGCATCGCCGACGCATGCCCGCCAAACCCAAGCGTCGCATCCGCCACCACTTCCCCAGCCTCCAACTCCAGCACCTGCAGCACTTCATCCACCATGATCGGCCGATGCGTCCCCGCTGGCGTCTTGCCAGCCGCCGCCACTTTGCTCAAGGTCTCCCCGTCCCCCCGATGCTCTTTGTACTTCTCCGCAAACTTACGCGGGTTCTTCCCCGCATACCGCGGTCTCCGCGGCGGGCGCGCCCCGCTCATCCCTTCTGTGCCTTCTCCATCGTTGGTCATCCCTCCCACTGACACCATCCTCCCCTCCACGCAAGGTCCTTGCCCATCGCCGTTGCCTCCCGCCCCTTTCTCGCCCATCTCCCCGCACCCCCCACCATCTTCCCGCCGTGAACTCCCGCCTCCTCCCGTCCCTCACGCTCGCCCTCGCCTCCATCCTCCCAGCCCCCGCCCTCGAGCCCGACCGCTTCGTCAAATCCACCGTCGTCTCAGGCTGCGAAGACCCCATGCAGCTCGACTTCGCCAGCGACGGCACGCTCTTCTGGATCGAACGCCGCGGCGCTGTCAAATGGCGCCGCCCAGACGGTTCCTCCGGTCTCTCCGGCACCATCCCCTCGTTCGCCTCCGCCGACGCCGGTGCCCTCGCCATCGTCACCGGCCGCCAATGGCCAGCCCAGCGCGACATCTTCGTCTTCTACACACCCGATGCCCTCCCCCGCGTCCTCAAAGTCGAACGCCGCTCACTCAACCCCGACCTCTCCTTCGTCCCCGACTCCACCCGCGTCCTCCTAACGATCCCGCTCGAAGCCGGCATCGATCCCTCCCACTGCGGCGGCGGCCTCGCATGGGACGGCCACGGCAATCTCCTCATCGGCACCGGCGACAACAGCCCGCCTCAGGACACCCCCGCCGTCCACCCCACCGAACGCAATCGCGACTCCCGCCGCTCCGCCGCCAACCCCCACGACCTCCGCGGCAAAATCCTCCGCATCCACCCGGAACCCGACGGCTCCTTCTCCATCCCCTCCGGCAATCTCTTCACCAACCCCAAAGACGGTCGACCCGAGGTCTTCGCCTTCGGCGTCCGCAATCCCTTCCGTCTCTCCTGCGACCCCAAAACCGGCTGGATCACATGGGGCGATGTCGGCGGTAATGTCAAAACCGACCTCGATCTCGGCCCCGAAGGCTTCGACGAAATCAATCTCACCGCCGCACCAGGCTTCTTCGGCTGGCCGTTCTGCTCGGGCCCTAACCTCCCATGGCGCCCCTTCGACGGCAAAACGCTCAAACCCTCCGGCCCATTCTGGGATCCCGCCAAGCTCGTCAACGACAGCCCAACCCTAGCCACTCCCATCGCCCTCCCGCCCTCCCGACCCGCTCTCCTCTGGTACGGCTCGGAACCTTCCCGCGACTGGCCGTTCCTCGGCAGCGGCGGCCGCAGCATCACCGGCGGCATCATCTTCCGCCGCCCCGCCAACCCCGCCCCCGACGCCCTCCCCGCCGAACTCGACGGCTCACTCATTTTCGCCGAATGGATGCGCAACTGGCTCTGTCTCGCCCAACTCAACCAGAACGGCTCACTCCTCTCCGCCGCGCCCTTCACCCCGAACCTCCGCTTCCGCAAACCCGCCGCCCTAACCACCGGCCCCGACGGCGCACTCTACATCGCAGAAATGGGCGACCGCTGGACCGGCAACAAAGACAGCGCCATCACCCGCATCGCCTACCTCTCCGGCAACCGCCCGCCCGTCGCTGTCGTCTCCGCCCCAGTCACCTCCGGCCCCTGCCCACTCACCATCAATCCAGTCAGCTCCTCAAGCTCGGACCCGGACAAGGACGCCCTCACTTTCTCATGGGACTGGCAAGGCGCTGGTCTCTCCGGCCATGCCGACGGTCCCTCTCCTTCCTTCTCCTTCCCCCAGCCCGGCATCTACTCCCTCACCCTGACCGCCCGCGATCCCTCCGGCGCTCTCTCCAAATCCTCCCTCACCATCGCCGCCGGGAACGCCGCCCCCACGGTCTCATTCACCAACCCTCCAGACGGCAGCTTCTTCGACTGGACCAAGCCCGTCCCATGGGCCGTCCAGGCCACCGACGCCGAAGACGGCAACTCCATCACCGATCGACTCCTCGTCACCGCAGAACGCCGCGACCGCTTCCCGGACGCCGCCGCCGTCCCGGCCGGTCTCGCCCTCATGCGCGCCACCACCTGCTTCAGTTGCCACCAGACCGCTGACAAATCCGCCGGCCCGCCCTACGCCGAGGTCGCCCGCCGCTACGCCGCCGACCCAGCCGCCCGCCCCGCCCTCGCCACCAGAATCATCTCCGGCGGCAAAGGCACATGGGGCGAGCTCCCCATGCCCCCGCACCCGCAGCACTCCCCAGCCGAGGCCGCCCTCATGATCGACTGGATCCTCTCGCTCGCCCAGCAGGGCGAAACCCTCACCGCCCGCGGTGCCTCCGGCGAATTCAAACTCGCCGAACCTTCCCGCCAGTGGGGCACCGCCCAGAACGGTGTCCTCCGTCTCCACGTCGCCGCCACCGACCTCGGTGCCAATGGCCTCGCCCCGCAACTCGGCGCCGCAGAAATCACGCTCCGCTCCCGCCGCCAGCGCGCCTGCTTCTTCGACAACGGCCACCTCGCCTCCGCCCAGGACAATCTCGACCAGGGCGGCATGGTCGCTCGCCTCGATCCCGACGGCTGGATCCGCTTCCGCCACCTCCGCTATCAGGACTTCTCCGCCATCCAACTCCACGGCTGGGTCCACGGCGGCGACGCCACCATCTCCATCCACAAGGACTCCCCGGACTCGCCGCCCCTCGTCTCCACCACCATCAAAGCAGGCCCCGCCACCGGCAAAGCCTCGGTCTGGAACCTCCCCATGCCTAACGCCAACGCCCACGGCGCTCCCGCCGACGTTATCATCGCCCTCAAAGCACCCAAAGGCACCATCGCCGACTTCATGTTCGTCGAATTCACCCGCTGACCGCTCACCCGCCCGCTCGCGTCAGCGACTCACCTTCACCCTCAGGAACCGCCGCACTCCATCGGCCGGCACGGTCGCGCGCACCGTCCGCACCCGGCCCGATTCCCCTAGCACCGTCACCGTCGCCGGGGCGTCGCTCCACGTGCCAAGATCCGCACTCCACTGCACCGCAGCCACCACGTCAGTCGCATCCAGATTGATCCGGTAATCAACCGCCAGCAAGCCTTCGTCCACATCTGCAGCCGTCATCGCAGCTCCTCCAGCACGCCGCGGATCGGTCGCAAACGCATACTCCAGCAGGTTCGCCACGCCATCCCTATCCGGATCCGCTAGCTCACCCGCCACCACCGGATTGCCCGACTCCGCCCCAAACTGCGCCAACCGCCAGCTGTCATACGGCGTCGGCAGCGCCACGTCCGCCACCGCATCGTCAAACGTCATCACCTGCCCGTCACTCGCCGTCAGCCGCAATCCATAACGACCACTCACCGGAAACGTCACCGCCGTATCCGTCGACGTCCCATTCGCAAACACCGGAACCCCCGGCCCGCTCACCGACTGCCAATGCATCGTCAGCACCGACGGAGCCGGCTGCCCGTCATCCACCACCGTCGCATCCAGCATCCACGGCCCGCCACCACTCAGCGCCGCCCCCGCATCCACCGCCGGCCCCAGATTCGCCACCGGCCCGTGATTCAGTATCCTCACATTGTCCACCACCACCGCCGCCAGCGACCCGCCGCCAGTGCTCCCGCTCGACGCCGCAATTCCCGCAAACGCCGCCGCATTCATCGCCACCGTCTGCGTCCCCACCGTCGTCCACACACCCGGCACACCCCCATTGTCAGGAGCCGTCTCCCCCGTAAACACATTGCCACTCCTCACCAGCCGCACCCAGCACGGAAACGCTCCCGTCCCCGTCGTATTCGTACTCGCCGCCCCAGTCGCCGCCCGACTGATGAACCTCGTCGCCGGTGTCTTCGTGATCCCGATGAACGCATGCCGCGACCCGCCGTCGCTAACACTCTCTCTGATCATCAGCCCCGCACGGTTGTCCGACGTCGAACTCCCGCCCGTCCCCATGCTCACCACCCGCGCCACCAGCGTCGCATCCCCGGTCATTGCCTGCTGCACAAACACAAACTGATCCGCCGTCCCCGTGCTCGCGATGCTCGCCCCGCCTGCCGTCACGTTGTACGACCCCGCCACACCCCCAGCCGTAAACCCAGTCGTCGCTGGCGCATTCCCGAACCGCGCCACACTGAAATTCGGCACCACCGGAGCAGGTGCCACCTGCACGGTCAAATCCGCCGACGTCGTCGTCCCGTGCGTCGCACTCGCCCGCAGCACGTACACGCCATTCACCGGAAAACTCACCGCCGTCCGCCGCAACCCAGGCGTCTCAATCACCGCCGACCCAGGCCCAGACACCTGACTCCACACCACCGCCGGATGCACCGTCCCGCTCGGCAACTCCCGCGTCGCCTCCACCTCCGCAATCATTCCCACCCCCGCCGGAATCGCCGCCGTCGCCGTACTCGGCCACACCAGGGTCACCACCGGCGGCGCATCGTCATCCAGAATCGTCACCACCGCCTCAGCCACCGACCCCAGATCGTAATCCGCCGCATCCACCACCGTCACCACCACGGTCTCATCCGCTTCCTCCACAGTGTCCCGCACCGGAGCCACACTCAGGGTCGCCGTCGTCTGCCCCGCCGGAATCGTCACGCTCGCCGGCAATCCCGCATAATCCTCGCCAGCCACCGCAGTCCCGCTCACCGCCACACTAACTGTCAGTGGCAGATTCAACACCCCGCCACTCCGCGTCACCGCAAACACGCCGCTCCCGCTGCTGTCTTCCTCCACCGTCCCCACCACCGCCGCCACGGACACCGCCGCCGCCGACGCATCCGTGATCGTCACCGTGTGCGTCGGAATCGTCCCCAGTTGCGCCCCGGTCGGATTCACAAGGGTCACCACCGCCGTCTCCGCCAGTTCCGACACTCCATCCGCCAGAATCACCATCGGCAGTTTCTTGAACATCTCCCCGGGAGCAAATGTCAGGGTCCCCGGATTCAGATTGAAATCACTCCCGCGCGTCGCCGTCCCGCTCACCGTGAATTGCACCGTCACCGTCCCGCCCGCTGGCGCGTCCAGCGCCGCCATCAGCAGCGGCTCGCCTCCGTCAGCCTCCTGCCGCGTCGTCGCCGACATCAGAAAACTCACCCGCGGCACCGGATTCGCCGCCGTGTTGTCATTGATCGTCAGCGTATGCCGGTACCTCGTCCCACTCAGCCGCACGCCGCTCCCGCCCGCGTTCAGATTCACCAGATCAATGATCGCCGTCTCATTCCCCTCCACCACGCCGTCATTCACAATCCGCACGCGCAGCTTCCGCGAGGTCACCCCCGGCGGAAATGTCAGGGTCCCACCCGGAATCATCGCATTCCCCGCCGCCGCATCCGCAAACCGCCAGTCCACATCATCCCCAGTCGCCGTCCCGCCCCTCATCACATAATCCACCGTCACCGTCCCGCTCATCGCCGACGGCAGCGTCACCTCAATGTCACGATACTCCCCCATCACCGCATCCGGCAACTCTCCCGTCGTCCCCGTCGCCGACACAAAACCCATCGACGGCAGGGTGCTCGCCAGATCATTGTCCTCCAGCAGCAGGGTCGCTTCCGCAACTTCCACGCCGTATCCCGCCCCGCCCGCCAGCCGCATCACCACAGTCTCCGTCCCCTCCCGCAACGCATCATCCAGCGGCGTCACCGTCACATCCACCCCGCTCGCCCCGTCAGGAATCACCGCGCTGCCGGTCAATAGCTGATAGTCCGTCCCGTTCACCGCCGTCCCGCTCATCGTATACCCCACCGCCAGCGCACCCGTCGTCCCAGCCCTCGAAATGTAAAACGAACTCCCATCCGCCGGCTCCGCCAACCCGCTGCTGTGCGTGCTCACCGCCACCGGCTCCGCTTCGTCATCCTTCAATCGCATCACCGCCTGCCCGTCCAAGTACACCCGGTACGCAGGATCCGGCGTGATCGTCAGAATCACCGTCTCCGTGTTCTCCGGCAACGCATCGTTCAAAACCGGGATCGTCACCGTCGCCGCATTCCCCTTCACATCCGTACTCGTCCCCGCAACCGTCACCGTGCCCGACGGCATCGTGAAATCCTGCCCCGCCGTCGCCGTCCCGCTGATCGTGTACCTTACCGTAATGTTCCCCGGTGCCGTCCCCACCGCCGTCACCGTAAACGTCCCGTTCGTGCTCGGCTCGCCCGCCGAGTTCGCCGTCACCCCCACCAATGGCGCATCCGCATTGTCCTTGATCGTCAGCGCCGCCGAAAAATTCGCCCCCAGCGTGTACGCATTGTCAAACACCGTCAGCGCAAACGCGATCCCTTCGTCTCCCTCCCCATGCCCGTCGTCATAAGGCGTCAGCACCACCGGCACCGTGTCCACACCCACAGGAAACGTCACTTCACCAGGCAGCGCCACATAATCCGTCCCATGCAGCGCCCGGCCCCCCACGCCATAATACACCTTCAACGTCCCGCTCAGACTCCCCCGCCGCGTCACCAGCACCACCCCGGTCCCCCTCCCCGCCTCATTCAACACATCATCAATCGCCGTCACCGACACCACCGGCAGGTCATTGTCCGTAATCGTCACCGTCCCGCTCGCCGCCACCGGACTCACCACATACGCCGCATTCGCACTAACTGTCAGGATCGCATCCTCCGGCGCTTCCATCACGCTGTCATCCGTCACCACCAATGGCACCACCACCGAACTCTGCCCCGCAGGAATCGTCACCGTCCCAGGCACCATCCCGCAATCCACCCCGTTCGTCGCCGTCCCGCTGAACGCCAGCGCAACCGTCAGCGGCGATCCCGTCGCCCCAGTCCGGCTCACCGTGAACGCCCCGGCATCTCCCGACCCCTCACCCGCATACACATCCGTCGCCGCCAGACTCACCACCGGCCGCGTCGTGTCATTGTCCGCAATCGTCAGCATCGCCACCCCGCTGCTCCGCACCTGATACCCAGCCCCCGCTCCCAACTGCAGGGTCACCGTCTCCGGCCCTTCCTGCGCCGTGTCATTCACCGCCGCCACCGTCACCGTCAGGCTCGCCTGCCCCGCAGGAATCGTAAACGTGTTCATCGTCCCGCTCGCCGCATAATCCGGCGCAAAACTGTAATCCGTCGTCTTCACCGCAGACCCACCCGCCGGAGCCACTGTCACATCCATCGCCGCCGTCACATCCCCGCTCCGCGTCAGCACAAACGACCCGTTCGCCCCACCCTCAGCCGCATCCACCGCCGTCATCACCACCTCCGGAACACTCGTCGCCGTCCAGTTCAATCCCGTCAATCCAGCCGTCGGCACACTCGCGGGATTCGTAAACCCAGCCGTGAACGTATACCCCGTCAGCATCGCACTCAGAGTCCGCGTCCCGCTCTGCAGATCCGCCAGCGCATACCCCCCATTGCTGTCCGTAAAACAATACTTGTCCGTATCACTCGTCACTCGAACCCCCGCCAGAGGCCGCCCGCCAATCGTTATCGTCCCCCGCGCCACCGCTCGCCCCGGACTCCCAATCGTGATCACCGTGTGCGCCCGCACCGTCCCTCCCTTCAGATCCGAAACCGTCAGCGACACCGTCTGCTGATCGGTCGTCGGAAACACCCGTGTCACACTAGCACTGTTCGGCGCCGCATACCCGTCATTGAAATCCCAGTGATACGCAAGGGTATCGCCGTCAGGATCACTCGCACTCGCCGTGAACGTCGCACTCCCGTTCACCGCCACCTGCGTCGCCGTCGCATTCAGCGTCACCACCGGAGCCCGATTCCCCGGAAACGGCCCGCGCATCACCGCCACATCCAGCGCCTCCGGCACCGTCCCAGCCTTCCCCAGCACCGTGAAATGCAGATCACTCTCAAAATCACTGAACGTCCTTCCCACCTGGATCCCACCGTCACCCTTCCCTCCCGCACTCCCAGGCGTCGTATCCACCAGATGCCCCGCATTGCTCCCCAGTCCGCTCATCATCAGCAGCAACTGATCCGGCCAACTACCCCCAATCGCCGGATGATACTCCAGATAAAACCGCCGCTGCACGTCCTTGTCCAATCGCAGCGAATAACGCTTCCCTTCCTCGATCCTCGGCTGGTCATACGCGTGAATCCGATACACCCCATTGTAGGCCGCAGTCGTCCCCGGTCGGTGCACATACGGATCCTGTAGCCAACCCAGCGACCGCTTGCTGTAACTGTTGTAATGCGCCCCGAACCCGCCACCGCCACCCATCACATCATAACTGTTCCCATACTCCTGGTTCTCCCCCACCCCGATCGCCGACCCGTCACTCGTCTTCCAGAAATTCGCATGGTTCCTCCCTAGCGAATGCCCGCACTCGTGATTCAGTACATCCATCCCGTCCCACGAAACCCACACACTGTCCCCGCCACCCCACGAAATCCCGCTCAGCCGCGGCCCCTCGTTCACCCGCACAATCGTGCAGTTGAACTGGCTGCTGTCATAACCCATCCGCCGCGCCATCGCCCGCGCATCGCTGTGCACCAGCCCCAGTCCATCCACCTCGCTGTCCTTCGCAATGTACCACGCCTTGCTGTGCGGCATCACAATCAATGGCGTCACCACCGACGTCGTTGTCAGCTTCCCGTACGACGACTCCAGATAAAACCGCGACACATTCTGCATGTCGCTCCACGCCCGCGCTTCCGTGTTCGGTGCCCGCATCTGGTCAGGATACGTCACCCGGATGTACAGACACCGGAAGTTCCCGATCGCCTCAGACGACGTCCCCGGATAGTTGTCATAGAAATACCCCGCGCCGCCCGGCCCGCCGCTCGCCCAACGCTGCGCTTCCTCAAACACCGTCACGTGCGTCCCGTTGCACAACCGGATCACGCGACCCGCCACCTCCACCAGCGGCACCTCCGGCTCCACCACTAACGTCTCCTCAGTCGTCGTCGGCGTCACCGTCCCCGAAACCGGACACGTCTCGTCCACCGGCGTCCCCGCCGCGATCCGTTCCCCCGCCTCCATCTGCCGCACCGGACTCTCCGCCACCGCCATCTCACGCCCGATCGCCACGCCCCTCATCGCCACCCCGCGCCGACTCACCGCCTCCTCCATCTCCCCGAACACATGCGCCCGGTAACTGTCCCCCTCCGGTGTCTCAAAATACCTTAGCGTCAATTCCGTCCCCGCAGGCACCACCGCTCCCTCCACTGGCCTACCAAAGTACGCCTTGTAATCCCCCCGCCCGCTCACCGACTTCTCCAGCAATTCCTTCACTTCCTCCGGCAAATCCTGCCGCACCACCGCACGCACCGCCACCTCCAGCGCCAATCTCGGATTCGTCACAATCAATCGCTCCATCGCCGGCCGCCTCGCCGCCGCCAGCCGCACTCCCTCACCCACCATCCCAGCCCTCTCCTCAACCCCAGCCCCCACATACCGACCCTCCCACTCCCTGAACGCATGCAGCGCCCCGAAATCCACCTCGCCTCGTTCCGCCTTCCCCCGCACCCCGAAATCCGCAGCTCCTCCCGCCGCCTTCTCCGCCACCGCCTCTGCTCGCCCCTCCACTCCCGTCTCCCCAGCCACCACCACTTTCCCACCATCACCAGCCGCCACCCGCCTCATCAGCGACACCATCGGTCCACGACTGCACAGCCCGGTCAGCAGCAGCACGCCGGAAACAAAAAGCCATTTCTTCTTCATGGGGGAATCAGGGGGGAGAAAATCTGCCCTCCCTTTACCAGATCCCGCCCGCGTTGTCCACTATCCTGAACACGCCTCACTCCACCCGCCGCACCCGGTAAAACCGCCGCGCATTCCCCGTCGTATCCGTCGCCGACGACACGTCACCCACCGCCGCCACATCCGGAACCAGCGCCGTCCACGGCCCCACCCCATCAGTAAACTCCACCCGGTAACTCCTCCCCGGCAGACTCGTGAAAGTCAGGGTGCTCACCGACCCATTCCGCCCGAAACCAGTCACCTCCAGCGGCCCCGCCAGCGTATTCGGCCACCGCGGCGTCGCATTCCGCATCGCATACGCCGGAACCCCCACGTTGCCATCCGGAAACAACCCCTGACTCACATTCACCTGCTGCTCCCCGAACACCAGCGTGTGCTGCGCCACCCCCGCCGCATTGTACAAGCCCAGAAACTCCCCCGCACTGCTCAGCTGAAACCCAGCATGCAACCCGTTCCCCGGCGTATTCTGCGCCGTCACCCCATCCGCCCAGATCATCAGAAACCCGCGCGCCGGAATCACCGTCCCCGCCGGCACCACCCACTTCCCAGGCGCCGCCGCATCGTCACTCAGCAGATAACCTGACAAATCCACCGGATCTGCATTCCCGTTGAACAATTCAATCCAGTCCTGGAACAACCCGTCCGCAGGATCCGCAAAACCGCCCGGCCCGCGGTTGTCCGCCATCCACTCGTTGATCCTCACCGGCTGATTCCCCGGCGGCCCCGTGTTCGTCACCGTGATCGTATCCACCGCCGCAACTAGCGCATTCCCCGACCGGTCAATCCCCTGCACCCGCAGCAGATTCGCCCCCGTCTGCAGCGGCACCGCCACCGACCACACGGTCCGCGATGTCCACGTCAGCGGATAATTCACCCCGTTCACCTGAACCGTCCGCACACTCAGGTTCGCCGTTCCCGTCAGGTTCAGCATCCCCGTCGCCACCGTCGTGTCCGCACCCCCATTCGTGCTGATCGCAAACGGCGTGTTCGGCGACACCGCCGCATTCACCGCCGTCCGCACCACCGTTGCTCTCTGCCCGATGAACGTCAGATGACTCGCAAACGGCTGCGCCGGCAGCAATCGCCCGAAATGATCCGCCCAACGCTGCATGTACCCCGTATTGTACGTCGTCTCCAGAATCTCCAGCAGTTGCCCGAAATACAGCCGCGCATACCCCGGAACCGCCAGTATCTTGTTCAAATCCGCGTTAGGATAAATCGTCCGGTTCGCATCGTAGAACGCATCCATGTCATGCGGAAAATACAGCATCCGCCCGTCCGTCGGCCGCACATAGAACTGCACGTTGTGCTGCGCCCCGTCCCCGCCATAACTGTCCCCAGCCCCCGTCAGCACATTCACCGCGTGCCCCCGCAGCCACTGCTCCGGTTCAAGAAACGCCGGAATCTGACTCGTGAACGCCGTCCCCGTCGTCGCCATCCACTTCGCCCACGCCATCACCCGGCTGTAATCATCCCGATCCTCGTTGTTCTTGATCAGATAAGTCCACCGGTACTGCTCCTTGTCATCCCCCATGTTCCGAATCGTCGTTCCCACCACCGAATCCGGTGCCGGCACTTTGTTCCCCTCCGGCGTCCCGTTGTCCGTCGAATTCAGCTGATACACCAGCTCATACTCAAACAACATCCCGTCACTCCCGTTCTCATACTGATCATCCAGAAACACATCCGTGTACCGCGCCAGTTGCAGCTCCGCACTCCCCGTATGCTCCAATCGAGGCGCGATCACCTGACACAGATCATGATACTTTGTCGGCACCCCGCCCGCATGATTCAGCATCTGATGCGCCAGCATCTCCCGCTGCCCGAACCCAGTGCTCTCCGACCGGTCAATCGCCAGACTCCGATGCACGCCGCGGAACAGATGCTCCGAATCAAATCCCAGATTGAACCCTAACCGCGCACTCGTCGTCCGGCTGTGCTCGCTCCCCTTCAACCTCAACCCGATGTCGTAAATCACTTCCTTCTCGTCCACCACCAGCGTCGCCCCGATCCGCTGATTGCTCATCAGATTGATCGTCGTGTGCATCCAGTCCGCATCCGCCTTCAGCGTCACCAGCCGCATGTTGTGCAACCCGTTCGTCGCCGCCAGCCCGTCATTCACCTCATACATCGCCCGCGAATCCACACCCCCCGCCGGATACACCGCCGTCGCACCAGCCCCATCCGTCGCCGCCACATAAAACTGCACCACCGTCCCAGCCGCTCTCCCCGCCAGCACCGCACGGTAATTCCCCGCATCCCCCTCCACCGGATCCATCGCCTGACTCACCCACGCCCCGCCGTCCACCCGCGACCACAACACCACCGGCCCAACTCCGTCAGGATCACCCGCACGCACCGTCACCGCCACCGTCCCGAACGCCGCCGGCACCGCTGGATCATGCCGCAATCCCGCAAACACAGGCCCCGCATTCGCCACCCTCCTGCTGTTCACACTCCCCGGCGTCCCGATCTGCACCCCCGGACCGTCCAGCACCGTCGTCCTCGCCAATCGATTGAAGTACAGTCTCGTGTTCAACTGCCGGCACCCGCTGATCCACTTCGCACGATACGAAATCCGGTACGTCCGCCCATTCACCACACTCCGCGACGATCCAAACGTCGTCTCCGCATGGTTGCTCATGTGATCCGTACTCCCAGTCGATACCAGCCTCAGCACTTTGTTCCCCACCTGATCCGGATCATCCACCACCGTCCCGGAATGATTCCCAATAATCCGCCACCTCGCCGCATCCGTCCCGAAACTCCCGTTCTGCAGCATTTCCACCGGCGTCCCCGCAGGCGACTCCACCACACTGATGTCATCGAGCAGCACTTCCCCCTTATCCATCAACCCAAGCACAAACTCCCGCCACTGTGTGTCCGGCCCGATCTGACTCGCCGCCGCCACTCCCGTATAACTGTAAGTCTTCCATCCGCTCCGGCTCCGCTCGTCACTCGCCGCCCAGCTCCCGCCCGCATTGTTGTCCGACCTCGGATCCTTCAACTCCAGACTCGACCCGCCCCCGTCCGCCGCCTCCGGCCACGCCCCATCATCATAATAATGCACCTCATCCGCCGGATTGCCCACGCCATCCCGCAGCACCACTTCCTCCCCGCTCCCTGACAAACTCCCCTCGAACGGCCCCAGCGCCACCAATCCCGGAAACTTCACCGCCAGCGCCGCCGGATCCCGCGCCACCACCAGATACCCTCCCGCCGGAATCACCGTCCCCGCCGGAAATTGATAGCGCACTCCGCCATCCATCGCCCATCCACCAATCGCCACCGCCGCCGCCTCCCGATTGTGCAGCTCTATCCATTGCTCCACCGACCTGCTGAACGGCACCGCCGGATTCCCGCCCGCCGCCGGCTGCTCCAGCACCGGCGGCCCATTGTACATGATCTCATTGATCACCACACCCGTCTGCAGCACCACCACATTCGACGCCCCAGGCGTGAACACCGTCGGCGTCAGAAACTCCCCTCGCCCATCCGGATACCGCGCCCTCCCCTGACTCTCCACCACCACCGCGTCCGCCACCGTCCCCGCGCTCTCCCGAATCAGAAACACTCGGTCCCCATCTAGCCCTGGAAAACCGTGCGCCGCCGCCTCCACCACCACCATCCCGCCAGCCGGAATCGCCTGACCCGGCAACGCATAACGTAAATCCACCCCCGAACCCGTCCGCACCAGCGCATACCCCGCCGTCTCCACCACTCCCGCCCCACGATTCATCAACTCAATCCGCAACGGCCCACCCGCCGCCGTCACTTCGTTAATCACCAGATCGTTCGGCACCGTCGCCGCCAGCCCAGCCGCCTGCACAATCCCCGTCAATCCAGCTCCGAACACCATCCCGCCGTCCACCTCCGCCGCCTGGTGCACCTCCACCGCCAGCACATTCCTCCCCACCACCAAGGCCCCCGACGGAATATCGATCCCGCTCAGCAGCGGCGCATCCCCCACCACCGCCGTTGCTAGGGTCCCAAACCCCACCGCCCCAGCCGCCAGATTGTGCCGGTACACTTCCGTCCCGTTCAAATACACCACCGCCCCGTCATCCACCGCCAGATCCAGCTTCAATGACATCCTCGAAACTGGATCCGTTACGTCGAACGCCCGCCGGAAATACGACGTCACCGGCGTCCCCGCCAGCGCCGTCTTCCGCAACTCGTCACTCGTCGCCAGCTTCCCGTCCCCACTGAAATACACCGCACTCTCCGCATTCGCAAAATCCATCGGCCCCTTCGTCCCCGCCGCCAGCGCCGCAATCTGCGCCGCCGTCAGCGGCTGATCCCACACCGCCACATCATCCAGACTCCCATTCATGAACCCCGTCCCATCCCCACCCCACGCCCCTAACGACAACGGCGTCGCACTCCCGTTGTTCATCGGACTCCCCGTCGCCGTCGCCTGCGCGACCCCATCCACATACAACGTACTCCCCCCAGGCGAAAACGTTACCGCCACATGCCGCCACCCATTCCCCACCGCCGCGGTGCTCGTCAGCAGGATCGGCGCAGGCCCGCCTGACTGCCGCCACACCAACCTCGCCGTCGCCGGATTCGCCCCGTTCAACGCCAGAATCGTGTCCGAAAACACGCCATTGTTCTGCCGCGCCGTAATCGCCCCGAACGTCCCGCAGCAATCCGCATCCTGACTGCTCCCGTTCCATCGCGCCCACATCGCAATCGTCCCACTCGCCGCCGCATTCAACCCTCCTCCACCCACCACACTGATGTACTGCGAGGTCCCGTTGAAAACCAGCGCCTGACCCGCCGTCCCATTCCGATCCGCCCCCGGCGTCGCCGCCCCGATCGGTGTCCCGTTCGTCCCCCTCACCGCAGTCGCATTCCCGTTGAATGGCCAGTAGGACACCAGCGCCGCCACGTTCAACCCCGCCCACGCCCCGTCATCAAACCCGGGCTCCTTCCACGCCGCCCCACGATCCGTCCCACTCGCATCATACCGCCACAACGCGTTGATCGGCACCAGCGGCCGGATCGTCGTGCTCGTATCCGGAAAATTCCGCGCCCCCGGCGTCCCTCCCAGCACCACCCCGGACGTCCAATGCTCCGGCTCGCCACTCGTCGTCCCAGGCTCACGCTTCGCCAGCGTCGTCCCCGCTCCATCCGCCGCCACCGGCCACTCCCCACTATCCCGGTAATCAATCCGGTCCATCAACCGCCCGTTCCGATCCCTCAACTCCACCCGCTCCCCCGCATTCGCCAGACTCCCCGTCAGCGGCCCCAGCACCCCCGTCACCCCAGCCGCCACCTGCAATCCCGCTGGATTCGCTGCCACCACCAGATACCCGCCCCCCGCAATCACCGTTCCCTCCGGAAACACATAACTCACCCCAGCCTCAATCCGCCACGCCGACAGATCCACATCAATCGCCATCTGATTGTGCAACTCAATCCATTCCCCACCCGCATCACCCGCCACCGGATGATACTGCAGTTCGTTGAACACAACCACACTGTCGACCGCCGCTGCCATCACAGGCAGCAGCACGGTCAGCGCCGCGCAAAGGGCTGAACTTTTCATAGGGGTATCCCCATGAAACCGGATTCACCCGCCCGGCACAAACAAATTCCAACCTCTATTCCGCCCGCGCCGTCTCCCGGATCGCAATCAGTTCCTTCATCACCCCATGCAGCCCACCCGCCCACTCGGCCGTCCCGAACGCATCATGCAGCCGCCGGTAAATCCCATAAAGCTTCCGGTACGTCTCATGCCGTCCCCGGTCCGGCATATACACCCCATCCCGCACCCGGCACAATTGCTCCTGCGCCCCCTGCACCGAATCAAACCCGCTCTCCACCGCGCCCGCCGCCATCGCCCCGAAAATCGCCGCACCCAAGGCACACGTCTGCTCGCTCTGGCTCACCTTCATCGGCCGCCCCAGCACATCCGCATAAATCTGCATCAGCGTCGCATTCTTCACCGCCAGCCCGCCCGTACACACAATCTCCTCAACCTTCACCCCGTACTCCTCAAACCGATTCACAATCGTCAAGGCCCCGTACGCCGTCGCCTCGATCAATGCCCGGTAAATCTCATGCGCCTCCGTGTGCAGGGTCTGCCCCAGAATCATCCCGCTCAACCTCACATCCGTCAGGATCGTCCGGTTCCCGTTGTTCCAGTCCAGCGCCATCAACCCAGTCTCCCCAGGCTTCATCCCCACCATCGCCCGCTCCATCCCCTCGAACTTCGCCGCCACATCCGACCCATAACACTCAGGCACCAGATGGTTCACAAACCACAGAAAAATATCCCCCACCGCACTCTGCCCGGCCTCCAGCCCGTAACACCCAGGCAGCACCGAGCCATCCACAATCCCGCACAAACCGGGAATGTCCGCCAGCTCCTGCTGGTTAGGATGGATCATCAGGTCACACGTGCTCGTCCCCAGAATCTTCACCAGCGTCCCCTCCCGCACCCCCGCCCCCACCGCTCCCATGTGCGCATCGAACGCCCCCACCGCCACCGCAATCCCCGTCCGCAATCCTAGCTTCTTCGCCCAGTTCGGCGACAGCCGCCCCGCCAGTTGATCCGACGTCAGCGCCCGGTGATACAACCGATCCCGCAATCCACCCAGCGCAGGATCAACCGACGCCAGAAAATCCCTCGCCGGCAACCCGCCCCAGTCAGGATTGTACATCGCCTTGTGCCCCGCCGCACACACGCTCCGCGCCATCTTCAACGGATCACTCTGCCCAGTCAGCAGCGCCGGAATCCAGTCGCAATGCTCCACAAAACTCGCCGCCGCCGCAAATACCCCCGGATCCACCCGCTTCAATCGCAGTAGCTTGCTCCAGAACCATTCGCTCGAATACGTCCCGCCGCACCGGTCCAGATACTGCGGATGCGTCCGCCGCGCCGCAGCCGTAAGCTCCGCCGCCTCCTCATGCGCCGTGTGATCCTTCCACAACCATACCTGCGCATTCAGGTTGTCCCGGAACTCCTCCAGCAACCCCAGCGGGGTCCCATCCGCATCCACCGGAATCACCGTGCTCCCAGTCGTGTCCACCCCGATCCCAATCACCCGCGACGCATCAAACCCTGGATCCGCCCGACGCGCCTGCTCGATCGCCCCAGTCACCACCGCCACCATCCCGTCAATGTAATCCTGCGGATTCTGCCGCGCCACGTTAGGATCCCGCGGGTCCGTCAGTATCCCAAGCTCGCCAGACGGATAATTGAAGACCGCACTCCCCAGTTCCGCCCCGGTCTCCAGATCCACCAGCAGGGAACGGCAGGAATTCGTCCCGTAATCCAGTCCGATCGAATATCGCTTGCTCATCATCCTTGGCCCTAATGCGGAGTCCGGAAGCGGTCAATCCCCCTTCCGGACTCCATCACTTCATGTCTTCTCAGTGAAGCCCCACCTCACGGCTGAATCACCTTCAGCCGCAGATACCGCTGCGGACTCCCCGCCGGCCCCGCATCCACACTCCTCCACGTCTCCAACCCGCCACCCGACGTCACCAGCAGCGAATCCACCGCTCCCGGCCCCGACGCCCATGTCTGCAGGTCACTCGACACTTCAGGCACAATCACCGGCGCAGGACTCGCATAAGGATTCCTCCGCCACGTCATCGTCAGCGGCAGGCTCCCCGGCACCACCGTCACAAGGCTCCCCGCATCACTCCGTACCGGATTCCCACCCAGCGCAAACTCCACAAGGTTGTTGAACCCATCCTTGTCAGGGTCAGCCGTCGACTCCCGGTCCGCCGCACCAAGCCCAGGCATCACCCGCGCCGCCCACTGCGCATACGTCTCACTCACCGTCACCACCGTCGCATCCGACGCCTGCACACCCCCCGGCCCAGTCGCCAGCAATCGGATCTCGTACACCCCAGCCTGCGGGAACGTCACGTTCGTCCGCCCATTCGCAGGCGCCGTAAACACCGCCGCCGCTGGCCCGGACACCGTCGACCACGCCACCGTCACCCCAGCCGCTGGATGCGGCCCCGGACACACCACCGCATCAATCGCAAACACCTCACCCACACCCACCGACGTGTCCGGCGGCGTCACCACCCCGAACGCCGACGGCCCGCCCGGACTCGGCACACACGGCTGCCAGCTCGCCTTCTCATTCCACGCCTCCCGCGCCGCCAGCGGATTCACCATCTCCAGCGATGCCCCCGCCCGCGTGGCCGGATACCAATTCCCTTCATACCGGAAATCGAGAATCCCCAGCCCATACACCCCAGTCTCCACACGCAGGCTCTCCCCATTGTTGTCCAATCGCCCGCCCGCCCACTGCACCGCACTCACCCCAGGAAACTGCGCCGCAAACTTCACCAGATCCTGCGTGATCACCGCATACCCGTTCGCAGGCACCGTCAGCACAGGGAACGTGAACGTAATCCCCGACGCAAACCGCACGCCCGTCAGCGTCATCGGCACCGCCGTGATGTTCCGGAACTCAACGTACTCAGCCTGACTGCTCGACGGCGGATCAAACATCAGCTCCGTAATCCGCAGCCCGTTCATCACCGTCACATCCGCACTCACATCGCTCCCATTCGAAAACCCGGCCGTCGGCAGCGGCAGATACCCGATCGTCAACCCGCCATCCGTCGTCCGCCCCTGCGACACATCAGGATTCCCCGGCAACACCGTCACAATATCCACCGGCACCGCGCCACCATCCAGCAGCGCAATCGTGTCCCGAATCCTCGAAATCTTGAACGCCAGATGATTGCCACCAGCCGCCGCATTCCCATCCGCCACCAGCGACAGAAAGCCGCGCGCCCCCACAAAACTCAGCGGCGGAAACACACTCTGCCCTGGCTCGTTCCGGTAATCCTGACTCATCCGCCACCCGCCAATGTCCACCGGCAGCGCCTCAGGATTGTACAACTCCACAAAGTCCCCAGCCACAATGATGCTGTTAGACCCCAGCCACTCATTGATCCGGATCCCGCTCCCAGTCCCCGTCTCGCACACCGCCGTGTTCGCCGCCGCAGGCGTCGGCTCCGACAAACGCCACCCGCCAGCCACACGCGCCACCGACTTCCCACTCAACTGCGGCCCGAACGCCACTTCATCAATCAGCGTCCCGCCAGCCGACGTGAACCGCACGGTCTCACCGCCACCATCAAGCCCGAACCCAGCCTGCGTCGCATCCACCACCAGATACCCGCCCGGCGCAATCACCGTCCCCACCGGGAACGTGAACCGACCCGGCACCGCCGTGTCATCCGTCAACCCGCAACCGTCCAGCACCGCCGTCTCACTCCCCCAGTTCCGCAACTCCACGAAATCCACCCCGCTCACCGGCTCCGCCAGCACTTCACTCAGCACCACCGTCGGTATCCCCGCCACCACCGTGAACGCCACCGTCGTCGGCACTTCCTGCCACAACCCGGAATCACGCTTCCCTAGCACCGTCAGCACGTGCGCACCCGCACTCAACCCGCTCAATGTCGCCGGCACCGACACCGCAATCTCCGGACTCTCCGCGCCCCCATCCACCCGGTACTTGTAATGGCTGAACCCATACGCCCACGCAGGCTGCCCCGTCGGCGTGAAGCTCCCGCCAATCCCCGCCGCAATCGTGAACGTCGCCGGCCACACACTCCCCGGCGGGGTCTGTACCCGAATCCCCGTCTTCGCCACATCCGCCCCCGCATTCCCACCCATCGGCCCAGCCCCCAGCACCGGCGAACACCACTGCGGCCTCAATGCCGCCACCACCTGCTCAGCCGTCGCCGTCGCAGGATTCGTGATCAGTCCAAGATTCAGCTTCAAGTCCGCCCCGATCACATTCCCCGTCGCCTCCACCCCAGCAGGCGGTGCCACCGGAAGGAAGTTCCCATTCATCACAAGGCGGCTGTTCGCTGGCACATAATTCCGCGCCAGATTCTCCGCATCAAAGATCACATTCCCTTCCAGATAGAATCCTTTCCCTTCCCCAGTCACGCCTTCGTCATCGAAGTTCACAATCCCCGACCCTCCGTCAATCCCACCCACCTTCGTCGTCCTCACAATCGTGTTGTAAAGCAGCACGCCAGACCCGCCCTGCGGCTGCCCGCCCTGCTTCATCGTAATCGCATTGTCACAATCATAGATCAGATTGTTGATCACCGTCACCTGACTGTAATCCGCATTGTCCGACCCGCCCGACACCGCACTCGAACTGTCAGGCGACGCCCCGTTCCGGTGCGCATGCATGAACACGTTCCCCTCAATCCACGCATCCGTGCTGTCGAGATCCAGAATGTCATCGTCCGATCCCGTAAACACACAGTTCAGCACATGCAGAATCGGCCCCGGCCGGTTCCCGCCCGTGAAATCAACCGAATCATTGTATCCCTGCGTCTTCCCAAACCGGCACCGCTCAATAATCCCGCGACCACCCGCCGCAATCCCGCCGGTCCCATGCACCGGCTCAAATCCGGCCGTACTGTCAGGGAACACACAGTCACTCACCCGGAACGAACTCCCATCGAACGACAGGAACTGCACCGCTGGATTCAGGAACGTCACATGGTGAATCTCTACATTCGCCCCGCTCTGCGTATGAATCGCCGTCGACCCATTCTGGCTGAACGTCAGATACCCGAACCGCGACGGCTCGGCCGTCGCCCCGCTCACCGTAATCCCACCCCAGTTCCCCGTCCCCGACGGAATCCGCGCGATCGTGATCCCAGCCGCCTCCGTCCCCTCAGCCACAATCCGGCCACCCGCATTCACCGTGATCGACGCCCCGGACGCCACAAACACCGTCGTCCCCGGCTGAATCGTCAGCACCGCACCATTCGGGACCGTCAGGTTCGCCGTCACATTGTACGGCCCAGCAGCCGGACTCCACGTTTCACTCCCCGCCAGCGTCCCGCTGCGGTTCACCCCGGCCAAATCATACCAGATCGTCACCGTCTGACTCGCAAACACACTCCCGGCCTCATCATGCGCCGTACACACCAGCGTGTTCAACCCCGGCTGCAGCGTCACCGCCGTCCCCGCACTCCACGAATTGTCAGCCGCCGCCGTCGATCCATACGGATTCGTCGTCACCTTGATCCCATTCACCCGCACCTCCGCAGTCCGCGCCGGATCAATCTTCCCTCCCAAATCCCCCAGATTCGTCGCCGTCGTCGTCCGCGGCACGCCATTCTGCAACGCTAGCGTCGTCCCAGCAGTGAACGCCGTCGGCAGAAATGCCTCAATCGTCGTCCGCCGCGTGTCCAGGAACGCTTTGATGTGCGCCCGGATCGCATCCCCGTTCGGCGTGAACTGCGTCCCCATCCACGGCGCATCCAGCATCGTGTCAATGTAGGCATCAAACGTAGGCTTCGCAAAAAGCGTGTCCAGATACCGCCGCAATGCCGCCTTGAACTTCCGACCCGTCACCGGATTCCGATAGAACTTGTCCATCTGCGGCAAGGTCGCGTTGTCCCCAGGATAATTCGCCTGCGTACACTGATAAATCGTCCCCGTCGGCGGCGCCACTTCATCACCCAGACCAATCGCGTTCAGATTGAAACACGTGTCCATGTCGTGCGGAATGAGGCGGCACAAATCGTCATCAATCCCGAAGTACACCGAGTAATCGTCGTCATCCCCATTCGCCATGTTCGTCTCCGCATGGTTGATGATCGTCGAAATCGCCAGGAACCGGCACCATTCATCAATGTCCACCGTGCTCTTGATCGTCTCGTGGAAGGTGTCCGCCGTCCCCGCATTCATCGACGTGATCCACGCATGCAGATCCGCCCAGTCATTCTGCACCGCATTCGTCTGCTTCCACCACCCTTCATTCACATACCCGCCCTCAGCCCACCCGTTCGCCCCGATCACCGGCAGCGTCGACACCCCCCACCGCACACTCCCGCGGATCTTCCCATACCCGTTCCCGTCATTGTTCCCCGGGAACCACTCGTCAATCGTCTCCCCGCCCCTCGGAATCAAATCACAATAATACCCAAACGTCCGGTTCCCATTCTGATCCAGCAACCGGTTCACCCCATTGATCCGCATCCCCACCACGTTCGACTTCTCACACGGCACTCCCGCCGCCTCCATCAGCCGACTCCCCAGAAACTGGCTGTACGCATACTTGTAGTTCATCGTGAACGCCGTCCTGCCGTTCCATGACGCGTCACCAGGCACATCCAGCCTCAAATTCACCGGCGTGTCACTCCGCGAACTGTTCCCCCGCGTCCGGATGCTCCCGCGATACCTCACATCAAACGCCCCGCCCTGACGGAAAATCACCGTGCAGTTCGGTGCCGCATTGCTCGTCCGGTTCGCCAAACCAGCATTCCACGAAGCATTGTCCGCCCCAGTCATCACCACCTGATACAGCGGCCGCGCATCCGCCCACGCCTCCTCACTCACCTGATACAGGCAGTTCGCATTCTGCACCGGATTCGCCCCGTTCAAATCCAGCGTCGGCGGCGGCCACGAACGCACATTCGCCACACTGTCCGCCGCCCTCACATAAAACTCCACCACCGTATTCAACGCCTGCGCCGGAAGCACCGCCCCGTATATACCATCGTTCGCCACCCCGTCGCCACTCCGCCCATCATCCTTCAGCAGCACTTCATCCCAGTCCACCGCCGGCGTCGTCCCCGACGGCAGCCACGAACGGAAGAACACCGACGCACTGATCCCCGTCGTCAGTTCATCCGTGATCCGCGCCGTCACCGTCACCTGCTGGGTCCGGTTCGGCACCGCCGGACTATGCACCACATCCCGAATCAGCGGCGCACTGTTCGCACGAGCCACCAGCGCATTCGCAGCCCCAGGCGTCGGCACCGCCGCCGCCCAGTTCACCCCAGCCTTGTTCGAAAGCGCAGGATTGATCAACTGAATCGACGACCCGCCAGCATTCCCAATCTCCGGATCAGGATCCGCCGCCGTCACCCACTCCAGTCCAGGATCCGTGTCCAATCCATTCGCCGGGGTCTGCCCAGGCGTGTTCGTCGCATCCCACACACCCACAATCTTCCGCACCGCCCAGTCACCGGAATCCGCATACTCCACCTCGTCCACCGTCTCCCCTAGCGCATTCTTCAGCCGAATCATCTCCCCGCTGTTGCTCAACCGCGACAACGGCCCCCACCCAGTCGCCGTCGCCGCCGCCCCAGCGCCATACTTCGCCGTGAATGCCGCCTTGTCCGCAGGCACCGCCAGCGACGCCTTCGCAGGCAGCAACTGCCCCGCTGGAAACACATAGTTCACCCCCTTGCTGAACTCCCATCCCGTCAGATCCACCGCCGCATCCCCGAAATTGTAAACCTCAATGAACTCCTCAAACACCCCGGCAGCTCCCGGCGGATTGTACATGATCTCACTGATCATCACCGTGTTCAGATCCGCCGTCACATTCAGCGTCACCACCGTCACCGCCGACGTCAGCGCCCCGTCACTCGCACGGTAACTGAACGTCGTCGTCCCCGAATACCCAGTCGGCGGCACATAATCAAACGACCCGTCACTCCGCAGCGTCAGCGCCCCCTCCACCGGTGCGGCCACCAGCACCGCCGTCAGCGCCCCACCCTCAACATCCGTATCATTCCTCAACACCCCATTCGCCACCGCAATTGTCAGCGGCGTGTCCAACTTCACCCCATAGGCATCCGCCACCGCCACCGGCGCATCATTCACCGCATTCACCGTCAGCCCCACCGTCACCACACCCGACTGACGCACGCCATCAGACGCCCGATAACTGAAACTGTCACTCCCCGCAAAGTTAGCCGCCGGTGTGTACTCAAAGGACCCATCCGCATTCAGCGTCAGGCTCCCCCTCGCCGCGCCCGTCACCAGCACCGCCGTCACCGTCTGTCCCTCCGGATCCACATCGTTCGCCAGCACGCCCTGCGCCGCAGACACCGTCAATGTCCGGTCCTCATCCACACTGTACGCATCCGCCACCCCGCTCGGAGCGGCATTCAGCGACACCGTCACCGTCACCGGACCCGAACTCAATGCCTCATCCCGCGCCCGATACGTGAAGGTATACACCCCGCCCACCGGCGCGCTGAACACAAACGATCCATCGGAATTCATGGTCACCGTCGCACCCACCGGCGGCGTCCCCAGCTTCGCTGTCAGCACCGTCCCCGCATCCGCATCCGTATCATTCGCCAACACCCCCTGCGACGCCCCGATCGTCAGCGGCACGCCCGGATCACCAGCATAACTGTCCGCACGCGCCACCGGCGCATCATTCACCGGCGTCACCGTCACCGTCACCGTCGCAGGCGCAGACGGTTGCGTGTCCGTCGCCCGGTACGTGAACGTATCCGTCCCGTTGAAGTCCGCGGCCGGCGTGTAAACAAACCCGCCATTCGCATTCATCACCACCGTCCCGCGCGTCGGTTGCGTCACCACCGACGCCGTAAACGCATCACCCTCGCCATCCACATCATTCGCCAGCACGCCCGGAGCCGTCACCGTCAGCACCGTGTCCTCCGCAGTCGTATAACTGTCCGCCGTCACTAGCGGCGCCGCATTCGGCCCCGTCACCACCGTGATGCTCGCCGTCGCCACCGCCGACACCCGCCCACTCGTGTCTCGCGCCCGATACGTGAACGAATCCGCTCCCGTAAAACCCGCCGCAGGCGTGTACGTAAACGTCCCATTGCTGTTCAAGGTCACGTTCCCACGCGCAGGCCCAGTCACCAGTTCCGCCACCAGCGTCGCCGTCTCCCCCGGATCAGGATCCGTATCATTCGCCAGCACCCCGGCCGAAATCGCCCGCGTCACCCGAACCCGCATGTCAAAAGAGATGTCACTCGAACTCGCCCCGTTCTGGTGCGCCTCCGCCGCCAGCAGATTCACCCCCTCGCGAAACGTCCCAGCCGGCAGCGTGAACGTCTGCGTCGAATTGTCGTTCACATTCGTCGTCGGGAAATAATCCCACGCCAACTCCGGCATCGTCGCCAGATCCGGCAGGTTGCTCGTCCGCGTCCCCGCCCCGCCGTTGATGTAAAACGCCACCGCATCATCGTAAATCACCGACACCTCCACCCCCGTGATGTTGAACGCATTCGCCACCGTCAGCGGCCTCCGGAAATAATACGTCGCAAACTTGTCCCCCGCCGCCGCATTGAACGCCGGATCCGGATTGTCGTTGATCACCGTCGCCTCATCCCCGTCCCCATACCCCAATTCCCCAGCTCCCGTCTTCCAGTCCCCGTTCTCCACAAAATCCTCCGCACGCCACGCCGTCCCCAGATTCCGGCTCGCCAGCACTAGCGAATCAAAATACCGCCAGTCAGGTCCCTTGTACGGCAGCAGTTCCTCCGTCGTCGTCCCGCCAGCCAACGCACTCACCACCAATGGCGTGTTCCTCACCGCCGTGTAACTGTCACCCGCCGCCACCGGCGCATCCGGCGTGTCCGTCACCGCAATCGTCACCGTCACCGGAGCCGACTGCAGCGCCCCGTCACTCACCCGGTACGTAAACGTCGCCACCCCCGAAAACTGCGCCGTCGGCGTGTAACTGAACGACCCGTTCGCATTCAGCACCACCGCCCCATTGCTCGGCGTACTCGCCGACACCGCCGTCAGCGTCGCTGCCGCATTGTCCACATCGTTGTCATTCACCAGCACACCCTGCGCCACCGGCACCGTCAGCACCCCACCCTGCGTCACCGCATAATTGTCCGCCACCCCCACCGGCGCATCATTCACCGGCGTCACCGTCACCGTCACCGTCGCAGGATTCGACTGCCCAGTCGAATCCACCGCCCGATAACTGAAACTATCCGTCCCGAACCAGTTCGCATTCGGCGTGTACGTGAACGTCCCCGTCGTCCCTAGCACAAGGGTCCCGTTCGCAGGATCCGTCACCTTCACCGCCGTCACCGGAGCCACCCCGCCCGTGTCGTTGTCCAGCAGCGACCCGCCCGTCCCCTTCACCGACACATCAATGTTGTCGAAATTCACAATCCCGCCCTCATCCACATCGAAATTCTCACCACTCGGCCGCGGCCCGAACCCGCCAAACGCCACCACGTGCGACCCCGCCGTCACCGGCACCTCAATCGTGTACGTCCCCCACCCGCTGTCCGCATTCCCGTTCGCTCCAGCCGATCCCGCCGGATTCGCCCCCACCTGCCTCACCAGATAATTCCTCCCGCCGGAACTCAACCGCACGCCGTCCAGCATCACAATCGCCTCCGCATACTCGTTGTCCTCCAATCCATTCACCGCTCGCGCCCTCGCATCACACTTGATCGTCAGGGTCGCCGCCGCCGGCACCTCAATCGTCCTGCGCCACCCACCCGAAATATTCGGCCCGTTCCCGCCACCCCCAAACCCACGCGAAAACGACACGTTCACCGACGACCCCGGATTCCCCGTCCCGGAATCCAGCACCCCGGACACCACGTTAGGACGGTTCGTCCCGTCAATGTCATCCGCATACACCATCCCACGGAGCGGATCCGCACTCGCCGACGCAATCGTCAGATCAATCCCCGCATCCGAACTGTTATTCGTGTTCTGGTGAAGCTCCACCGCAATCACATTCTCCCCGACCGCAAACGGCACCGTCAGCGGCACCGTCGTGTACGCCGTCTCACTCCCGCCATTCCCACCCACCAGCGCATCCGGATTCACCGGCACATTCCCGGGATAATTGTACCGACCAGCCTCCACCCCATTCACATAAATGATGCACCCGTCGTCCGCCAGGACCCGCGCATTCCACGTCTGCGCCGCCTCCGCTCCCGTCATCGTGAAGCTCGTCCGGAATAGATACGTGTTCACCGTGTTCACCCCGCTGTTCCCCGTGATCCCTCCCAGCAGATTCGGCGCATTCGCAAACGCATCCACCCCACCCCCCTGAATCGGCAGCGCCGCCGATTTCCACCCCGTCACCGTCGAACTCGCCTTGTCAAACCCCACCGCATTCCACGCCCGACTCGACCCATCCCTCGGATACGTGTTCGCACCCCCAGCCGCCGTCGTCAGCAGGGTGTCCAGATAATCCCACGTCCCCGGCAACGTGAACCCGGCGCCCCCAGCCTCGAAATCCGTCACCAGCAGAGGATTCGTCACCGACCCGCCAGACAACGCCGTGTCCTCCGGGGTCGTAAACGTGTCATTCACCGCCGTCGGCACGGCATACAAAGGAATCGCCACAGCAGGCAGCAGCAACGCAAGCAACAGGGAGGAACGCATGGGGAATCAGGGGAAAGTCGGCGTCAGGGTAAACACCGGTCGGGAATTCTGCACAAATCAGGAGCTTCTCGTCAATCACAGCAGCCCCGGTACCCGCCCGAAAACAGGTTCCCAGCCGCCATGACCTCGAAACGCAACGGTCGCACCAGAAAGATGACCGCAGGATTAAACCTGCCGCCATTCGACCAATCGGACACCGTTTCCGCGTCATTCGGGGTTTCCCCTACGACACCACCCCTCAACCCTCCACCTCAGGCGTCACCGTCTCGAAGATCCCCCCACCCAGCAGCTCGTCCCCAGCATAAAACGCACAGATCTGCCCCGGTGCCAACGCCCGCTGCGCCTCCGCAAACGTCACCGCCACCCGCCCGCCCTCCAACTCCTCCACCTCCGCATCCTGCCCCGCACACCGATACCTCGGCTGCACCTGATACCGCCCAGGCAACCTCATCGGCGCCCCAGTCCATGACAACGTCCCCACCGTGCACCGCCGCGCATACAATCTCGGCGTCTCCGGATGATCAAACGCCACCACCAGCTCCCGCGTCCCCACCCGCTTCTCCACCACCACATAGGCCTCCTTGTACGCATTCGACGCCACCCCCAACCCCTTCCGCTGCCCCAATGTGTACAAATGGACCCCCGCATGCCGCCCCAGCACCCGCCCGTCCAATCCCACAATGTTCCCCGGCTCATCAGGCACAAATGCCCGCAGAAAATCACTCATCCGCACGTTCCCAATGAAACAAATCCCCTGGCTGTCCTTCTTCGCCGCCGTCGCCAGTCCCAATGCCGCCGCACGCTCCCTAACCTCCGCCTTCAGCATCCCCCCGATCGGAAACTCCGCCCGCCGCAACTGCTCCTGACGCATCAATGCCAGAAAATAACTCTGGTCCTTCCCAGGATCCATCCCCCGGAACATCCGGCTCACCCCGTCAACCCCATGCTCCACCCGCGCATAGTGCCCGGTCGCCACCGCACTGAATCCCTCCGCCAAGGCATAATCCAGAAACACCCCGAACTTGATCTCCCGATTGCACATCACGTCAGGATTCGGCGTCACCCCGCTCCGGTACCCCTCCAGCAGATAACTCACCACCCGCTCCCGGTAGTCATCCATCAGATTCACCACCCGGAATGGAACTCCTAACTTCTCCGCCACCGACCGCGCATCCTCGATGTCCTCCTGCCACGGACAATCCCCCAGAATGTTCTCCTCGTTGATCCAGTTCTTCATGTACGCCCCCTCCACCTCATGACCAGCCTCCAGCAGCATGGCCGTCGCCACACTGCTGTCCACCCCACCAGACATCGCTGACAAAATCCGCGCCATATCCCCCCGATTCGCACCGCCTCCCTCCCTCCGCAAGTGGCCTCATCACCACCCTCCCGCCACGCCAATATCTGCGCAGTCTTCACCAACCCATGCGGCGCAACCCTCCCACCCAGCCGGGTATATCTCCATCATGACTGCAACGCACTCATCCATCCTCGCCGCGGCCGCCACGGCCGCCCTCGCTACCTCCGCCGCCCTCGCCGGCACCACCACCCCAGCCCTCCCACCATCCCCGCCCCCAGCCACCGGCGACTGGCTCTCCCACACCATCTCCCCAGTCAATAACCCCATCTTCTTCGAAGAC
The DNA here is from genome assembly GCA_027483175.1 of Verrucomicrobiaceae bacterium. Lineage (GTDB taxonomy): Bacteria > Verrucomicrobiota > Verrucomicrobiia > Verrucomicrobiales > V1-33 > V1-33. The sequence goes on along the minus strand of JAIXVE010000265.1, from coordinate 36,471 downwards.
CCCACGATCCGCACGGAACTCCGGCCGATCTACATGCGCCACAATATCGACGACGGCTTCATCACCAAAGGCGGCAACGTCAACCTCTACGCCCTCCAGTTCCGCTGGGCCATCACCGACCGCCTCGGCCTCATCGCCACCAAAGACGGCTACGTCGACATCAACCCAGGCGTCGGCCCCGGCGCCTCCGGCTGGGCCGATGTCGCCCTCGGCCTCAAATACGCCCTCATCGACGACCGCGCCAACCAGTTCATCCTCACCCCAGGCTTCACCTTCGAAGCCCCCTTCGGCGAGAAAAAGGTCTTCCAGGGCAACGGCGACGGCGAATTCAACCTCTTCGTCTCCGCCGCCAAAGGCTTCGGCGACCTCCACCTCACCACCAATGTCGGCTTCCGCCTCCCCATCGACGGCGATGCCGAATCCTCCAGCTTCCACTACAGTCTCATGGCCGACTACTACGTCTGCCAGTGGTTTATCCCCTTCGTCTCCATGAACGGCTCCTCCGTCATCAGCAACGGCAATGCCCTCCCACTCGACAGCGAAGGCTACGACCTCATCAACTTCGGCAGCACTTCCGCAGACACTTCCGTCACCCTCGGCGGCGGCTTCCGCACCAGACTCCGCCCCAACCTCGACCTCGGCTTCGGCTACGAAACCGCCGTCGTAAACCCCAAGGGCCTCTTCGCAGACAGGTTCACCTTCGACCTCATCTGGCGCTTCTGACCCGATTTTGCGGACATCGCGCCCGTCCGCCCCGTTTGGCGGCAGGGCCCCGCGAAATGCGCGGCGTATGCGAGGGGGATCGCATGCGCCGCGCTCTTCGTTTTGCCCCCATCCCACCCACCCAACGATTCGCCTTGCCGCACCCGCCGGATTCCCCATAAATCCTCCCATGGGAGCTCAATGGAAACAAAAATGGCGCGAACTCGCCGCGGACAAAAAAGGCCGCATGACCACCAAACTCGTGCGCGAAATCCAAGTCGCCGCACGCATGGCCGGCCCAAGCCCGGAATTCAACCCGCGCCTCGCCGCCGCCATCGAAGCCGCTAAAAAACAAAGCGTCTACCGCGACACCATCGAACGCGCCATCGCCAAAGGCTCAGGCCAGGACGGCAAAGCCGACGCCATCGAAACCGTCATCTTCGAAGGCTTCACCCCTCACCGTGTCCCCGTTCTCGTCGAGTGCCTCACCGAAAACAATAACCGCACCGGCCCCGAAATCCGCGTCCTCTTCCGCGCAGGCTCCATGGGCGCCGTCGCATGGATGTTCGATTACGTCGGTCTCGTCGAAGCAAACGCCCCGCAAGGCACCGACCCCGAAAGCGCCGCCATCGAAGCCGGTGCCGATGACCTCGAAATCCTCTCCGCCGACGATCTCGAAGACCTCCCGCCCAACGCCGTCGCCGCCCGCTTCTTCACCCAGCCCGCTGAACTCAATAACGTCACCAAGGCCCTCAAAGCCGCCGGCTGGTCCATCACCACCACCGAACTCAGCTACCGCCCCAAGGACTACCCCGAACTCACCGACGCCCAGCGCGAAGAAGTCACCTCCTTCCTCCAGGCCCTCGACGACCACAGCGATGTCCACCGCATCCACGCCGCCATCCGCTGACCTCCCCTCATGAAAATCGCCGTCCTCAGCGACGCCCACGACCAGCTCGCCAACCTCCAGCGCGTCCTCATCGCAGTCCAGCAGGAAGGCGCTGAACACCTCTGCTTCCTCGGCGACTTCTGCGCACCCTTCACCCTAGCAGCCCTCGCCTCCGGCTTCCCCGGCCCCATCGACGCGGTCTTCGGCAACAACGACGGCGACGCCTTCCTCCTCTGCGGCGTCGCCTCCAAACACCCGAACGTCAAACTCCACGGTCACTTCGCGGAACTCGATCTCGCCAGCCGCCGCATCGCCCTCCACCACTACCCCGACGTCGCCCACTACATCGCCGCCTCGGAACACTTCGACGCCGTCTTCAGCGGCCACGACCACCAGCGCTACGCCCACCAGCTCGGCCGCACCATCTGGGCCAACCCAGGCGAAATCATGGGCCGCTTCGGCACGGTCTCCTTCGGCATCTACGACTCCACTGACAATTCCTTCCGCCACGTCGAACTCCCGCCCGACCCATGATCCTCTCCCGCGAGCTGGCTGAATCCGAAGAACTCGCCCGTCTCGCCCCATGGGCCCAGCTCAGCAGCACTTCGGTCGGCCGCGCCCACCCGGAACCTCCACACCCTTGGCGCACCCACTTCCAGCGAGACCGCGCCCGCATCATCCACTCCCGCGCCTTCCGACGTCTCGAATCCAAAACCCAGGTCTTCCTCAACGGCTCCGGTGACCACCTCCGCACCCGCCTCACCCACACCATGGAGGTCGCCTCCATCACCCGCGCCATCGCCACCGCCCTCCGCCTCAACGCCGACCTCGCAGAAACCATCGCCCTCGCCCACGACCTCGGCCACCCTCCCGTCGGCCACGCCGGCGAAGAAATGCTCGCCTCCCTCATGAAGGACCACGGCGGCTTCGAACACAATTCCCAAAGCCTCCGCATCGTCTCCCTCATCGAATCCAAATTCCCTGACATCCCCGGCCTCAACCTCTCATGGGAGGTCCTCGAAGGGCTCCGCAAACACGACCGCGCCCTCCACCGCCCAGGCTCCCCCACCTCGCCGCCCGAATCCTTCCCCCAGCCTTCCCTCGAAGCCCAGATCGCGAACCTCGCCGACGAAATCGCCTACTCCAGCCACGACATCGAAGACGGGCTCGACCACGGGCTCATCTCCGTCCAGCAGCTCGACTCCCTCGAAATCTGGCAGCTCGCCTCCCACAGGGTCCTCTCACAGTTCCCTACCATCTCCGGCGAACTCGCCGTCCGCTACACCGTCCGCACCCTCATCGACTGGCAAGTCGAACAACTCGTCTCCCACACCGCCAGTCGCATCGCCGCCGCCAATCCCTCCTCACCAGACGACATCCGCCGTCTCCCCGAACGCATCGCCGCCTCCCCACCAGACGTCCGCCGCATGGCCGCCGACCTCCGACGCTTCCTCTACGCCAATCTCTACCACCACCCCACCGTCGCCGCCCTCAACGCCCACGGCTGCTCCCTCATCCAACAGCTCTTCAACCACTTCCTCACCCACCCAGACCAGCTCGGCCCAGGCGCTACCTCCCGCATCCCCTCCCACGGCCTCCACCGCACCGTCTGCGACTACCTCTCAGGCTTCACCGACCGCTTCCTAGCCGACTCCGCCGCCACCCTCCAAACTCCCTAGCCCACCTCCAAACCAGCCCCTTCCCCACCACCTAGCCGAAGGCTGAGCCCCCTCTCCGTTCTAGCCTGCCTGCCCACCAGGAAGCGCCAACGGCGCGCCCTACCGTAGACCGGGGCAACGCCCCGGTTCAACCACACCCCCAACAAGCAGCCCTGAAAGGGCGCCCTATCTTTTCCCGGGGCGCAGCCCCGGGCGAACGCCGCCACCCTCCCGACAAGCCCCTCCCTCCCCGCGCCCCACCCCAACCGGCTCACCAAGCCGAAGGCTTGACGGAGATCAGCCGCCGGTCTAACACACAATACAACACCGCCCCGGCACGGGCGGCAACCGCTGACCCGCACCCCCCGCGCCTTCGCGCGAGCCCCTTTTCCGTTCTAGCCTGCCTGCCCGCCAGGGAGCGCCAACGGCGCGCCCTACCGTAGACCGGGGCAACGCCCCGGGTGCGCACATCAAAAGACCCCCAGCCCTGAAAGGGCGGAACACCCTCCGTTCCAGCCCCTCTCCTTACCCGCGCGCCGCAGGCTCTGGACTGCTGTGAGCAATCACAGCTCTCTCTGCGCACGGAGTGCGCGCGGCACGCCATCCCCACAAGCTCCTCCGAACAAGCCCCCTTTCTTACTTCAAACTTCTCACTTCAAACTTCCCTCCCCAGCTCGCAAACTAAAGCTCATGCGCCCCTCCTGCATCCTCCTGCTGGGAACCCTCACCATCGGCATCAGCCCGAAGGCCAACGCCATTTGTGGCCTCGATGATGCCGCCACTGAGATGGTTCGCCTCGTGAACAACCCTGACGTCAGGGCAGATCTGAACCAGAAACTCGCCGGAGTCGGCTGCACCGCCTGCCACCTCGCCCCATTCGGCGGCCCTCGCAATGCCTTCGGCACCGCCGTCAACACGCTCCTCTCATTGAAAGATCGCGAGGATTCCTTTCGCCAGCGCGACGCCGGTCGCCGCATCGCCAGCATCCCCCTCGACCCTTCACTACCCGGCTCTCCAACCTTAGGTGACCTCTTTCAAAACGGCAGGCTCCCCGTCCAGCCGTTCACGTCCGATCCCGATCCCCTCCCGCACGCGCCACCAGCGGAATCACAGAATCTCACCGTCGAGGATGCCATTCGGCTAGTCAGGGAAACCCACGCCAAGTCGCCATGGGAAATCCTGCAGCTCAGCCGGACTCACGAGTTGAGCCCGCCCGCCGCCGCAGCACTCGCGGAATTCCGCGGAGAAATGCTCATCCTCGGCCTGAAAAACCTCACAGCCGACGTCGCCAGCGCCCTGTCCACCGCAAAGGCCGCCACCGTCTGGCTTCACTCCGTGACCTCGCTCTCCCCGGAAGTCGCCGCATCCCTCGCTAAGATGCCGCCGAAACTGGTCCTCACCGGTCTGACAGAACTGGATTCCATTCCACTCGCCGAAAAACTCGTTTCCTCACCACGAGCCCTTTCCTTCCCCTATCTCAAAAGCATCTCCCCGGAAATCGCCGCAGTCCTCGCCGGAAGCACAAAATCCCTGACCCTCGCCGGACTGACCAGCGTGCCATCAGACGTGCAGGAAAAACTCGCCCTCACCGTCGGCACGCTCTACCTGCCGAACCTCGCATCCATCGAATCCACACCCATCGCCGCAAAACTCACCTCAGGTTCGGTCGTCCTCCCCAAACTGGAAAGACTCTCCGCTGAACACGCTGCCCTCCTCCCCGGCGCCAAGGGCGTCGCCTCATTCTTCGGAGGCATCATCCTGCCTCTCGCCGTGATCACTCCGGAAGTCGCTGCCGCCTTCGCACCCGATCCTAACGCGCCAACCGCCCCCTTCTTCAACCTCACCCTCGTCGGCACCGGCCCCGTCTCAGACGAAGCCTTCAAAGCCTTACTCAAGTCACGCGCCAATCTGATCCTGCCTAACCTCGAAACCCTTTCTCCCACCCAGAAACAGATCCTCTCCGACGCATCCACCGAACAAAAATCACAGCCCGCACTTCCCGCCCTTGCCTCGCTTTCGCTTCCCGGCGCCAAGGCTCTCGACTCGCTGATTCTTGCCGAGAAGTCGGTCGCCAGCGGCAGCAACGGCACTCTCTTCGCCCCGGTAAACCGCAGCGTCCTTTCCATCTCAGATGAGGTCGCCGCCGCACTCGGCGCCCTGCCGGATACCGTCCGGAAACTCTCCGACGGCTCGGAAACCATCCTGCCAAACGGCTATCTCTCCTTCCCAAGTCTCACCTCCCTCCCACCAGAAACGCTTCGTCTCCTCCTCAGAAAACGCTGGCTCGATATCTCCCTGCCGTCCCTCGATAACATCTCTCCGGAAACCATTCGCTGCCTCGCCCGGAATACCTTCCGACTCACCCTCGGCATCACCTCCCTCCCCGAGTCATCCGCCGACGCCTTCGCCCAGACGCCCACAGACCAATCCATGGGCGGCGGCTTCATCGTCCTCCCCAGACTCCGCAATCTCTCCCCCCAAGCCGCTCGCATCCTCGTCGATTCCCTCAACCGCGGCGTCGATGACCTCGGCCATACCCGTACCAGCAAATCCCCGAAACTCTATCTCGGCGGCGACCTTGGTTCGTCCGGTTCAGGCTTCCAAACGCTCGATCCCGAAGTCGCCACCGAACTAGCCAGATACCACGGCTTCCTCTCCATCAACGGCCTCGATGATCTCCCCGACGCCTCCGCCGCCGCTCTCTCCAGCTTCGCCGGCACCGCCCTCTCCCTCTCAGGCCCAGCCGTCGAAAAACTCTCCCAGCCTGCCGCCGCCTACCTCTCCAGAATCCCCGGCACGCTCCAACTTCCCCTCAAGGATCTCGATTCCGGTCCACTCGCCGAAAAATTCGCGCAGCAGAACACATGGACGCTCTTCGCCCTCGAAACCATCTCCACAGACGCCGCCATCGCCCTCTCCAGATACAAATACTTCTTCGGCCTCAGAAAACTCCGCATCCTCGACTCACCAGACCTCGCCCGTCGCTACGTCTCCGATGAATCCTCCGGCGGCATCACCCTCCCGATGCTCGAATCCATCACCCCCGAAACCGCCGCGATCATCGCCACCTCCAATAAGCCACTCTTTCTCGGTCTCTCCGTCATCGACTCCACCGAGATCGCCTCAGCACTCGCCAAATCCCGGCAGTCGGTGGAACTCCCACGTCTTCGCGCCGCCACCCCCGAAGTCATGCACATCCTCACCGCCTCGGGAAAAATCAAACTGTCCGACGAACCTCCGTTCCTGCTCTCATCCCACTCCAACTGAATCTCATCAACGCCCCGGGCCTTCGCGTCAGCGCCCCCTCCGTCCGAGCCACCCTCCGAACCCAGCCAGCCGCAGGCTCTGGACTGCGGTGAGCCATCACAGCTCTCTCTGCGCGCGGAGCACGCCTACCCGCCATCTCCGAACAAGCCCCCTTTCTCACTTCTCACTTCCAGAGAACCGCGATTGACCAATCCACAACCCACGCCACCTTTTCCCCGCGGGCTGGTAGCTCAACGGTTAGAGCAGTCGACTCATAATCGATAGGTCGCAGGTTCAACTCCTGTCCGGCCCACCAATTACTCCTCCGCCTCCGGGCGGCACATTCGCCCCGGGCGAGGCCGCCCTCCCCTCACGGCGCAGCCCCACCCGCGCCCGATCCCTTCCTCTCGCGGATCATCCGGCGCGCTTCCTCGCCCGTCACAAACCCGTCGCCGTCACCATCAAGCACCGCGTGAAGCGCCCCGTACTCACTCCCCGCTTCAGCCTTGGAAACCCGCCCGTCCCCGTCCTTGTCCAGCAGCTTGCCCAATGCCCCGATGCTCTTCCCCGTAAGCTGAATCTGCGGACTCGCCCCGGCCGACCCTCCCGCCGCTGCCGCCACTGCAGGCTTCTCCTCGGAAAACACATACTCCACATACCCGATCAGCATCTCGTCATCCGTCTGCTCACCCCAGCGCACCGTCTTCGCCGGATCAGGATTCGCCGGATTCCCCGTGCTGTTGTCGAACGCCGCCGTCACCTCCAGTCGGCTCCCCGCCGGCAGATGCAGCGGCTCCGCCAGCCGGTATAGCAACTGCCAGTTGAAATCGTAACGCGGCACATCCAGCACCAGCGCCTTCTCCGCCCCTGGCTTCACCACCTCATACTTGAACGACTTCCCCCGCACATGCATGTGCGGCATGAACGCCAGAACGTCCGCATCCCGCGGCACGTCCAGCCTGCCGCGCTCCACATGGTCAGCCGCCCCCGGCGGAATCGCAAACCTCGTGTTCTTCGCCGCCGCCACCAGCACCTCATGCTTCGGCGCACCATCCGCAAACTTCACGCCCAGCCGCGTCCGGTCCACCGCCGCCAGCCCCGTCGGAGTGTAGTGCAGCTGGAACAGCAGCTTCGATCCCTTCGGCAGCTTCTTCGCATACCCTTCCGCATATTGCATGCTGCTGCTCCCGGGCACATACGCCGCAAAAAAATTGTCCCCGTTCGCAATCTTCCGCCGATCCGCATCCTGGGACAGCACAAACACCAGCACGTGATGCACCTGCGCCCGCGCCGTCGGCAGCACTTCCAGCGACTTCACCCACCGATCCTCGGTCAGCCCAGGGTCAACAATCAGATGCACATACCCCATCTTCCCAGTCGCCTTCACCTCAATCTCCCGCGGAATCTCATAAATCGCATCCGGCTTGCCAATCACCCACTCCGCATCCGCCCACACCCGCGCCACCGGCGCATCCGCAGGATCTCCCGCCGCACGCCCGCCCTCCAGCCACGCTAGCAAATCCGCCTTGTCCCGCTCCGGCAGGCTCCGGTCATTCACAAACGGACTGTGCGCCACCCCAGCCTCCCGCGCCGCAAACCACGGCGGCATCAATCCCTTCCCCACCGCCTTCCGGATCTGCCCCGCATGCGACACCGCATCCTCCATCGTCACCAGCGGAAACGGCCCGATCCCGCCATCCCGATGGCAATCCTGACAATTCGTCTGCAGAATCCGCGACACCCGTCCGTGCCACGTCACCTCTCCCGCCGCCACTTCCGCCTTCGGCAGATCAATCGCACAACCCGGTGCCGTCGTCGCCGCCACCCGCGGCCGCCTCCCCGCCACCGTCTCCTCAATCGCATCCCGCAACCACCGCTGCTCCGGCGCATCCTTCGCATACCCGATCCCATACTGGTCATCCACCGCCCCGCGATATGTCAGGGTCCGCGCCGCATCCAGCACAAACACCTCCGTCGTCGATTGCGCCCCGAACGCCGCCGCCACCGCCAGCGTCTTGTCATGAACATACATTCCCGCCAGCCCATGCGCCTTCCGCACCGCCGCAATCGCCTCCGCACTATCCGACGCCGTCGGATTCACATACACAAATGCCACGCCCTTCCCCGCATACTCCGCCTCCAATGCCCGCAGGCTCGGCAGCATCTTCGCACTCAACGGACACGTCGGACTGTTGAACGCCACCACCACCGCCTTCCCCTCACGCGCCGCCTCCGCCAGCTTCCATACCCGCCCATCCACATCAGCCGCCTCAATCCCCGCCACCATCCGCCCCGCCCCAGCCTCCCCTGCCGCCACGGGCCTCGGCGATTCAGTCAGCGGTTCCGCAGCAAACCCAGTTCCGGCAATCAGCAGTGAAGCAATCAGTCGCATGGCAATATATTCGGTTTCTCCCGGACCAGACCGGCCACGGTCCTTCAAAGTTACTCTCTTTCCTCCCTCAGGCAATCATTCTCGCACCCAGTTCTCGCCACTCCGTTCCCCGGTTGAAACCGCACGCACCCCACCCACACTCCGCGCTCCATGAATCGCCGATTCCTCCTCCCATCCCTCGCCGCGGCTCTCGTCGCGGGCCTCTCCTCCTCCTCCTTCGCCCAATCCGCCGCCGCGACACCAGCCCCGGAAGCCAAGCCAGCCGCCCCGGCCGCTTCCCTCGCCGATCCCTCCAAGTTCACCGAAAAAGCCCCCGACTCGTTCAAGGTCAAATTCGATACCACCGTCGGCTCATTCACCATCGAAGTCACCCGCGCCCTCTCCCCCAACGGAGCAGACCGCTTCTTCAATCTCGCCAAAAACGGCTTCTTCACCGACGTCGCCTTCTTCCGCGTCATCGAAGGCTTCATGTGCCAGTTCGGGATCCACGGTGACCCAAAAATTGCCACCGCATGGCGCACCGCCAACATCCAGGACGATCCCGTCAAAGCCAGCAACACCCGCGGCATGGTCACGTTCGCCAAAACCGGGCTCCCCAACTCCCGCAGCACCCAGTTCTTCATCAACTTCGGCGACAACACCCAGCTCGACTCCATGGGCTTCTCCCCATTCGGTAAAGTCACCGAAGGCATGGACGTCGTCGACAAAATCTACAAGGGCTACGGCGAAGGCGCCCCACGCGGAAACGGCCCGGACCAGATGCGCGCCCAAACCGAAGGCAACACCTACTTCAAAAAGGAATTCCCCAAACTCGACTACATCAAGTCCGCCACACTCGTAAAATAATCACCTCTCCCATCCCCAAATCTTCCAATCTCCCATTTCATGACTGACATCCGCATCATCGTTCACACCGACAAGGGCCAGATCGAAGGCACGCTCTTCGCCTCGAAGACGCCCATGACCTGCGCCAACTTCCTCAACCTCGCCAAGCGCGGCTACTACAACGGCATCAAATTCCACCGCGTCATCCCCAACTTCATGATCCAGGGCGGCGACCCCACCGGCACCGGCTCCGGCGGCCCAGGCTACAAGTTCGGTGACGAATTCCACCCGTCCCTCAAACACACCAAACCCGGCATCTTCTCCATGGCCAATGCCGGCCCCGGAACCAACGGCTCCCAGTTCTTCATCACCCACGTCCCCACCGACTGGCTCGATGGCAAACACTCGGTCTTCGGTGAGGTCACCACCGGCCAGGACGTCGTCAACGCCATCCGCGGCGGCGACAAAATCACCAGCATCGACATCCTCGACTCCACCGACGATCTCTTCGCCGACCAGGCCGCCCTCCTCACCAAGTGGAACGCCGTGCTCGACCGCTGAGCCGCCTTCCCTGACTTCCCCCGGCAGCGCCAGCCCCCACTCGGCTGGCGCTGCCGTTTTCCCTCTCCGCTCTTCCGCCCGCTCATGAAATCCGCCGCCCTCGCCCTCATGGCCTTCTCCGCCGCAGCCTCCGCCGACCCGCTCACGTACCCCGCAGCCCGTCGCGACGCCCTCGTCGAATCCCTGCACGGCACCAGCGTCGCGGATCCCTACCGCTGGATGGAAGACATCGATAGCCCCGAAACCAGAAAATGGGTCGAGGCCCAGGCCGATCTAGCCAACGCCTACCTCTCCGCCATCCCCCAGCGCGCCACGTTCCTCAAACGTCTCCGCGAACTCCAGGACTACGATAAACTCGGCGTCCCCCAACTCGCCGCCGGTCGTCTCTTCTATAGCAAAAAACAAGGGCTCCAGAATCAGGCCGTCGTCTACTGGCGCGAGGACCGCAAGGACGCCCCAGACCACGTCCTCTTCGACCCAAACACGCTCAGCAAGGACGGCACCGTCGCCCTCGGCGGCTACGACCTCTCCGAAGACGGTGCCCTCGCCGCCTACTCGCTCAGCGAGGCCGGCAGCGATTGGGTCACCATCCGCGTCCGCGACGTCACCGCCGGCAAGGAACTCCCCGACGTCATCCGCTGGGTCAAATTCAGCGGCCCCTCATGGAGCAAGGACGGCAAGGGCTTCTACTACAGCCGCTACGCCGAACCCGAAAAAGGCTCGGAACTCAAAGCCGAAAACTACAACCAGAAGGTCTACTACCACGCCCTCGGCCAAACCCAGGACAAGGACCGTCTCGTCTACGCCCGTCCCGACTTCCCCAAGTGGGGCCTCAATGCCGCCGAATCCGAAGACGGTCGCTACCTCCTCCTCTTCGTCCACGAAGGCACCAAACCTCAGGAGTGCTTCTTCTACCGCGATCTCTCCAAAGGCCAGGACTCCCCAGTCATCGAACTCCTCCCAGGCTTCGAAGCAGAATGGAACTTCCTCGGCAACGATGGCTCGAAGTTCTTCTTCCTCACCACGCTCAACGCACCCAACCGCCGCATCGTCGCCATCGACCTCGCTAAACCCGAACGCGCCAACTGGCAGGAAATCGTCCCCGAAGGCAAAAGCGTCATCGAATCCGCCAGCATCGTCGGCCGCCGTCTCTTCATCCAGCGTCTCGTCGACGCCCACGACGATGTCACCGTCGCCGACCTCTCCGGCAAATCCCTCGACAACCTCAAGCTCCCTAACTTCGGCAGCGCCGGAGGCTTCGGCGGCAAATTCGACGACAAGGAAACCTTCTTCGCCGTCTCCGGCTTCGATACCCCCGGTGCCATCTACCGCTACAACACCGCCACCGGCCAATCCTCCCTCCACGACGAAACCAAGGTCGCCTTCAACACTTCCGACATCGTCGTCGAACAACTCTGGTTCACCTCCAAAGACGGTACCCGCGTCCCCATGTTCGTGACGCACAAGAAATCCACCGCCAAAAACGCCGCCCTCCCCGTCATCCTCTACGGCTACGGCGGCTTCAACATCAGTCTCTCCCCAACCTTCAGCGCCAGCAGAATCGCATGGCTCGAAGCCGGTGGCGTCTACGCCCAGGTCAATCTCCGCGGCGGCGGCGAATTCGGCCAGGCATGGCACGAAGCCGGCATGAAGAACCGCAAACAGAACGTCTTCGACGACTTCATCGGCGCAGCCGAATTCCTCATCAAAGAAGGCTGGACCAAACCCGAACGACTCGCCATCAGCGGCGGATCCAACGGCGGTCTCCTCGTCGGTGCCTGTCTCCTCCAGCGCCCCGACCTATTTGGCTGCGCCCTCCCAGCCGTCGGCGTCATGGACATGCTCCGCTTCCACAAATTCACCATCGGCTGGGCATGGCAGGAAGAATACGGCAGCCCGGACAACGCCGCCGACTTCCCCACCCTCCTCGCCTACAGCCCTCTCCATAACGTGAAAAAAGGCACGCGCTACCCAGCCACCATGGTCCTCACCGGCGATCACGACGACCGGGTCTTCCCAGCCCACAGCTTCAAATTCGCCGCCGAACTCCAGCAGGCCCAGGCCGGCCCAGCCCCCATGCTCCTCCGCGTCGACCTCCGCGCCGGCCACGGCGCTGGCAAACCCACCGCCAAACAACTCGAGGAAACCGCCGACATGTACGCCTTCGCATGGAAAGCCCTCGGCATGCCCTGACCTGCCTCTAACATCCCGTCCCGTCCGCTCCCGCTCTCCCGCCCCCCTCTCCCCATGCGCTACATCGAGCCCCACGGCCACATGGTCAGTCGCACCACCGACGACTACCAAGCCATGGTCACCGCAGGCTGCGTCGCCGTCTGCGAACCCGCCTTCTGGGCAGGCTACGACCGCAAAAATAAACACGGCTTCTTCGACTACTTCCTCCAGCTCACGGAATACGAACCGCGCCGCGCCAGCAAATACCTCCTCCCCCACTACTGCTGGCTCTGCATCAACCCCAAGGAATCCGAAGACACCGTCCTCGCCGACGAGGTCATCTCCCTCATCCCGGACCTCCTCGCCAAACCCAATGTCCTCGGCATCGGCGAAATCGGCCTCAATAAAAACAGCCGCAACGAGCTCCTCATCCTCGAAAAACACATCCAGCTCGCCGCCGATCACAACCAGCTCGTCCTCGTCCACACCCCACACCTCGAAGACAAACTCAAAGGCACCCGGCTCATCCTCGACGCCCTCCGCAACCACAGCCGCATCACCCCAGACCGCGTCATCATCGACCACGTCGAAGAACACACCGCTCCCCTCGTCCTCGACGCTGGCTTCTGGGCAGGCATCACCCTCTACCCGGAAAGCAAAGCCACCCCAAACCGCGCCATCGACATGATGGAACTCTACGGCTCAGAACGGCTCTGGCTCAACAGCGCCTGCGACTGGGGCCACAGCGACCCGCTCGCCGTCCCCAAAACCGCCCTCGAAATGCGCCGCCGTGGCTACTCCGCCGCAGCCATCGACAATCTCCTCTACCAGAACCCGCTCCGCTTCCTCAGCCAGAACCCGCGCTTCAAAACAGCCGATTCCTTCTCCCCGTGAGAACCATCGCCATCGGCGACATCCACGGCTGCCGCCACGCCTTCGATATCCTCCTCGAAGAACTCCGCCCAGCCTCCGATGACCTCGTCATCACCCTCGGCGACTACGTCGACCGCGGCCCCGACTCCCGCGGCGTCATCGAACGTCTCATCAAGCTCCGCCACGAGTGCGCCCTCAAACCTCTCAAAGGCAATCACGAACTCATGATGCTCGACGCCCGGCTCAACCCGGAACTCGAAAAATCATGGCGCCACCACGGCGGCCGCCAGACGCTCGAAAGCTACGCTCCTAACTCATGGATCCCCCGCCTCGCCCACGTCACCCCTGACCACTGGGACTTCCTCGAAAATGGGCTCCTCGATTCCTTCGAAACCGATTCCCACTTGTTCGCCCACGCCAACGCCGCCCCCGACATCACCTTCAAACACCAGACACCCGACTGGCTCTGCTGGGAATTCCTCTCCGAAGACGCCCAACCACACTTCTCCGGCAAATCCCTCATCGTCGGCCACACCGCCCAGCGCTCCGGCCTCCCCAAACACTTCGGCCACACCACCTGCATCGACACCAGCGCATGGGCCGGCGGATGGCTCACCGCCCTCATCATCGAAGCCCGCCTCCTCATCCAGGCCTCCGAAGACGGCCGAGTCCGCGAACTCGACCTCGACGACCTCCCCCTCAGCGGACTCTAACACCCCGCCCGGTAAAACTCCTCTCCGAACCAGCAGCCGAAGGCTCTGGACTGCGGTCGGAAATCACAGCTCTCTCCGCACACGGAGTGCGCCTGCCCTCCCCGCACCCGTCACCCTCCCATCACAGAATCCGGCACACCGAAAGAACCCGCTCGTCCTTCCAGATGTCATCCGGACTGATCGACCGCTTCACATACGGAAACACAATCCCTGCATGCCGGAAACATTCCTGCACCAGCTCCGAACAGATGTACTTCCGGTCCCGCGTCCTCCTCCCCTTGCCTAACAGCGTCCGTACAAGAATCCTCAGAATCTCCCAGTTGTCATACGGCTTCGTCAGCTCATCCATCCCGAAACTGATCGCCCGCCGGATCTTCTCCGCCTCAGGCACCGGATGCACTCTCCCGATCACAATCCGCCCCTGATACGCCCGCCGCCGCCCATGGTAATCCTTCAGATACTTCGACAACGGCACCACCCGCACCCCTATCATCACCTCACTCTCCAGCACAAACACCCGGTTCAGCGTCGGATCCTTGTAGATAATCCCGCAATGGCTCCACACCGATCGAGTCACCTTCTGTATCAGCCCGGAAAAAAAATACCGCCCCGAACAAAACACCAGATCCCCAGACTCCAGATTATGCCGCACCGCAGGGTACTCCAGCACCGGCCACGCATCAATCTCCTTCGGTGTCGCAGAATCAGCCATCGCATTCAGTCAGCTTCCTGTCAGCCCCACACCACAATCGCCACCACATAAACCGCCTTGCTCAGAATATGCAGTCCCTGGTCCTGATGGAAATTCGTCCACTTCTCGCACTTCACAAAATCAATCAGCCAGTGCAGCACAAACTCCACAAACGCAAACACCGGACTCCCCGTCACCACCCACACCGCACCCGCATGCACCAGCGAATGCGCCGTCAGACAATACACCCACAGACTCCCAGGCGAATCCCCAATGTAATCAATACTCTTGATGTGCCGGTTCTTCCGAATCGCCAGAAACTTGCCCTGCAATGCAAAGTCAGCCACCGCATGCCCAATCACGAGCGCAAAAAACATCGCCCACGGACCGCTGTCCGTGCTGCTCGGGCCTGACATGAAATGCGCCAGCAATGCCATTCGTTCGGGTGGGATTCTCCTGCACGCTTCATCATGCCACCGCGCGAGTAAAGGGAAGAAACCATCCCCCCCTCCCCTCCCAAATGAGGAAGGCCGGGATCCCCATTCGGAAATCCCGGCCCCGCAATTCGACTCCAGTCAGTAGCCTCAGGCCTTCACCTCTTCACCCACCGCAAACCGCGCAAACCGCTGAATCGTCAGGGTGTCGCCCAGCTCCTTGCCCGTCGCTGCCACCAGATCACCCACGGATTTGTCAGGATCCTTGATGAACCCCTGCTCCACCAGACACGCCTGGCTGAAGAACTTGTTCAGCATGCCGTTCAGAATCCCTTCCAGCGCCGCCGCTGGCTTGCCCTTCAATCGGTCGGACTCCGCATAGATCTCCTTCTCCTTCGCCACCACCGCTTCTGGTACTTCCGAACGATCAAGGAACTCAGGATTCGCCGCCGCAATGTGCATCGTCACATCCTTCAGCAGGGTCTTGAACGCATCCGCACTCAGACTCTCCGCCTTGCCTGCCTTCACCTCAATCATCACCCCGATCCTCCCGCCCATGTGCAGATACGTCGCCACCGCCGAATTCTCAGCACTATTGAACCGCACAAACCGGCGCAGCACCGTGACTTCACCAGTCTCCGCACCCTTCACCTTCACCACTTCATCAACCGTGCCGCCACCTTTGCTGTAACTCTCCGCCAGCAGTTCTTCGACCGTTGCCGCCGTCGAACTCAGCGTGTGCGTCGTGATCTCAGACACAAACCCGCGCCAGCCTTCGTTCTTCGCCACAAAGTCCGTCTCGCAGTTCACTTCCAGCAGCACGCCGTTCCGCCCGCACTCGCTCAGCAAGGCGTGCACCACGCCCTCTTTGCTGACGCGGTCCGTCCGCTTCTCCATCTTCGTAATGCCCTTCTTGCGGAGAATCTCTTCCGCCTTGTCCATGTCACCACCCGCTTCCGCGAGGGCCTTCTTGCAGTCCATCATTCCCGCGTTCGTTTTCGCGCGGAGATCCATTACAGTTTTGGCGCTGATTTCAGCCATGGTCTTAGTTTGGTTTGTTTGGTTGATCGGTTGGAAAATGGGAACGGCGGCGCACTTGCCGGTGCCGCCGCCGTTCCGGAAATAGGGGCAGACTCCGGCTTACTTCTTCCGGGGCGCACGACCTGTGCTCTCCAGCGCGGCCGTCACCGGCTCCACCAGATGCTGCAGGATGATCTTGATCGAACGCACCGCGTCATCATTCGATGCCACCGGATACGTCACCTTCAACGGATCCGCATTCGAATCAGTCATCGCCACAATCGGAATCCCAAGGCGGTTGCCCTCGGCAATCGCAATCGACTCGCGATGGCTGTCCACCACCACCATCACGTCAGGAAGCCCACCCATCTCGCGGATCCCCGCCAGATTGCGCAGCAGCTTCGCACGCTCACGACCCAGCGCCGCCAGCTCCTTCTTCGACATCATCTTGTACTCAGGCTGCGCCTCGATCGTCTCAAGATACTTCAGACGCTGAATCGACTTCTTGATCGTCTCAAGGTTCGTCAGCGTGCCGCCCAGCCAGCGGTGATTCACATAAAACTGACCTGTCGCCTCAGCCGCCTCGCGCACTGCGTCCTGCGCCTGCCGCTTGCAGCCCACAAACAGAATCTTCCGCCCTTCCTTCGCCAGCCCACTCAGAAACTCCGCCGCCGCTTCAAGCTGCTTCAGCGTCTCCTCAAGATTAATCAGGTGCACCCCGTTCTTCGTACCAAGCAGGTACGGCTTCATGTTGGGATGCCACTTCTTCGACTGGTGACCGAAATGAACGCCTGCCTCAATCAAGGCCTGCAAAGATTCTGTACTCATGTATTTTAGGGGTCTCCCAGATGCACAGGCCGCGCCACCGGGCGCTCTTTGTTGCTCCTGCTCGGGCTCTCGCCCGATCCACCCGGGAGGATGGTTTAGGTTGGTTCCCTCCGGAAAGGGAGCGTGCCCCTAGTGCACCCCTCCCCTCCACGCAAGCCGTTTTTTTTCCAGAAAATCAGAAGGCCCCATCACCACGACCCTCCTTGCGCGAACCGCCACATTCGTTCCCTGTACCCCATGAACCTTCCCATCCGCCCCAGACGCAACCGCCAATCCCCTGCCCTCCGCGGTCTCGTCAGGGAAACAAGGCTCCACCCGGAACAGTTCATCTACCCTCTCTTCCTCAGCGGCTCCTCCGCCGACGAACCCATCGCCTCCATGCCTGGCTGCCACCGCTGGTCCCTCGATGGCCTCGTCTCCGAAGCCTCCGCCGCCTTCTCCGAAGGCATTCGCTCCGTCGTCCTCTTCCCCCGCATCGACGACGCCCTCAAAACCCCGCGCGCAGAAGAAGCCCTCAACCCGGACGGCCTCATCCCCATCGCCATCCGCACCCTCAAACAGGCCCTACCAGACCTCGCCGTCATCACCGATATCGCCCTCGATCCCTACAACAGCGACGGTCACGACGGCCTCGTCTCCCCCAACGGCACCATCCTCAATGACGAAACCGTCGCCATCCTCTGCAACCAGGCTCTCACCCACGCCCGCGCCGGAGCAGACGTCGTCTCCCCAAGCGACATGATGGACGGCCGCGTCGGTGCCATCCGCTCCGCCCTCGACGCCCACGGCTTCACCCACACCGCCATCCTCAGCTACACCGCCAAATACGCCAGCGCCTGCTACGGCCCCTTCCGCGGCGCACTCGACTCCGCACCCCGCGCCGGTGACAAGAAAACCTACCAGATGGACCCCGCCAATGCCCGCGAAGCCCTCCGCGAGGCCGCCCTCGACGAAGCCGAAGGCGCCGACATCCTCATGGTCAAACCCGCCGGCCCCTACCTCGACATCATCCACGCCCTCCGCGCCGCCACCCCCCTCCCCATCGCCGCCTATCAGGTCAGCGGCGAATACCTCATGATCCGCAGCGCCGCAGCCGCCGGCTGGCTCGACGAAAAGAAAATGATCCTCGAATCCCTCACCGGTATCCACCGCGCCGGCGCAGACATCATCCTCACCTACTTCGCACGCCAAGCCGCTCAATGGCTCCTCAACGACTGAAACCCTCCTCCCCGCCCACCCCTCCCATGCTCCTCCCCACAGACATCCAGGCCATCGGCTCCGAAATCGCCATCCGCTGGTCCGACGGCTCCGAAAACTTCTTCCCCATGGAACGCCTCCGCGCCTTCAGCCCCAGCGCCGAAACCGCAGGCGAACAAGACCTCCTCGGCCACAAAATCGGCGGCGACGACCGCACCGAATTCCCCGGTGTTCGCGTCACCGCATGGCAACACGTCGGAACCTACGCGGTGGCCTTCGCATTCAGCGACGGCCACCGCACAGGCATCTACAGCTTCGATTACTTGAAAAGAATCGCCACTGCACTCGGTCAGAACTCCTGACCCTACCGCTCCTCAATAGCGCGTCTGCACCCGCCAGAACTTGGTCGGATCAATCGACTCCGCCGTGAACTCGATCAGCGGCGTGAACGCATCCCCAAACCGGGTCTCCACATCCGTCCACGTATTCAGATTGTCACTCGACTGCAGCTTGTATACCCGCAGATCAACACCCGTCATGCTCACATTCAAGCGCTGCAGCGGCGTCGCCCCAGGCACCACACTCACCGTCTGCACCGCCCGGAATGCCGAGCTCTTGTCCAGCGGATTCGTCCCGTAGAAGTCCTCCTCGCCGTTGCTCACGCCATCCCCATCAGCGTCCGCCAGCGGATCAGCCCCAATCTCCAGCTTCATCCCGTCAAACAACAGCACCTCAGACGTCGACAGCGCCACATTCAACGGCTGCGCAATCCGGAACCGCGCAAAACGATGCCCCGCAGGCACCGGAATCGCCGACCGTCCAAACGTATAGTAACTCGGCCCCGGATTCAGCGACCCATCATCATACACCCAACCAGGACTCGGCAGCACCGCCCCAGGCCCAGCCGCAAAGTTGTCGCTGAACAACACCGTCGCCCCAGCCGTCACCTTGATGTCGTTGATCTCCCAGTTCGGACTGCTCCCCAGCGCATTCTCGTCCCAGCTCCCCAGAAACTGCAGCGTGATCGTATCCCCTGCCACCACCCCAGGCACCGTCAGCCTCGACGTAATCATGTTCCCGCTCGCATACCCCGGAGAATCCGCGCTGAACCCGTCAAACCCATTCAGCACACCAGTCCCCGTAATCGTCCCAGGATAGGCATTCTGCGTGAACGATGCCGCCGGAATGTGCGTGTACGGCCCGCCATTCACCGACACCATCACCGCTCCACCATCAAACCGCGTCGTCCCACCCAACTCAAAACTATACCGATGCGTGAACTCTACCTGCACCGGATTCGGCCCCGCTGGCACAGCCAACGGCGGAAGATCAATATTCTCCTGCCCAGGCCCCGTCCCCACACCCGCCGCCGACCACCCGCGACGCGACTTCAACACCGGAGCCCCCGGAGCACCAGGCCCAGTCGCCGTAATCAATTGATCAATCCCTCCAAGATCCGCATTCACCCCGATCATCTGCGGCAGCACACTCCCCGCATCACTCCACGTCGTCCCGTCAGGACTCGTCTCCACACTCACCCGCAGCGAATCATCCAGCTCAAATCCCGTCCCGCTCGTCGTGTAACTCCGCATCGTTAGCCCAGCCTTGATCCCCTTCACCGACGGATCCAGCTGCACCGCCTCGGATGTCATCGTCCCAATCGACCCCACAAAACGCAGCATGTTCGACCCCGTCCCGTTCGCTAGCGCATCGTTCACCACCGCACCGCTCGACGTGAACCCCAGCTCCGTATTGAAATAACTCCGCTGGAAATTCCCCTGACCAAGCCCAGCTTCCTCAAACCCTGTCCCCACCACCGGCGTCGCCGGTGCCAATACCAGCGGCGTCGTCGCCAGCGCCGCCGGTGCCGTCACCACCACCGAACTGAAAAGCAGCGGATCCGTCGAATCCGTGAACTGGATCGTCGCCGTCGTCAGCTGCCCGCTGTTCACCTGCGCAGGATACGTGTAGGTATACACCGTCGGTGCATACGCCCCGGAAACCGGACCATTCGCCGCCGCATTGTCGCTCGTCCACGTCGTCGCCCCCGGCATGTTCAACGCCGTCACCGCCACCTTGAACGTAAACGTGTCATCCGCAAATCCAGGCCCGTTCAACTGACGCTGCACATCCGATACCTGCGCCGATAAACCCGCATCGTTCGCCAGCAGCTGCAGCCCCATCACCATGTCCGAACTCGTCACCGCGTTGTTGCGCGCCGACACCGCAAGTGTGTGCTCCCCAGCCGCCAGCGTAGGCACCGGAATAATCACCACCGAATCCGCCTGCGGACTCGTCCCCGCCGTCCCTAGCGTAAACGACTGCAACACCGACTCGTTGTCCGCCGACGCTCCGTTCACATTCGCGTTCGCCGTCGTGTCCGTCGCAAAACTCGTATACGACTCCGTGTTGTCCGACTTGTTCACCCGCGCCACCAGCACGCCATCCAGATAAACCAGCGCCCCGTCGTCCAGCAGCATCCGAATCCGCGGCGATGTGTACGTCTGCCCCAGCGTAAACGTCGTCCGGAAATACGCCGTGTAGCGGTTCGCGTTAGTAGGCGTCGTCAGCGTCGTCCCGAACGCCGTAAACTCCGCCCCGCCAGCCGTGAAATAAACAATCCCCCCGTACCCAAACGGCCCCACTCCCGTCCCCTTGTCAAACGACGCCGTGTTCGCCGCACTCCCCACCACCGTCGCTCCCCCAAACGCAGGCCCATTATAGCTCGCCGCAAAATCCGCAGCCTTCAGAAACCACGTCGCATTGAAATCCGCATCCACACTCACCGGATCCCGCCCCATCGGATGATGGTAATCCCAACTCTGGTTCCAGGGAACCACCACAACTTCCGCCGCACTGATGCGCTCAGCCACGGATGCAAAGGTGAAAACGACGGCGAGGATGGAGGGTAGCGGTTTCATCTTCCAGAACTCTGCCAGCACGCCGCCAAGTCTGTCACGAAATTTTCATCTTTTTTTCGCGTACGCGGTTGACACTCGACTCTCCTTCATTCGCGAACCTGTCGAAAAATTTTCTTGGCAGAACATTAAGGGATTCGTAAATGCGTAGGCGGCTGGTATTAATCACACCGCCACCTTCCCCCAAAAACCAACCACCGAATCCCCCCGGATTCCGGCCAACCCCCAAATCCTCATGCAAATCAGGAATCTGGCAGCGCTCGCTTTGATCACAAGCACCGCCGCCGCTCACTCCCAGGTCTTCACCGGCCCCTACGGCCCCGGCGGCACATGGAACGTCTACCGCGTCATCACCACCGTCGCCACATGGGACGCCGCCAACACCGCCGCCCTCGCCGCCCAGGCGTCCTCAACAGGCCTCCCCTCCCTCGCAGGCAATACCACCACTGGCCACCTCGTCCAAATCAGCAACGACGAGGAAAATACCTTCGTCGCCATCGCCGCAGCTCTCACCCCAGGCTCCGGCAACTCCAGCATCTGGCTCGGCGCCAATGACCGCAATCTCGAAGCAGGTGCCAGCCCCACCGGCTGGGAATGGGCCGGCACCACCGGCGGCTCAGGGACCGCCGGTGAACAAGTCATCGGCACCGACACCCAGTACTTCGCATGGGCCCCCGGCGAACCCAATAACTCCGGTACCGAAAACGCCGCTGAAATGCGCACCGATGGCCGCTGGAACGACAACAAACACAATCTCTCCACCGTCACCCGCCGCTACGTCATCGAATGGAGCCTCGGCCTCCCCGCCGCACCAGCAGGAGCCGCTCAGCATCCAGTCTACTACACCGCTCCCTACGGCCCCGGCGGTACATGGAATCTCTATAAAATGGTCGCCGCAGGCCAGAACTTCGACACCGCACGCTCCCTCGCCGTCAGCACCACCGCCGGTTCCACCGGCATCGCAGGCGTCGCCTCCGGCGCTCTCGCCAGTCTCACCGGCTCCCTCGCCACCGTCGCCTCCCAGCAGGAAAACGACTTCATCTTCCGTATCTCCGGCTTCGCCGGCGCCAACACCATCTCCACATGGCTCGGCGCTACCGACGACCCAGCCCGCGAACCCGGCGCTTCCGAATCAGGCACCAGCAAAACCTCGGGCTGGAAATGGATGGACCGCAATGGCGGCGAATCATGGTCCTATCAGAAATTCGCCACCCGCTTCCCCCTGAACTCCGCCGAAAATCCTGACAACTCAGGCGGCACCGAAAGCGCCATCGAACTCCTCGGCACCAGCTTCTGGAACGACATCACCCCAGCCACCGGCACCCTCCGCCGCTACGTCATCGAGTGGCAGACCGAAAGCACCTCCCCCATCGCCGGTGCCGCGATCCCCGCTCCCATCCTCCCCGCTCCCACCCCAGCCCTCGCCAACGCCCACGCCGTCGGTACATGGGCCATCAAGGAACAGCGCGCAGGCCTCCTCTCCGCCACCCTCCCCGGCGCTCTCGCCCTGGTCTACGCCAACACCGCCACCTCCGCCACTCAGGCCACCCGCCCAGTCCTCTCCCAGACCGACAACGCGGTCTCCGGTGCCACCGGCCGTTCCACCACCGGCCTCTTCTGGCCGAAAACCGACCTCGTCGGCGATGTCGCCAACTCAGACGACAACAACTACACCGTCTTCGCCAAAACCAAGGTCAACCTCGCCGCCACCGGCCCCTACACCATCAACGTCCACAGCGATGACGGCTTCTTCTGCCGCATCAGCGGCCCAGGCACCGTCACCATCTCCCAGGTCAGCGGCGCTGGCATGCAGGACCCCGGCGACTCCGCCTTCTACTACCCCTTCGGCATCGGCGACTCCAACACCCGCGCCGTCTTCACCGTCTCCACCCCCGGCGATTACGACGTCGAATACATCGGCTGGGAAGGCACCAGCAACTCCTTCCAGGAGGTCTCATGGTGCGAAGGCGCTGCCCCCAATGACTGGGACGGCAACTGGAAACTCCTCGGCGCTCCTCCCACCGGCACCCCGGTCCTCGCCGCCGCCGCTTCCTTCAACGCCCCAGCCCCCACCGACAATAAATGGCAGATCCGCGCCATTACCCCCGGCTCCGGCGGCACCCTGACCACCATCCCCGGCGCCTCCACCGCCCTCCAGAACAGCGTCAGCACCGTCGACTCCGTCGCCCCAGTCATCAACTTCGCCGACTCCAACAACGCCGGCGGTCGCGGGCTCTTCACCCTCGATACCCCGCAACCAGCTGATACCACCGCCGACGACAATAACTACACATGGGGCGGCCGCACGCTCCTCACCATCCCCGCCGCCGGCATCTACACCATCGGCTCCCACGCCGACGACTCCGTCGCCATCCGTCTCCTCAACGGCGCAAAATGGCGCGGCCGCGTCTGGAGCACCACCGCCCAGGGCCACATCGACCCCAATGACGACTCCGTCATGTACTGGTTCATCGGCTCCGGCGACGCCAACATCCGCGCCGCCGCATGGTTCCCCGCAGCCGGCACCTATGAAGTCCAGTTCCTCCACTACGAGGGCACCGGCGGCTCCTACGCCGAACTCTACTACGCCCCAGGCGTCCAACTCGCCGACAATGACACCTCCGCATGGAAACTCATCGGCGACACCTCCGGCCTCCAGCCTCTCCTCCCGCCAGTCATCGCCGGCTCCCCCTCCGCCTCCACCGGCCAGTGGGCCACCCGCTACGTCCGCTTCGCCGGCACCACCATGAACACCATTCAGGACGCCGTCGCCGCTCTCAACTCCAACGCCGGAGAAAGCGTCTATGGCACCACCCAGGTCCTCAACTTCTCCGACCCCTCACAGCCCGGCACCGCAGGGCTCTTCGGCGGCGATCAACCTCTCCCCGGTGACCTCGACTTCACCGACGACAACGACGTCGTCGTCCAGGCCCGCTCCACCATCTTCGTCCCCACCACCGCCCTCTACACCTTCGGCGTCCGCTCCAGCGAAGGCTTCGCCCTCCGCATCGGCAATAACCCATGGCTCAGCCGAAACGGCACCGGCGGCATCGACCCCGCCGACCCCTCCGTCCTCACATGGGTCGCAGGGGCCACCGCGCTCTCGGAAATCGTCACCCGATCGCTCATCATGCTCCCCGCAGGATGCCACCAGATCGAATTCATCGCCTTCGACCGCTCCCGCGACTTCATGGCCGAGGTCTACGCCATCCCCGGCAACCAGCTCGGTACCGGCGAATACGCCGCCGGTGCCACCGCCAACAACGGCGGGGTCACCATCAACGCCGCCGATGGCTGGCGTCTCGTCGGCTACAAAGCCTCCCCAAACCCGCTCGGCTTCATCACCGCCAAAGCCCCCGGCTTCTCCGTCGTCCAGACCCTCCCCTTCACCACCACCCAGCCAGCCGGCTGGGGCATCACCGCCGCACAGACCGACAACTGGCTCGCCACTCAGCCGCTGACTACTCTCGTCAACCGCGACATGATCAACCTCCGCGACCCAGCAGGCGGCACCGGGCTCTTCCCCAACGACTACCCGAACCCTAACGATGTCGCCAACGTCGACGACAACTTCTTCGTCTCACGCTTCGAAGGCACTCTCGTCGTCTCCGTCGCCGGTACCTACAACGTCGGCTGGCAAGGCGACGACGGCGGCTACCTCGAGTTCCTCACACCTCCTCAGGGCGCTCAGCCAATCTTCACTCGCCTCATCGCCAACGCCATCGGCTCCGCCACCATCACCGCCGCCAGCAACGGCAACCCCTCCTCCCGCATCGAACTCAATGCCGGCGGCGGCAATACCCGCACCTCCGGCGAGGTCT
Organism: Verrucomicrobiaceae bacterium; assembly: GCA_027483175.1. Lineage (GTDB taxonomy): Bacteria > Verrucomicrobiota > Verrucomicrobiia > Verrucomicrobiales > V1-33 > V1-33. The sequence continues at coordinate 11,531 of JAIXVE010000265.1, read as the reverse complement.
ACCTCGAACCGGGCGAATACCCAGTCCGCGCCCAGTGGTTCGAAGGCTCCGGCGGCGCTTACTTCGAGGTCTTCGCCTCCCCATCCGTCGCCAATAGCCGTGTCATCCGCATCATCGCCAACGGCGGCGCCACCTCAGCCATCGACACCGATGGCCTCCAACTCGTCAATCCTGACCTCAATGTCCTCAACTACGGTCTCGAGTCCAACACGTTCTCCCTCACTTTCTCCTCGATCCCCGGCGCGTCCTACCGCGTCGAATCCGCAGAAAGCCCAGCCGGCCCATGGTCCACCGTCGAACCATCCATCGTCGCCGCCTCAGTCACCACCTCATGGAGCGGCCCCGTCACCCCTGGCGCACAACCAGGCCGCCGCTTCTTCCGCGTCCGCAAAAACTGACGCCCTCCTCTAAGCTCCGGTAATCTCACCGGCTCCCACCTCCACAAGGGGCGTCCCGAGAATTCGGGACGCCCCCTCTTTTTTCCGTTTCCTCCCGCCAGAATCCGCCGGACCCTCCGCCATCCCGTCTCCCTTCCCATGCTCACCCGCCGCATCATCCCCTGCCTCGATGTCGATAAAGGCCGCGTCGTCAAAGGCACCAAATTCCTCGAACTCCGCGACGCCGGCGACCCAGTCGAATCCGCCGTCGCCTACAACCTCCAGGGCGCTGACGAACTCGTCTTCCTCGACATCACCGCCTCCTCAGACGGCCGCTCCACCATCATCGATGTCGTCGAACGCACCGCCGAACGCTGCTTCATGCCCCTCACCGTCGGCGGCGGCATCCGCACCGTCGATGACATGAAAGCCATGCTCCGCGCCGGTGCCGACAAGGTCAGCGTCAACACCGCCGCCATCCTCAACCCAGCCATCATCGACGCCGGTGCCTCCACCTTCGGCTGCCAATGCATCGTCGTCGCCATCGACGCCCGCCGCAACGGCGACGGCACATGGCGCGTCTTCACCCACGGCGGCCGCAAACCCACCGACCTCGACGCCGTCGATTGGGCCCGCAATGTCTGCGCTCGCGGCGCCGGCGAAATCCTCCTCACCAGCATGGACGCCGACGGCACCAAGGCAGGCTACGACCTCGAACTCACCCGCGCCGTCAGCGACGCCGTCTCCATCCCAGTCATCGCCAGCGGCGGCGCTGGCACCCTCGAACACATGGCCGAGGTCCTCTCCATCGGCAAAGCCGACGCCGTCCTCGCCGCCAGCATCTTCCACTTCGGCGAACACTCCATCTCCTCCGTCAAATCCTTCCTCGCCTCCCGCGGCATCCCCGTCCGCCTCTGACCCCCAAATCTCCCCAACCATTCTCCCCCCAATCCCAATGGGCCAACACCTCAAGCCTCCCAGCGACGCCGACTGGTTCGCCTGCCCATCCTGCGGCGCTGAAGTCCGCGTCGGCTCCCGCGGCTGCTCCAAATGCTCCCCAGGCATCCCCGACTCATGGCGCGAAGAGGAACACCTCGAAGGCGTCAGTCTCCCCGACGACCCCGACGACTTCGACTACAACGAATTCGTAAATCGCGAATTCGGCCGCTCCGCCTCCATCAAACCGCCCCACCTCGCATGGAAATGGTGGCTCACCGCCATCATCCTCCTCGCCCTCATGATCGCAGGCCTCATCTCCAACTGGTAACCCTCACAACTTCACTCCCCACAACGCCATCACCCACCGCAGCCCCGCAAACAACCCCGCCGTTACCACCGACCCCGCCGCCAGCGCCCCGTAAAACCCCAGCCACCTCACCAGCACCGGAAACAACAGAAACATCGGCAGCGTCGGCAGCACATACCAGAAGGTGTACCACGCATGATCCGATACCTTCGCCTCCCGCTCCCCAGCCCCAGCCTCATGGTACATCCACACCATCGCAATGATCGACACAAACGGCAGGCTCGCCAGTAACGCCCCCATCCGGTCACTCCGCTTCACCACCTCCGTCACCACATAAATCACCACCGCACTCAGCAGGATCTTGACGACAGGAAAAATCGGCATCCCCTCCCCTCCACCGCTTTCCCCATTCGCGCAACCAGCCTCCTCTTCCCGCCCAACACCCCCGCCATTCACCTTGCATCAAGCCCCATCGGCCGTTTCACTCCCACACACGATGCCTGACTCCATCACCATCCAGATCCCCGGCAGCACGTCCAACATCGGACCAGGCTTCGATTGCCTCGGCATCGCTCTCGCCCTCCACAACCGTCTCTCCGTCTCCCGCGTCGGCGCCCAACTCTCCGTCGACCCTCCCCACGCCATGCTCCGGGAATGCGCACGGCTCTTCTTCCGTCGCACCAATGTCCCCGAATTCGGCTTCCAATGGTCCGTCTCCGGCGATGTCCCCATCAGCAGAGGCCTCGGCAGCAGCGTCACCATCCGCCTCGGCATCCTCGCCGCACTCAACGAACTCAGCGGCAAACCCCTCACCCGCGACGGTCTCTTCGCCCTCTGCAGCGAGGTCGAAGGCCACCCCGACAACGCCGGCCCCGCTGCCTTCGGCGGCTTCGTCCTCACCGACGCACGCGGCGAATCCTTCCGCTTCCCAGTCGACGAACGTCTCAAATTCGTCCTCCTCATCCCGGACATGGAGGTCCTCACCGAACACGCACGCCGCGTCCTCCCTCCCTCCATCTCCCATCGCGACGCCGTCCTCAATATCGGCAACGCCTGCGCCATCACCGCCGCCTTCGCCACCGGCCAGTACGAACGCATGCGCGAATGCTTCGGCGATTCCCTCCACCAGCCCTACCGGTCCCACCTCGTCCCGGGTCTCTTCGAAATCATCGAATCCGGAGTCAACGCCGGTGCCATCGGCGGCTTCCTCAGCGGCTCCGGCTCCACGGTCTGTTCCCTCGCTCTAGCCGATTCCGCCCAGGTCGTCGCCGACGCCATGCTCCGCTCATGGCGCGGCCCAGCCCCGGCCATCACCCGCGTCGTCACCGCAGACAATGAAGGCGCCCGCGTCATCGCCTGACATCCCCACCCACCATGTCTAGCGAAAACATGGACAGCCTCGAACAATGGGGCATCGAAGTCATCCTCGGCCACCGCCGCGGCTTCCGCGCAGGCTCTCTCCGCCTCCTCCTCTCCGGGCTCTCCCATCTCTTCAAAGGCATCGTCCAGGGCCGCATCTCTCTCTTCAGACACCGCGTCAAAACCGACTACTACCTCGGTGCCACCGTCATCAGCATCGGCAACCTCACCGTCGGCGGCACCGGCAAAACCCCAGTCGTCGAAATGCTCGCCCGCCGCCTTCAGCAGGAGGGCCGCAAGGTCGCCATCCTCAGCCGCGGCTACAAACGCGTCAAACCTCCCCTCCGCGACCGTCTCGCCGCTCGCTTCCTCGGCCCCTCCCGCGAAGCCCCTCCCCTCATCGTCAGCGATGGCTCTAACGTCACCGGCGACCCCGCCCACGCCGGCGACGAACCATGGATGCTCGCACGCAATCTCCCCGGCGTCGCCGTCGTCGTCGACAAGGACCGCGTCAAAGCCGGCCGCTGGGCCGTCCGCGAATTCAACTGCGACACACTCCTCCTCGACGACGGTCTCCAGTACCTCCGTCTCCGCCGCCGTCTCGACATCGTCCTCGTCGACCGCAACGCCCCCTTCGGCAACAACCACCTCCTCCCACGCGGCACGCTCCGCGAACCCCCGCGCAACCTCCGCCGCGCCAGCCACATCTTCCTCACCAAATGCGAAAGCAAAGACGGCAACGATGAAATCATCGCCCGTCTCCGCAAACACAACCGCACCGCTGAAATCATCCCCTGCCGCCACCGCCCGGTCATCCTCCAGAATATCTACGACCCCAACGACACCCAGCCGCTCCTCTTCCTCGATGGCTGCAAAGCCGGAGCCATCTGCGGCATCGCCGCCCCCGAAAGCTTCGAAAAAATCCTCCGCGACCTCGGCTGCGAAATCGTCGTCTCCCGCCGCTACACAGACCACCACCGCTACTCGGAAGACGAAATCAACGAATGCATCCTCCGCGCCGATGACCACCTCGCCGACTGCGTCATCACCACCGAAAAAGACAGCGTCCGCTTCCCAGCCCTCGAAAAAACCCTCATCCCAGTCTACTTCCTCCGCGTCGAAATCGAAGTCCTCGACAACGCCGCCGCCTTCGAAGAATGCGTCTCCCGCATCTGCCACCCCATCGGAGCCGCCCCACCCATGAAAATGCTGTGACCTCATCCCACGAAGACCAGTTCGCCCGCGAAAACGCCGCCCTCTCACGGCTCCTCCGCCGCGCCCTCACCCACGCCGCCCCATCCCTCCCTAACGACCGCCCGCTCTCCATCCTCGACCTCGCCTGCGGTCCCTGCCGCGAAGCCGAAACCCTCATCCACTCGCTCCGCGAGGTCTCCGGCTCGTCCTCAGACATCCGCCTCGTCGGTGCCGACATCCGCCGCGCCGAACTCGACGAAGCCGCCTCCCGCGCCCGCGCCGCAGGCCTCGCCCACACCGAATTCCTCGCCGCCGATTGCTCGAAACTCGACCACGCCCTCGCCTCCAGCGAAAACTTCGACCTGACCTTCCTCCGCCACCAGAACTTCTGGAACGACCCCGCCGCATGGCTCAAGATCTTCGAACACGGTCTCTCCAGGCTCAATGACGACGGGCTCCTCGTCATCACTAGCTACTTCGACCGCGAACACGCGCTCGCCGTCAAGGCCCTCGAACGCACCGGCGCAGAACTCGTCGTCTCCGCACGCAATGACGACTCCATCGCTCTCTCCACCGACGGCAAATCCGTCGACCGCCACCTCGCCGTCTTCCGCCGCCGCCCCGCACGCCGCCCATGAGCAATCACGCTCAACTCCTCATCAAGGCCGCCGATAATCTCCGGCTCGCCCTCCGTTCCCTAACGTTCTCCCAGCCCGTCGACCGGGTCTACAATCCGCTCGACTACGCATGGGAACCCCACACCCAGTGGATCCGGAAGTTCGGCAACTCCCGCAAGAAGCTCCTCCTCCTCGGCATGAACCCTGGCCCGTTCGGCATGGCCCAGACCGGTGTCCCTTTCGGCGAGGTCGCCGCCGTCCGCGACTGGATGGGCATCTCCGCTCCAGTCTCCAAACCGCCCGACGAACACCCCAAACGCCCCATCGAAGGCTTCAACTGCAAACGCTCCGAAGTCAGCGGCCGCCGGCTCTGGGGCTGGGCCCGCGATTCCTTCGGCTCCGCCGACCGCTTCTTCACCCACCACTTCGCCGTCAATTTCTGCCCGCTCATCTTCCTCGAAGAATCCGGCCGCAATCGCACTCCTGACAAAATCCCCGCATCCGAAATCGCCCCCGTCGAAGCCGCCTGCCGTCTCCACCTGGCCGAAGTCATCCGCATCCTCCAGCCGGACTGGCTCATCGGGGTCGGCAACTTCGCCGCCGCTCAACTCGCCACCGTCATCACCCCGGACTCCACCGCACAAATCGTCCGCATCCCCCACCCCAGCCCCGCCAACCCAGCCGCCAATCGCGACTGGTCCGGTGCCGCCTCCCTCGCCCTCGCCGCAGCCGGCGTCCCCGGCCCCGACCTCCTCCCATGAACCTTCGCCCCATCGGCATCTTCGACTCCGGCGTCGGCGGCCTCACCGTCCTCCGCGCCATCCGCGCCCGGCTCCCCGCTGAATCCCTCGTCTACCTCGGCGACACCGCCCGCGTCCCCTACGGCAATAAATCCCCGGCCACCATCGCCCGCTACGCCACCGAAGACTCCCAGTTCCTCCTCGCCCAGGGCGTCAAGATGATCGTCATCGCCTGCAACACCGCCTCCGCTCTCGCCGCACCAGCCCTCCGCGAGCGCTTCCCCGACACGCCCATCCTCGGCATGATCGGCCCAGGCTCCCGCGCCGCCGTCGCCGCCACCCGCAACACCCGCATCGGAGTCATCGCCACCGCCGCCACCATCGGCAGCGGCGCTTACGAACAACGGCTCCGCGACACCTTCGCCGCTCAACACCGCTCCCCAGCCGACATCTCCTCCGTCGCCTGCCCGCTCTTCGTCCCCCTCGCCGAAGAAGGCGAAACCAACTCGGACATCGCTCGCCTCGCCGCCGCCAAATACCTCCTCCCGCTCCGCGACTCCGGCATCGATACGCTCGTCCTCGGCTGCACCCACTACCCGCTCCTCCGCAACGTCATCGCCGAAACCATGGGCCCGGACGTCACCCTCGTCGACAGCGCCGAAGCCGCCGCCTCAGAAACCGCCGCCCTCCTCGCCTCCCAGAATCTCCTCGCCCCATCCGACGCCGTCCCGTCCGATTCCTTCTTCGTCACCGACGCCGCCGCGCGCTTCTCCACCATCGCCGCCTCCATCCTCGGCAACCCCCCAGCCTCCCTCGAACTCGTCTCCCTCGGCGCTGCCTGACGCACCCTCCCCGCGAATACCGGTGGACTTCCGGCTCAGCTCTGCTTAATCGCCCCGCTTTACCAACCTGAATCCTACGACCCCAGCCATGGCCTATACCACCTGCTCCGTCCCCTCCGGCGAGAAAATCACCATCAGCGGCGGCAACCTCACCGTCCCGGCCAACCCCATCGTCCCCTTCATCCGCGGCGACGGCACGGGCCCTGACATCTGGGCCTCCTCTGTCCGCGTCTTCGACGCCGCCGTCGAAAAAGCCTACCAAGGTTCCCGCAAAATCTCCTGGATGGAGGTCTTCGCGGGCGAGGAAAGCTTCAAACGCTTCAATAACTGGCTCCCCGACGACACCGTCGAGGCCTTCAAGGAATTCCTCGTCGGCATCAAAGGCCCCCTCACCACCCCAGTCGGCGGCGGCATCCGTTCCCTGAACGTCGCCCTCCGCCAGATGCTCGACCTCTACGTCTGCCTCCGCCCCGTCCAGTACTTCACCGGCGTCCCCTCCCCGGTCAAACACCCGGAAAAGGTCGACATGGTCATCTTCCGCGAAAATACCGAGGACATCTACGCCGGGATCGACTTCCAGGCCGGTGGCGAAGCCGCCACCAAAACCCTCGAATTCCTCAAAGCCAACTTCCCCAAGGAATTCTCCAAAATCCGCTACGGCGCAGAAGCCCCTAACCTCGTCGGTATCGGCATCAAGCCAGTCTCCGGCCCAGGCACCGAGCGTCTCATCCGCTCCGCCATCCAGTACGCCATCACCAATGGCCGCAAATCCGTCACCTTCGTCCACAAGGGGAACATCATGAAGTTCACCGAAGGCGCTTTCCGTGACTGGGGCTACGACCTCGCCAAATCCGAATTCGGTGCGGTCGAAATCGACGGCGGCCCATGGTGCCGCATCCCCGATGGCAAACCCGGCGCAGGCATCGTCATCAAGGACGCCATCGCCGACATCACCCTCCAGCAGGTCCTCACCCGCCCCGGCGACTTCGATGTCATCGCCACCCTCAACCTCAACGGCGACTACCTCAGCGACGCCCTCGCAGCCCAGGTCGGCGGCATCGGCATCGCCCCAGGCGGCAACATCAACTACCTCACCGGCCACGCCATCTTCGAAGCCACCCACGGCACCGCCCCGAAATACGCCGACAAGGACGTCGTCAACCCAGGCTCGGTCGTCCTCAGCGGCGAAATGATGCTCCGCTACATGGGCTGGACCGAAGCCGCCGACCTCATCGTCAAAGGCCTCAACGGTGCCATCGGCAGCCGCAAGGTCACTTATGACTTCGCCCGCCTCATGGACGGTGCCACCGAAATCAAGTGCTCCGCCTTCGGTCAGAACATCATCGACCACATGTAATCGCCGCGTGAAGCGCCGCTCGTTCTCTCGCCTCGCCCTGACTTCCGCAGCCGCCGCCGTCGGCTGCCGCGCAGTCCCCTCCGTCGCACCCGCGACATGGCCAGGCGTGACGTTCGATGCCGTCCACGCGTTCGTCTATGCCTGCGAAGCCGATCGGGACAAATCATTCCTCCGTCCCGACGGCTCGCTCCATTCCGGTATCCTCAACGGTTCCGGCGTCCTCCTCAGCCGCGGGCAGACCGACCGTCTGCTCGCGGCCGGAAGCCGTCAGGTGAAACGCAAAGGCCACACCGCCTGCTACGTCCCTCACCACGCCTTCCTCTTCTCCTCCGCAGGCAAGCCCGTCGCCTGCATGGAAATCTGCTTCACCTGCCACCGCCATCAGTCAATCCCAGGCGGTCTCCCCCAGGACATGGACTACGACGCCCTCTGGACGCTCCTCCACGAACTCGGGGTCTACGCAGACACCACTCCCGGCTGCTACTTCCGTAAATGGCAGGCCCGTCCCGCCTGACCGCCCCTCACGCCCGGCGCTCCAGCACCGCCGCGTAGAATCCGTCAAATCCCGTCGCCGCCGGCGACACCACGCGCTCTTCTCCTAGCGTAAATTCTCCCGGCCCTGACAAACTCGCCGCCACCCCCCGGTTCTCCGACGGCAGCACCGAACACGTCGCATACACCACCCGTCCACCCACCCGCACCATCCCGGCATACTCCCTCAGGATCCGCCGCTGCAACGCCCGCAATTCCTCCAGTCTCTCCACGCTCAGCCGCCACTTCAAATCCGGCTGCCGCTTCAAGGTCCCTAACCCGGAACACGGCGCATCAATCAGCACGCGATCCGCCTTCCCCAACCATCCAGCCACGGTCCCCGACCCAATCACTTCCGTCCGGATCCCCCTGACACCCGCCCGTTCCGCCCGGCGCCTCAATTCCTCCAGCTTCCCTGGCACCACATCCATCGCCACCAGCTTCGCCCGCCCCCCACTCAACGCCGCCAGATGCAGGGTCTTCCCCCCCGCCCCCGCACAAGCATCAATCACCAGCTCCCCCGGCTGCGGATCCACCATCGGCCCCACCAGTTGCGACCCCGCATCCTGAATCTCCACCCGACCCTCACCCAGCAACGCCTTCGGCAGCACTTTCCCGCTCCCCAGCACCAGTGCATCCTCCACCCCAGGCACCTCGCTCGCCTCCACGCCGTGACCCGCTAGCCACCCCACCGTCTCCTCACGCGTCCCCTTCAACCGATTCACCCGCAAAAACACCGCCGCCCGTCCATTCAACGCCGCCAGCTCCCGATCCCACGCTTCCCCCAGCTCTCCCCCCGCCACCTCATCCAGCCAGTCCGGTACCGATTCCCTCACCGCCCGACGCTGCCCACCCAGCTCCCGCTCCCGATCCCTCATCCCCTCCACTCCCAACCCGCGATACTCCCACCAGTCCGGCAATTCATACCCGTCCCGCACCCATTGCGCCGCACACAACGCCCGCACCTCCTCACTGCCAGCCACAAACCCCAGCGCCCGACGCCACCGCACCACCTCAAACACCGTCCCCGCCACAAACCCCCGATCCCGCTTCCCCCACCTCGGATTCCCCCCCAGCACCTTCCCCAACGCATGATCCAGCACACCCCGCCCCACAAACACGGCCTCAACCACCGCCGCCGCGGCCTCTGCTAACTGTCGGTGCATCTTCATCTCCCCCAAGCTCACCACCACTTCCCCCTCCACGCAATCGCTTCCCGTCCCCCCTCCGAACAAGCAGCCGAAGGCTGTGGACTGCTGTCAGCATTACAGCTCTCTCTCGCGCACGGAGTGCGCCTGCAAGCCCTCTCCGACCAAGCACCTCGCACGCGAGGCTCTGTACTCGCGCTCGCCCTACGCGCTCCCTCCCAACAAGAGCGCCGCAGGCTCCGGACTGCTGGTAGCATCACAGCCCTCAAAGTGGAAGTGGCGTCCCGCCGCTTACCTCTCCGAACAAGCACCGGGCACGCGAGGCTCTGTACTCGCACTCTCCCAACGCGCTCTCTCCCCACCAGCCCGCCGCAGGCTCCGGACTGCTGGGAGCATCACAGATCTCTCTGCGAGCGGAGCACGCCTACCCGCTCTCCCCACAAGCCCCTCTCCCCATGATGCCCCCCAGCGTCGACGAGCGCTAGCGAGTTAGCAGGGCCCTGATACCGCATGAACCCATTCCTGCCAACTCGACCCGAATCTCACGCCCTCCTTTCAACCACCTCCATTGAATTCCCCGCAGCTCCAAGCTTCCGCAACTCGCCGCCACGCCCCGATTGAAAACGAATACATCACCCGATACTGTCCAGAAATAACCAACCCGCCCAAACCCCAACGTGTCGCCCTATGACCGAATCCCAGGCAGAAGCTTTTGATCGACTCAGAACGATTGACTGGACGACCACCGGCAAGGGAACCTTCGACGAAACCACTTACACCCTGTTCTTCGATTACGCCGCCACTGCGAGTTCGATATGCCGGAGGCATGAACTGGAGGGAGCATTTTATCATCAGCTCAGTGGACTATTCGACTTTGTCCCCCGATTGGCTGGCGGATCGGCAGCCCTGCCTCAGAGTGTCGAGCATTGGTGCACACATGATCTTTTCGAGGCGTACAAATGGCGAAGCCGTTGGCATGTCGTTCCCGCTGCACTCGGCTTTGTGCTGTGTGAAGGCCTTCCCGTCCAGATGCGTGAGCACATCGCAGGTCAGGCCGCATCTCCAAACCCTTACGACAATCTCATCGCCTTCTTCGAGCGCGGAGGGGCGTTCACTTGTGAGCACAACATGCTGGATAGAGTCTTGCCCGAACCACCCGACCCAATGACATCCTGAACCGGATATTCCGCCATCTCAACGCTCCCGGCACCCTCCGATGACAGATAATCCTCCATCCTTCGCACGCCGCTGGATCCGCAGGCTTTCTATAGCAGCCACAGTCATCCTCTGCCTGATTGGGCTAGCATGGTGGGTCGGCCCGATACGACCATTGATCTTCACTGCATCGGATATCCATGAGCACTACGACGATGCAGGATTCACCGGAGATTTCGCCCGGTTAATCACCGCCAGATGCACGCCGGATGCGTTCCACAATTATGCCCGGCAACAAGGCCTTCAGCCTGTCATTGGCGATACCTTGCCGCGGGAATGCCCTGGTTGGGAGAGCTGCAGTGAAGCGTGGTGGACGCCCCCTGATTCATACCGGGGTGCCTATTACCGCTACGAATCAGGAGGCAGTCGCCGCATTCTTGCATACAAGGACGGTACCCTTTACTATGACATTTCGTCATGGTAGAATCCTAGTCGCCTCATCCCCAACCCCCGCGAATTCGACTCGTCACAAAGCCCCCGAGCGTCAACGAGCGCTAGCGAGTTAGCGTGACCCTGAAGGCGCAAACCCCATACACCCCCTCCTCCCCACTCGCCCCCGTCCCGTAGGCACCCCCGGTTCCCACCTCTCGCAACACACCTCCCCCGTGTCCCAAAGGGACACCGTATCCCAGCCCAGAGCACCGCTCTGGGTTCCTCACCACCCCACACCCCGCGTTCTGAAGGAACGCCGCATACCAATCGCCCACAATTCCACCACTCCGCCACCCTCACTTCCACCATTCGCCCTCCACCCCACCCACACGAATCCATTTTCCCACGCCGCCCCCCAGCGTCGACGAGCGCTAGCGAGTTAGCTGGCCCGACCCCGCAGGAACCCCTCGCCTGCCCAGTTGCCACGGATGTCGCGCCCCGTCAATCATACCCACTGAATCTCAGGCAGTTGC